>NZ_CP147913.1:0-312333 GCF_037414475.1 Myxococcus stipitatus | reverse complement strand
GTCGGGCGGAGAGGGGGCACTGTGCTAGGAGAACGCGGATATGACGACCGAGCAGCCGCGTGCCCGTCGCCCGCGCCGCCACTTCTCGATGATTCGCACCTTCGTGCTCGCCGACTTCGTGACGCTGGGCAACGGCTTCGCGGGGACGGGCGCCATCCTCTCCGCGATGCAGTACCTGGCCACCGGGCAGCAGACGTGGCTGTGGGTGGCCTTCGCGCTGATGCCGCTGGCGCTGGTGATGGACTTCCTGGATGGGCGCATCGCGCGCTGGCGGTTCAAGAAGTCGCCCCTGGGGGCGGATCTGGACTCACTGGCGGACGTCATCTCCTTCGGCATGGCGCCCGCGGCGCTGGCCTTCGCGGTGGGGATGCGCGGGGCGCTGGATGTGATGGTGCTGTTGTACTTCGTCGCTTGTGGCATCAGCCGGCTGGCGCGCTTCAACGTCACGTCCGCGGAGCTGTCGGACGGGTCGGGGAAGGTGAAGTACTTCGAGGGCACGCCCATTCCCACCAGCCTGGGGCTGGTGCTGGTGTTGGCCGTGGCCACGTGGAAGGGCCGCATCGGCGAGTCGATGTGGGGAGGGGCCTGGGAACTGGGGCCGCTGGTGTTGCATCCGCTGGTGCTGCTGTACGCGGCCAGCGGCAGCGCGATGATCAGCAAGACGCTGCGCATCCCCAAGATTTGAAGGGGATATCCGCTCCGTTCCCTGACACCGGGATTCGTCCCCGTGGGTGGTTGCTGGCCCAGCAGTGGGTGCCTAGTTTCACTCCCCAAGCCGCTCCAGGTCCTCATGTGAGGCAACGGAGGGGAAAAGGGCGATGGGTGGGAAGGGGTGGAGGCCATGACGTGGCGCTGGGGCTTGTGGGCCTTCGCGGTGTTGGGGCTGGTCGTCGGCTGTGCGGACCGTGAGCGCTCGTCGCTCGCGGATGGGCGGCTGACAGCCACTCCCGGGGGAATGGACTTCCAGAAAGTCGCCCTCCACGACGCACGCGAGACGGAGATTTCCCTTCGCAACGTGGGGCGTGCGCGCATCAACGTGAGCGAAGTCTGGGTGGAGGGCCCGGAAGGGGCCTACCTGGCGACGTTCGTCGACGAGGGACCACACAGTCTGGCGCCCGGCAGTGCCCGCGCGTTGCGCGTGCGCTACACGCCGACCCATGAAGGTGGCCAGGACGCGGTGCTGGTGGTTCGTTCGGATGCGCAGACCGAGCCCTTCGTGCGGGTTCCCTTGACGGGGAAGGGCGTGGCCGCGTGGGCGCGGGTGTCGCCGGGGGCGCTGGACTTCGGGCGCATCGAGGCGGACTCGACGAAGACGCTCACGGTGACGCTGGACAATCCCACGGAGCTCCCCGTGGAGGTGACGCCTCGGGTGGTGGGCGCGGACCGCGACGAGTTCGAGGTGTCGACCCTCTCGGTGGCGCCGCGGAGCCGCGCGGAGCTGGCGCTGACGTTCCGTCCGGTGAGGGTGGGGCGCAAGCAGGCGGCCCTGGCGGTGTCTCCGTGCCGCGGCTGCGCGGACCTGTCCGTGAAGCTGACGGCCGAGTCGCTCGAGCAGGCGGTGGTGGCCGAGCCCCCCGTGGTGGACTTCGCGGCGGTGCCCGTGGACCGGGAGGACTTTCGCGAGTCGCGCATCCGCAACGTGAGCACGGAGCCGGTGACGGTGACGGCGCTGACGCTGGATGGGCTGGATGCCTCCTTCTCATTGGGCCTTCCGAACGGGACCTTTCCCCTGGTGCTTCAGCCGGGGGAGGTGCGCGGCGTGCAGCTTCGCTACAGCCCGGGGCACATGGGGCCGGCGGAGGACCTGGCGCGCTACCACGTGGAGAGCCGGCGTCACCCCACCACGGATGTGAAGCTGCGGGGCTTCGGTGGCGCGGCGGAGCTGTGCGTGTCGCCCGTGGCGCATGACTTCGGCTTGCAGCCCCTGGGCTCCAAGTCGCGGGTCATGGTCAACGTGAAGAACTGCGGCGCCACCAACGCGGGCACCCTCACCATCCAGTCGTTGGAGTGGCGGACGGACCCGACCGGGCCCCTCCAGTTCAACCACGCGCCCCTGGCCACGCCGTACACGTTGCAGCCGGGGCAGGAGGTCAACCTCCAAGTCTATTACGAGCCCACGCGCGCGGGGCGGGCCTCGGGGGTGCTGGTGATGAACACCAACGCCTATGCCACGGGCACGGTGGAGCTTGCCTTCAAGGGCGACGCGATGGCGCATGCGCCCTGTGAGCTCGCCATCACCCCGGCCGTCGTGGACTTCGGCACCGTGCACCCGGGCCGGGGCGCGGTGCTGGGCGTGAAGCTGGAGAACAAGGGGCGGGATATCTGCCCGGTGAAGAACATCCAGCTTCGCGACACCGGGGGAGGGGTGTTCAGTCTGCCGGGGGGAGGACTCTTCGGCGTCACGATCTATCCGGGCGACTGGTTCAGCTTCCAGGTGGCCTTCCACGCGCCGGTTCTCGGGGGCTCCTTCACCGGGGAGGTCCAGGTGGAGCAGATGAACCCGGCCAATCCGCTCCTGCTCGTCCCGTTGGTGGCGCAGTCCGAGATGTCGTGCCTGATGGCGTCTCCCTGGTTCGTGGATTGGGGCGTGGCGCGGCGCGACTGCCCGCCCGAGCCTCGCGAGGTGAACTACCTCAATGCGTGCTCCATGCCCGTGTCCGTGTCGAACGTGTGGGTGGGCCCTGGCACCACGGATGGAGAGTTCATCGTCAGCGGCGTGCCCGGGCCCCGGCCCTTCACGCTCCTGCCGGGCGAGGCCTTCACCGTGGATGTGGAGTACACGGCGCAGGTGTATGGGATGAACCTGTCTCCGCTGTTCGTGAGCTCCAGCGAGCTGACCGCGCCGCTGCTGGTGCCGCTCATCGGTGAGTCTTCCCGGCGGATGGAGAAGACGGACACCTTCACCCAGCAGGACGTGAGCAAGGTGGACGTCCTCTTCGTCGTCGACAACACGGCGTCCATGGTGGAGGAGCATCCTCGCCTGGTGGCCGCCGTTCCCTCGTTCGTGGACACGGCGCTCGCCAAGCAGGTGGACCTGCACGTGGCCGTCACCACCACGGGCATCAGTCCTGTCTCCGGCGCATGCCCGGGTGGGGCGGAGGGCGGCGAGGCGGGGCGCTTCTTCCCGGTGGACAACTCCCGTCCGCGCATCCTCACGGACGCGATGGCCGACCTCACGGCGGCGCTCCAGCGGAACGTGCAGGTAGGGCAGTGCGCCCATGTGGAGCAGGGCTTCGAGGCCATGCGCCGCGCGCTGTCGCCGCCCTTGGTGAACAGCGTGGATGATCCACGCACGCCCATGCCCCGCGATGGCAACCTGACCTTCCTGCGCGACTCGGCGGCGCTCGTGGTGGTCTTCATCGGTGACGAGGACGACCACTCGCCCGACGCGGTGGACACCTACGTGCAGTGGGCCCAGCAGCTCAAGGGACAGAACCAGCCCCAGCGCGCCACGTTCTATGCCATCGCTCCCACGGCGGCGGCGTGTGGCACGGCGGGCGGGGCAGGCACGCGCTACGCGGAGGCCACGGTGCGCACGGGCGGCGAGGTGCTGAACGTGTGCGCGCCCAACTACGGGCCGCTCCTCACGGCGGTGGCCAACAAGGCCTTCTCCGCGCAGGACCGCTTCCCGCTGAGCGACGCGCCGGAGCCGGGCACGGTGGCGGTGACGGTGAACGGGCAGCCGGCGACGGGCTGGCGCTACGACGCGCCCACCAACACCGTCATCTTCACCAACATCCCGGCTCCAGGGGCCAAGGTGGCCATCACCTACCGGCGCTCCTGTACGGCCGGGTGAGCGGGGGGCGCGGGCCTCGGATGTGAGCCAGTCGAAGGGGCCGTCATCCGGCCCTCGACGTTCATGTCGGCCCCGGGTGCTACAGGTCTGCTTCCGCCTGTGCGGATGACCAGAAAATTGGAGGGCTCCTCACGGTGTGTACCCTGAGGTCGTACCCGCTCCCGCCGAGGAGGCACCCGGTGATGTCCCCAGACTCCGAAGGAACGACGACGACGAGCGCGGGCAGGTCCTCACGGGCACGCGCCCAGGGCCTGCGGGTCATCCAGGGCGAGGGCCGCCGCAAGGAGGAACCGCTCGCCTCCCGGGATGCGGTCGCCCGCGCGCTCATGGAGGCCGGCGCGGACCTGCTGCTCCGCCGGATTACCCCGGCCCGAGCCCAGGAAATCGAGCGTAAGGTGGACCGTGTCCTGGACCTGTTCGACCGCGTGGACCGGGCGCCGGTGCTGATGCCGGTGCTCAAGCGGCACCTGGACGAGCTGGAGGCGCTGATGCGGGAGACGCGCGAGGTCCGCGCCGCTCGCAGGTAGGGGCCCTGTCGGAACCGGTTTCAGGGGCACCACAAGGGTTTGACCCCCCTGGCGTGTGGGCTTACGCTCGGGGCTTCGCCGCGCCCGGATTCCAGCAGGCCACGGGCCGTGGAATTTCTCCGTGGGGAGCGGTCGGGTCGCCGTGACCATTGAAACGTATGGCAGGTACCAGCTCCTGAAGCGGCTCGCCATGGGCGGGATGGCGCAGTTGTACCTCGCGCGCCAGCCGGGCCCGGAGGGCTTCGAGAAGCTGGTGGTGGTGAAGCGGATCCTCCCGCACCTCGCGGAGAACGACGACTTCGTCAAGATGTTCCTGGACGAGGCGCGCATCGCGGCGCGGCTCAATCACGCCAACGTCGTGCAGATTTTCGACCTGGGCGCGCAGGACGACTCGTTCTTCATCGCCATGGAGTACATCCACGGCGAGGACATGCGGCGGGTGTGGAAGCAGTCGGAGGCCATGGCGCAGCCGATGCCGGTGCCGCTGGTGTGCCGCATCCTCATCGAGGCGTGCGCGGGCCTGGACTACGCGCACAAGCGCACGGACCCGACGACGGGCAAGGCCCTGGGCATCGTCCACCGCGACGTGTCTCCGCAGAACATCCTCGTGACGTTCGAGGGTGGGGTGAAGGTGGTGGACTTCGGTATCGCCAAGGCGGCGGACCAGGCCACGGTGACGCGCTCGGGGGTGTTGAAGGGCAAGTATTCGTACATGTCGCCGGAGCAGGCGGCGGGACAGCGGGTGGACTGCCGCGCGGACATCTTCGCGCTGGGCGTGGTGTTGTACGAACTGCTCACGAGCACGCGGTTGTTCAAGCGGGGCAGCGACATCCAGACACTGGCCGCCGTGGCCGAGTGCAAGGTGCTGCCTCCGTCGCAGGTGTCCCCGCGCGTGCCGCAGGACCTGGACGCCATCGTGCTCAAGGCGTTGGCGAAGGACCCGGCGGACCGCTACCAGGAGGCCGTGCACCTCCAACTCGCGCTGGAGGAGTGGCTGAGCGAGCGCAGGTTGCCTTCGTCCACCGCGCACGTCGCCGCGTACATGAAGGAGATCTACGCGGAGCGGCTGGCCTCCGAGGCGCGCTCGGGTGAGCTGCCGTCGGAGGACTCCTCTGACTCCGCGTCCGGTTCGGGGCGGCAGGAGGCGGGCTCGCGGCGCACCGGGTTGCGGCCCGCGCTGCCGCGCACCAGTGGTTCGTCGGAGGGTGAGACGGCGGCGCTGCGTCCGCGCGGCACGGGGAAGACGGGGCGCATCGAGCTGGCGTCTCCGGGGGCTCGGCTGTCGGGCCAGCGCAAGGCGGTGGAGCCGGCGGCACCCGACAAGACGTCGCGCTCGGGGCTGGGCGTGGTGCAGGCGCCGCCTCGGGTGGAGGAGGACGCGCCGACGATGGATGGGCGCGCGGCTTCCCGCGCGACGCTGACGGATGTGAAGGCCGCGACCGAGCCGAAGCCCGCGGAGGTCCGCGCCTCGACGCGTCCGGTGCCCGTCGTCACGCACCACGTGGAGGAGGACGCGCCGACGCTCGCGATGCCGGAGCTGGCGGGGCCTCTGCCGAAGCCGTCGCGGGTGGCGTTGCCGTTGCCTCAGGTCGACGATCTGGAGGAGGAGGACGCGCCCACGCTGTCGCTGGGCATGGCGCGCCCCGGCCGCAAGAAGGCGGGCACCAACCGCGCCGTGGAGGCGCCTTCGCCCCCGTCGCGACTGGGCTGGTGGATTCCCGCGGTGGGTCTGGGTGTCGTGGTGCTGGTGTTGTTGTGGGCCTGGTTGAAGCCGGAGCCCGTGGTGCTGGCTCCAGCGCGTGTGGAGACCGTTCCGTCCGGCGCGCGCGTGGTGTTCGACGGGCAGGAGATGCCGGCGCGCACGCCGGTGACGCTGCCGGAGATGCCCGAGGGACGCTACACGCTCGTGTTGTATCGGGAGGGCTACCAGGAGCTGCGCACGGAGCTGGAGGTCAAGGACTCGGGGCCGGTGCCGTTGGGCGTGCTGAGGCTGGTGCCGGTGGTGCAGCGGGCGCCGGCGCCGGAGGCTTCGACGGCGGAGGCGCCGCAGGCTCCCCAGCCTCCGGTGGAGGCCGCGCCCGCGGCGAAGGTCCGCTTGCGAGTGGATGCGGAGCCGTCCCGGGCGGTGGTCATCGTGGACGGTCAGCAGCGCGGCGCGGCGCCAGTCGTGGTTGAGGCCGCGCCGGGTGTGGCGTTGGCGGTCCGGGTGGAGGCCGAGAAGTACCGGCCGAGCGAGCGCACGGTGACGGTGGGCTCGGCGCCGGAGCAGGTGGAGCGCTTCACGCTGCAGCCCGAGGAGCGGGTTGCTCCTCCGGTGCGGACACCGAGGCCGGAGGCTCGCGTGGAGTCACGCACGGCGAAGGTGCGCTTCGCGGTGCGCCCCTGGGCGGAAGTCACGTGTGGAGGCAAGAAGCTGGGGGAGACGCCGTTCGAGGAGGTGGAACTGCGTGTGGGCACCTATGACTGCAAGTTCTTCAATCCGGACCTCAAGAAGACGGTCAGTCGGCGTATCGAGGTAAGGCCCATCGACCTCAACGTGGTGAGCGTGAAGCTGGAATAGCGCATGGTTGGGACGCACTCGTGACGCTCGCCGCCGGCATGCAGATCGGCAAGTACGTCGTCCGCCGCAAGCTCGCGGAGGGCGGGATGGCGGAGATCTATCTCTGCACCGCCCAGGGCGCCGAGGGGTTCGAGAAGGAAGTCGTCATCAAGCGGGTGCGCTCCTTCCTCGCGAGCGACCCGGAGTTCGTGGGGATGTTCATCGCGGAGGCGCGTCTGGCCTCGCGGCTCAACCACGCGAACGTGGTGCAGATCTTCGATTTCGACAAGCACGAGGACACGTACTACCTGGCGATGGAGTACGTGCGCGGCTGCTCCCTGTGGGAGCTGCGCCGGCGCTGCAAGGAGATGATGGACCCGGTGCCGCCGATGCTCGTGGCGCACATTGGCGCGGAGGTCGCCCGGGGGCTGCACTACGCGCACCGCTTGAAGGTGAACGGGCACCCGCTGGACCTGGTGCACCGCGACGTCACGCCGCAAAACGTGCTGCTGTCCCATGACGGCGCCGTGAAGCTGACGGACTTCGGCATCGCCAAGGCGGGCAAGAAGCTCACGCAGCCCGGGGTGCTCAAGGGCAAGTTCGCGTACATGTCCCCGGAGCAGGCGCGTGGCGAGGATGTGGACTCGCGCACGGACCTCTTCGCGCTGGGCGTGGTGCTGTGGGAGCTGCTGACGGGCGGGCGCCTGTTCGACGGCGAGTCGGAGCTGGCGGTGCTGCGCGCGGTGCAGCACAGCGTGATTCCTCCCCCGGCCCGGCTCAACCCGGAGGTTCCCGAGGCGCTGGACGCGGTGGTGATGCGCGCGCTGGAGAGAGACCCCGCGGCCCGTTTCCAGACGGCGGGGGAGTTCGAGCGGGCCCTGGCGCAGTGTGTGCTGGAGCACGCGACGTCCGTGGATGACACGGACCTGGGCGCGTTCATGCGCCGGTTGTTCCCCGTGAGCCCGACGCAGGCGCTGGCCGCGATACCGGAGCGCACGCAGGTGCTCGGCGATGTCCCCGCGCCCGAGCGCCAGGACGTCGCGCCGTCTCCGTCGCGCAGGGAGCCCACGGCGGTGCTGGTGCCTGGACGGACTCGCGCGCAGGAGCCGGCCTCCCCCGACGAGGACGTGGCCGCGGACACCTTCGTGCTGCCGCGCAGGGGAGAAGAGGTGGAGCAGGGCGGACCGGTGCCGCTGGCGACGCCGCGGATGCCACTGCCCTCGATGCCATCCTCGCCCGTGGCTCGTGCGGATGCGCCCCTGCCGCCACTGGCCGCGCCCATCGCCTCGGTGCGGCCGAGTCGAACCGAGGGGACCCCCTCTGTGTCCTCGCTCGAGGACTCGGCCGGGGGCGCCCGCGCGAATTCGGGCCGGGCCCCGGGACGGACGCAGAGCAGGCCCGATGGAATCCCCTCCGTGCCCGAGTTTGCGCACGGCGATGGGGCCACGAGTCCGGTCGAGTCGACGAAGGTCGAGCGCTCCAGGAGTCAGTCGAGAGTTCCATCCGTCTCGGCGCGTGAATCGTCGTCGGGTCCGGTGCCGGGTGACTCCGTCGACGCCGCGCTCTCCTCGAATGAGCCTCTGGACGACGCGCCTCCGGTCGGGGAGGAGCAGGGGGCACGTGTTTCGTCGCCAGGCCTGTCCTCTCACGGGGGTGACGTGCCCGGCGTCCCGGAAGGTGGCGGGAGCACTCCGTTCTGGAGAAAGCCTCGAGTGTTGGGGCTGACCGTGGGCCTCTGCGTGGCTTTCGTTGCCGGGGGCTTCATCGTGCGTGGCTCGGGTGTCTCCACGGGCTCCGAGCCCGCGCCCCGGCCCACTCTGGCGGAATCCCTCCCCAAGACCGTCACTTCACCAGGGCGCGCCGAGCCGACCCCGAAGGTTCCACCCGCCGTGGGCGGAAGCATTGTCCAGAACACGACGATTCCCGCCGCCGGTGTGACGCCCGGGGAGCTGGTGCCCGCGAGTGGAGCACTGCCCGGAAGTGCTCCCGCACAGGACGCCGCGGACTCGGAAGCCGAGGTGGAGGGGTTGAAGCGCGAGTCCGTTCTCGCCACCCCTCCGAAGTCCGCCGAGGAGGGGACGGCCTCGCCCCCCGTGCGTCAGGCCGCCGTGAGTCCCACGGGACTGCTGGTGCTCAAGGCCACCCCGTACGCGACGGTGTTCCTCGACGGCCGCCGCCTCCGGGAGGTCTCCGGCCGCGCGTCCTTCAAGTTGGCCCCCGGCACCTACAAGCTGCTGTTCAGTCATCCCGCGGGTGACAAGAGCCTCGACGTCACCATCACCGCGGGCACCACGGTGACGCACGAGTTCCGGCCGCCCCGGAGCCGGTGAGTCAGCGCCGCCCTGGCGCATCGCCACCCCGTTGCTGATGTTCACGCGTTGACACCTCCAGACCTGGGAGGTCGTGTCACGCCCTGGGGCACCGCCGACACCCGCCCCGTCTCGCCGTCTCACTTCCCGGAGTCCGCACGTTCCCGCCGTTGACGCATGGCGCCGCGCCGCCGCGCGTGTGCCTCGTCGACGCGTCTGTTCGCCATCCCCAAGCAACGAAGCGTGCGCCGCCTCGGCGCTACGGACCTGTAGCGGTCTGCCTTGACACCGAAGGGTCGTTTCTGGCACTCAGTGTCCTCTTCTGAGTAGCTTATATTCAATGGAACCGATGGACCTGTTGGACCCCGACGAGATTGCTCGGATTGAGCGCGAGAACGCGGGGGGACTTCCCGCGAGCGCCATCCTGGAAATCTTCCGTCCGAGGGGCGTGCGTCTGTCGGAGGCGACCTTCCGCAAGTACGTCCAGGCGGGTTTGCTACCGAGAAGCCGCCGGGTCGGTCGTAAGGGGAAACACCAGGGGAGCCTGGGTCTCTACCCCGTGGAAGCAGTGCGCCGTATCAACGTCATCAAACGAATGATGGCGGAGGGGCACACCCTGGAGGACATCAAGAAGTCCTTCGTGTTCCATCGCAACCACATCGACCAGGTGGAGCGGGACCTCGGGGGTCTATTGGATGGGCTACAGGATGAGTTGGGAGAGCGCGCCTTCGGGGGAGAGCACCGTCGTTCGCTCGAGGCGGAGTTGGCAACGCTGCGGCAAAGAGCGCAGGATCTGGTCCGGGACGTGGCCCGGCTGGGCAGCGCAGTCACCGCACGCGAAGACGAATCGATGAGTTCGCAATAAGATGCCGGCCCTGGAACCGGTGGACCCGGTTAGACTGGCCTCACGTGGAGGGGACATGTCGGAAGTGAAGCAAGTGGAGGAGGGCGGAGACCAGGCGCAAGAGGACCTGGCGCAGGAGCGCCGACGGTCCAAGACGATGTCGCGCAAGGAGATGGCGCGTGATTTGCGCCGTCGCCGTCTGACCGGGCAGGTAGACCCGGAAGAGGCGGACCTGCTCAAGCAGATGGATGACACGCGCCCGCGCACCCGAGCCGACTGCGTCAACGGCCCGCGCCCGTGCCAGTTCGTCTCCTGTAAACACAACCTCTATCTGGATGTGAATCCAGAGACGGGGTCCATCAAGCTCAACTTCCCGGACAAGGAAATCTGGGAGCTCGAGCACACCTGCGCCCTGGACGTGGCGGAGAAGGGTGGAATCACGCTCGAGGAGGTGGGGGAGATCATGAACCTCACCCGCGAGCGCATCCGCCAGGTGGAGACGCGCGGGCTGATGAAGCTGCGCGAGGCCACCGAAGCCGAGCCTCCTGCCTCGGCCCGCAAGCCCTGAAGCGACCGGCGGCTTGCGGCCGCCGACATCGCGCCGACGTGTTGCGTTGACACCCCAGGGGGTGGTTGCTACTACCGCCGCTTCCCGCACACCGAGGCGCACACGTGCTGGCTCTCCTCAGCGTTTCCGATAAGCGAGGTCTGGTTCCCTTCGCCCAGGGGCTGGTTCACCTGGGCTTCCGCTTGCTGTCGACGGGAGGGACATTGGAGGCGCTCAAAGGCGCCGGAATCCCCGCCACGCAGGTGTCCGAGCACACGAAGAGTCCCGAGATACTCGGCGGCCGCGTGAAGACGCTCCACCCGCGCATCCATGGCGGCATCCTGGGCCGCCTGGAGCTGGAGGCGGACCGGGAGGAGATGAAGGCTCACGGCATCGAGCCCATCTCCCTGGTCGCGGTGAACCTCTATCCGTTCCGTCAGACGGTGGCGTCGGGCGCGGCGGAGGCGGAGGTCATCGAGCAGATTGATATCGGCGGGCCCGCGATGGTGCGCGCCTCCGCGAAGAACTTCCGGCACGTGGCCGTCGTCGTGGACCCGGACGACTACCCCGCGATACTCGCGGAGCTGGAGCAGCAGAAGGCCGTGAGCGAGGCCACGCGCCGCAAGCTGATGCGCAAGGCGTTCGCTCACACGGCGGCCTATGACGCGTCCATCTCCGCCTGGCTGTCCGCTCAGGCGGCGGAGCCCTTCCCCGGAGAGCTGTCGCTGTCGTTCCGCAAGGCGCAGGACCTGCGCTACGGCGAGAACCCGCATCAGCGGGGGGCGTTCTATCGCGAGCACTCGGCGCCCTCGGAGCCGACGGTGGGCTTCGCGAAGGTGCTGCAGGGCAAGGAGCTTTCGTACAACAACATCCTGGACCTGGATGCGGCGCTGGGGCTGGTGCTGGAGTTCCCCGAGCGGCCCACCGCGGTCATCATCAAGCACAACACGCCGTGTGGCGTGGCGGTGGATGACACGCTGGTGAAGGCGTACCGCACGGCGCGGTCGGTGGATGAGATCTCCGCCTTCGGTGGCATCGTGGCGCTCAACCGGGAAGTGGACGAGCCCACCGCCCAGGCCATGGCGGAGACGTTCCTGGAGGCGGTCATCGCGCCGTCGTACTCCCAGGCGGCGCTCCAGGTGCTCGCGGCGAAGAAGAACCTGCGGCTCCTGGAGGCGGGGCCCGCGCTGGCGTCCGCGACGGCCCGGCCCCGGGCGCAGCTGGACGGGCGGAGCGTCTCCGGGGGGCTGCTCCTCATGGACCGCGACGCGGTGGAGCCGGAGCTCTCCTGGAAGGTGGTGTCAAAAAGGTCCCCCACTCCGGACGAGGAGCGGGCCCTGCGGTTTGCTTGGAAGGTGTGCAAGCACGTCAAGAGCAACGCCATCGTCTTCTCCTCGGGGAGTCAGCTTCTGGCGCAGGGCGGCGGGCAGACGAACCGGGTGGACTCGGTCCGAATCGCGATGCAGCGCGGCGGAGAGGCCCTCAAGGGGAGCGCGGTGGCCTCGGACGCCTTCTTCCCCTTCCGGGACGGCCTGGACGAGGCGGCCCGGGCCGGGGCGACCTGCGTCATCCACCCCGGGGGCTCTGTTCGGGATGCGGAGGTCATCGCCGCCGCCGATGAACATGGGATGGCCATGGTGCTGACGGGAGTGCGACACTTCCGCCACTGACACATGCGCATCGTCTGCCAGAAATGCGCGGCGGCCTACGCCATCGATGATCGACTGATCACGGCGAAGGGTGTCCGCGCGCAATGTCCTCGCTGCCGGAATCTGCAACTCGTCCGGCGCGACTCCTCGGCTGTTCCCTCGGGGGACGCGCCGGCCGCGGCGCCTCGTCCCGCGTCGTCCGCGCCCCCCGTGGCGGATGACTTGTTCGCTGAGCTGGGAGGTGCGGCGCCATCGGCGCCCACCGAGGTCTCCGCGGCTCATGGGCGCGCCGCGAAACCCGCGGCGGATCTGTTCGCGGACTTCGGCGCGCCACCGCCGGCCGCGGGCCCGGCGCCCGACGTGGACCCCTTCGCGTCGCTGGGGGACTTGCCCGCCTCGGCGGGAGGGGATCCGCTGCTCGACTTCCTGGGCCCCGCGCCCACGGCGCCCCCCGCGCCCGTCGCGCGCATGTCCCCTGGGCCTGGCGCGGTGCCTGTCTCGGTGATGCCTCCGGTCTCGGCAGCGCCCGCTCCGGCGCGTGCGGCGGCTCCAGCGGCAGCGGCTGCGCCCAAGTCGGCGACGATGGGGTGCCGCACCTGCGGCAAGCCGCTCTTGGATCCGTTCGACCAGGCGCTGGGCATCTGTGATGGATGCCGGCAGCGCGAGGCCGCGGGTGGGGCGGCCAAGGCGGCGGCCCCCATCGCGGTGCCCTCGGCATCGGCGGATTTCCTGCCTCCACTCAGTGCTCCGGAGGGCGAGGTGGGCTCGCTGGAGTTCACGGCGACGGCGCCTCCTCTTGCAACCGAGCCGCGAAGCAACCCTCGCGCGGCGATGGCGCCCGAGCTGGCGACGGAGCCGCGCAGTGGCAAGCGCGCCGCGGCGACGTCGCGTGTCCAGAGCGGGGTTCGTTCGGGCTCCGCGGAGAAGCAGGTGGCGCGAGGCTCCTCGGGAGGGCGCTGGGCGCTGGTGGGTGGATTGGTGTTGCTGGCCGCGGGAAGTGGAGTCGGCGGCTACTACTACCTCCAGCAGCAGGAGGCGCAGCGTCGCCACACCGAGGCGCCGCCTCCGGTGGCCGCGATTCCCGAGGCCGTTCAGCAGGTGCTGCCGCGCTGGAAGCTGAAGTACCTGGTGCTGGAGGGCACGGCGCAGGAGCATCTCGCGGAGGGGCAGGCGCAGCTCGCCCGGGATGAACGCTTCGCGTACGCCGAGGCGGAGGAGTCCTTCCAGCAGGCGTTGTTGCTGGAGCCTCGCAGCGACGAGGCCATCGGTGGCTACATCCAGGCCGTTGCGCTGGGGCGGGGCCCGGGGCTGGATGACGCGACGTTCGCGGAGGCGAGCTCCCTGGTCGAGGCCGCCGAGTCCCGCGCCGGGCGCACGACGTGGCTGCTGCTGGCTCACGCCAATCTGCTGCTGACGCGCTTCCGCCAGGACGAGCCGCTCAAGCGCGCGAAGGAGCTGGCGGAAGAGGTGCTGGCGAACGCCCAGGCCACGCCCGCGCAGA
Source organism: Myxococcus stipitatus (assembly GCF_037414475.1). Next base: position 298,621 of record NZ_CP147913.1, on the reverse strand, counting down.
AGGCGGATGCGCACCTGGTGTTGGGCCGCGTGTACCTGTCGTCGTCTGGCGCCCTGGCACACCAGCACTTCGACTCCGCGCAGAAGCTGGCGCCCGAACTCAAGCGCATCCAGTACTACCGCGCGCTCGCGCACGAGTCGGCGGGGGAGTACCGGCTCGCGCTGGACACGTTGCTCAAGCGGCTCGCGGCCGACCCCCGCGACTGGGACACCCTCGCGGCCACCTCGCGCCTCTACCAGGAGGTGGGGGAGCCGGCCGAGGCGCGCAAGCTGTACGAGGCGCGCGCGAAGGCCGACCCGGGTGAGCTGCGGGCGCTGCTGCCGCTGGCGGTGTTGCGCTACCAGTCGGAGGGCAGTCCCGCCGTCGCGGTGCGCGAGCTGCGGGTGTTGCTCAAGAACCGCGAGCGCTATGGCCAGCGCGACGTGGCGGAGGTGCTGGTGCACCTGGCCGCCGCGGAGCGAGCGCTGGGCAACAGCGATGCGGCGTTGAAGGCCGCCGAGGAGGCGCTCGGACTGTCGCAGGACCTCCCCGATGCCCACCTCCAGGTCTTCCTGGTCGCGCTCGAGCGCAAGGATGCGGAGAAGGCGCGCAAGCACCTCGATGGCATCAAGGGGTGGACGGGCGACCGCGCGCTGGAGTCGGTGCTCGAGGGCCGTGTGCTGCTGCTGGAGAAGAAGCCCGCTCAGGCGCTGGAGCGTTTCACGGATGCAAGCTCGCGGGATGAGCGTCGCCTGGATGCGCAGCTGCTCGCGGGGGTGGCCGCGGCGGGGGCGAAGCGGCGCGAGGACGCGTTCCGGGTGCTGAACCAGGCGCTGCGCGCGGACCCGATGCGGCTGGAGCCCCGCGCGTTGGTGACGCGCTTCTGGATGCGGCCCTCGGACACGGTCCGTGGCGTGGAGGACATCATCCTCGCGCTGGCCGAGAACGCGGACGACCCGGGGCCGCACCTGTACGAGGGATTGCTGCGCTTCCACCAGGGGGACCTGGACGCGGCTGACCGTCACTTCCGCGAGGTGCTGGAGTCGGACAGCAACAACGCGGGAGCGATGGCGTACCGGGCGCTCATCGCCTTGCGACGAGGAAACGCGTCGGAGGCGCGGGTGATGGCGGCGCGCGCGGTGTCGGCGGGGCGGCAGTTGCCCGTGGCGCACCTGGCTCAGGGATGGGTGTTGGCGGAGGCGAAGCAGGTGGAGCCCGCCAAGCGTTCCCTGCGCGAGGCGCTGGGGCTCTCGCCCACGTTGTTGTCGGCCAAGGCCCGGCTCGCGCAGCTGGAAGTGCCACAGCGGCGTGACGACGCACGGGCCCAGTTGGTGAGCGTGGTGGGATTGGACCCCGCTTATCTCCCCGCCAAGCGGATGCTCTACCTGTTGGAACGGTGAGGTGGATGTGAAGGTCCTGTTGCTGGGTTCCGGAGGCCGTGAGCACGCGCTGGCTTGGAAGCTCTCCCAGAGCCCTCTGCTCACGCGGTTGTGGTGTGCCCCGGGCAACCCGGGGACGGCGAAGCTGGCGACGAATGTGCCGGTGAAGGCGGATTCGCCGGAAGAGGTGGTGGCGCTGGCCCGGCGGGAGTCGGTGGACCTGGTGGTGGTGGGGCCCGAGGCACCGCTGGTGGCGGGGGTCGCGGACGCGCTGGCCCAGGCGGGAATCCCATGCTTCGGGCCCGTGGCCGGGGCCGCGCTCATCGAGGGCTCCAAGGCGTTCGCCAAGGAGATCATGGCCGAGGCGAATGTCCCCACGGCCGCCTTCCGCACCTTCACGGACGCGGGCGAGGCGGAGGCCTACGCGGTGGCGCAGGGCCGCATCGTCGTGAAGGCGGATGGCCTGGCGGCGGGCAAGGGCGTCATCGTCGCGCACGATGTGGACGCAGCGCGCGCGGCGGTGCGCGCGGTGGCGGCGATGGGCACGTCGGGACAGCGCATGGTGTTGGAGGAGCTGCTGGAGGGCGAGGAGGTCTCCGCCATGGCGCTCTGCGACGGTGAGCGCTACGTCATGCTGCCCCTGTCGCAGGACCACAAGCGCGTGGGGGATGGCGACACCGGCCCCAACACGGGAGGCATGGGCGCGTACAGCCCCGCGCCCTTCCTGAGTGACGCGCAGCTGGCCGAGGTCGGGGAGAGCGTCATCGCGCCCACGCTCGCGGTGTTGCGCCGCCGGGGGCTGCCCTTCAAGGGCGTGCTGTACGCGGGGCTGATGCTCACGCGCAACGGGCCCAAGGTGCTGGAGTTCAACGCGCGCTTCGGGGACCCGGAGACGCAGGTGCTGATGATGCAGCTGGGCGAGGACCTGCTGCCGCTCGTGGATGCGTGCGCGCGTGGCCAGTTGGTGGCGCGGCCGTTGGCGGTGGCGCCCGGTGCGTCGGTGGGCGTGGTGGTGGCGGCGGAGGGATATCCGGAGGCGCCTCGGAAGGGGCAGCGCATCGACGGTCTGGACTCGGTGCCGCCGGACGGCACGGTGTTCATCGCGGGCGCGGAAGCGCGGGGCGGGGTGCTGGTCACGAATGGTGGGCGGGTGCTGACGGTCTGCGCTCGGGGCGAGGACCTCGCGCGGGCGCGGGAGCGTGCGTACGCGGCGGTGGCGGCCGTGCGCTTCGAGGGCATGCACTTCCGCCGTGACATTGGCGCGAAGGGGATGAAGGCGGCGCCGTGACGCGCATCTCCCGCTATCTCCTCCTGGAGCTGTTGGTGCCGCTCGGAGTCTGGGTGGCCTTCATGTTCCTGCTGCTGTTCGTGATGCAGTTCCTCCGGGGCACGGACGTGCTGCTGGGTTCGTCGGTGACGTTGACGGACCTGGGGAGATTGGTGGCCTACCTCACGCCCCACTTCCTGATGATGGCGCTGCCCATCGCGTTCCTGCTGGCCATCCTCCTGGGGCTGGGACGGTTGGGAGAGGACCGCGAGCTGACGGCGCTGCAAGCGCTGGGCATCGGGCCGACGCGCCTGCTGGCCGCGCCCATGGGTATCGCGGTGGCGCTCAGCGTGCTGATGCTGCTCATCACCTCCACCGCGCAGCCGTGGGGCCTCACGGGCGTGAAGGAGCTGGTGAGCGAGGTCATCCGGAAGAACGTCGTGGGCGACGTGAAGTCCGGCACCTTCTACGAGGACCTCAGTGACCTGACGCTCTACGCGGAGAAGGTGTCCGAGGATGGGCGCTGGACCAACGTGCTGCTGCACGATGACCGCGAGGCGAGCTCTCCCTTGCTGGTGTTGGCGCACCACGGCCAGGTGGGGACGTCGAGCGGAGGCGAGGTGCTGCGCTTCTCGCTGGAGGACGGCGAGGTGCACCGCTCCGGCCGCGCCACCGAGAACTACAGCGTCATTCACTTCGACCAGGCGGAGATCAGCGTCGGGGTGGGTGCGTCCATGGGCAAGCGCGGCCGGTTCACCTCCGCCAAGGAGGAGCTGACGCCGGCGGAGCTGCTCGAGGCGGCGAGCGAGGCGGAGTCCAAGGGCGGCGACGCGCGCGGCTTCCGGATGGCGCTGCACAGCCGCTTGGGTGGGGCGCTGGCGCCCATTGCGTTCGCGCTTCTGGGCACGCCACTTGCTATTGGTCGGCGACAGGCGGGCAGGGCCTGGGGTTATCTCCTGACGCTTGGAGGCTACGTCTTGTACTACCTGCTGAGCCGAGCCTTCGAGCAGTTGGGGCAGCAAGGCAAGTTGCCCGCGCCCGTGGCGGGGCAGCTGGCGAACCTCGTGTTCATGGCGGTGGGCGCGGTGGCCCTGTATCGGGTGAGTCGTTCGGGGACGGTCCGGTGAGGCTCACGCTCTTCGGCTATGTGCTGCGCACGTATGTGCGCTTCGCCCTGGGAATCCTGGGGGGGTTGGTGCTCGTCTTCGTCGTGGTGGACTTCGTCGACCGCGCGAAGACGTACACCGGGCCGGGCTGGGTGGCGGACGCGGCGAAGCTCTACGGCTACAAGGCCTTGATGGCGGTGCAGCAGTTGGGGCCAGCGGCGCTGCTCCTGGCGGCGGGCACGACGGTGTCCGCGCTGCGAAAGCAGGGAGAGGTGACGGCCATCAGGGCGCTGACCTTCGGGCCCTCGGCGCTGTATGCGCCCGTGCTGGCTTTCGGGTTGCTTGCGTGCACGGGGCTGGTGGCCTTCGACGAGGTCGTCGCGACGCACGCCGGGCGCCGCGTGGATGAAATCACCACGCTGCGGTTCAATCGCTGGGGTGACTGGCGCTTCTACTACACGCCGAAGCAGTGGTTCCGGCGCGGAGACCACATCTTCTTCCTCCGCGCGGGGAGCGCGCAGGAGGGGTTCTCGGACGTCTCCATCTTCACCTTGTCGCGGGAGTTCAAGCTGGAGCGGCGGCTGGACGCGGCGCGGATGGAATGGCTCGATGGGACGCGCTGGCGGTTGACGGGTGTGGTGGAGCGGTCCTTCGCGGGTGAGGGGCACACGTCGGTGAAGAGCCTGGAGAGCGAGGACTACGAGCTGGGCATCGCGGCCTCGGCCTTCCGAATCCGTCCGGGCCGTCCGGAGCAGATGCGCGTGAAGGAGTTGCGCGAGCAGATCGTCGCGCGCCGGGACGTGGGGCTCGCGACGCGGCAGTTCGAACTCGCGTTGCACAACCGCTTCGCCTATCCGTTCGCGGCGCTCCCTGCGGCGCTCCTGGGGGTGGGGTTGGCGCTGCGGACGAATCGGCGTGGGCACCTCACCGCGGCCATCGTCGAGGGGTTGTTGGTGGCGGTGGCCATGTGGGGCTTGATGATGGTGTGCCGCACGTTGGTGCTCACCGAGCGACTGTCTCCATTCGTGGCGGCCTGGACGCCGCCCGTCCTGCTCGTCCTGGCGGCCGCGGCGCTGTGGTTGCGCCGGGAGGGGTTTCTTCACGTACCTCGTCGTTGGGTGGCGGTGAGGTAGCGTGAGTTCATCCATGGAACTTCTCTCTCAGTCCCGGATGGAGCCCCTCGTGCTGCGGCGCGCGGTGGCGGTGGTGCTGCTGGCGTGGGCCGTGGGGCTGGTGTTGGCGGAGGTCGTGCTGCAGGTGGCGGCGGCCGCGGCGGTGTTCCTGGCGCTGGTGATGGCGGTGCTGCGGCAGGTTCGACTGGCCTCGGACGTGCGCGCCTATGTGCTGGCGAGCGTGGCGCTGTGCGCATGGCAGGTGGTGTCGCCGGCGGTGGCGCTGCTCACGGGCGCGGCGAGCGCGTGGCCTCGCAGCTCGCGCTACGGCCAGGTGTTGGATTCGGTGGCGGGCGCGGCGGTGGCCACCATCGGTTCAGTGGGAGTGCCGTGGCTGGCGTTGGCGGGGACGGTGGTGGCGGGGTGGTTGTTCGCCGCGGCCCTGGGCATGTTCCAGAACCGGGTGCGTTGGCCATGGGCTCCGCCCGCGTTCCTCAAGCTGAACCCTGGCCGACTGCATGAGAACTTTGGAACGGAGGCGTCTCCGCGCTACGCGGCGGGAGGCATCTTCTTCCACCGGTTGCGCTTCGCGCACGGCGCCATCGCGGCGCTGGGGCCCGCGCTCGCGGTGCTGGGGAGCTCCGAGGTGACGCGGCGGCGCCTGCTCGCGGGGGCGGTGGTGTTGGGCATGCTCGTGTCCATCTACAACGCCTTCGCCCGTGCGGCGCTGGGCGCGGCCCTGCTGGTCAGCGTGGTGGCGCTGCTGCTCCTGGTGAGTGGACTGGCGCGCAAGGTGGGGCTGTCGCTCATCGCCGTGGCTGTCGTCCTGGTGTTGGCGTCGCCAGCCTGGCGCGCGCGCCTGGAGAAGGCGGCGGGCAACATCTACGGGGGCGAGCGCGAGCTGGCGATGACGGTGGGATGGGGCCTGGTGCGCGAGCATCCGCTGCTGGGCGTGGGCTTCGGCAATCACAAGGCGGCGGTCCTCTCGCGACAGGGGGAGACGGGAATCACGGACCTCCTTGCCACCGACTCGCACAACCTGTGGCTGACGGTGTGGGCGGAGACGGGGTTGGTGGGCCTGCTCCTGATGGTGACGGTGCATGTCCTCCTGGCCTGGGCGCTCATCCGCCGCTATCGCGCGGGCTCGCTCGCCGCGACCGGAGCGCTGCTCTCGTTCGTGGGCTTCCACATCCTCGCGCTCGTGCACTACCTGCCGTTCCATTCCAGCGTGCATCTCTCATTCGCGCTGGTGTGGGGGCTGGGGCTGTGTGAAGGCAGCGACGTGCTGCGGTTGCGCGAGCGCCCTACGTCTGTGCGCGAGGATGGGTTCGTCAGCGAGGCGCCCGTGCCCGTGTCCCCAGGGCCCGTGTAGGGACCGCGCAGTGCCGCGCGAGTGCTCGTCGTTCGTGCGGAAGGCGCGGCTTTGTTGGGATGTGCCAGCGCATGTGAAAGGGCCGCGACCGCCGCCCATGCGCACCCTCGCCGCTCGCACGAAGAGGGCTTTGGCGGAGGAGGCCAGGTCGCGTACGAGCGGCGCCACGTGTGGTGCATGCACGTACTCAGCGACCGTGCGCGGGGCACGGCCTATTGCTGGGGAGCCAGTGCCCGAGTCTCGAGCACGCGCCGGTACACGGCCACTGTCCTGCGTGCGCATTCATCCCAGGTGAAGCGCGCGGCGCGCTCATGGCCGAGTTCGGTGAGCTGCGCACGGAGGGCATCGTCCCTCAGCACGCGCAAGGTCGCCTCTCGCCAGGCCACCGGGTCATCCGGCGACAACCTCAACGCCGCGCCACCCACCACCTCCGGAAGCGAGCCGGCGTCGGACGCGAGCACCGGACATCCCGCCGCCATCGCCTCGAGGGCGGGAAGCCCGAAGCCCTCGTACTTCGATGGCACGAGCAGCGCCGCCGCGGCCCCGTAGAACAGGGGCATCTCCGCCTCTGGCAGCTCCTCGAGGTCCAGCACGTTCTCATGCAGGCCCAGCTCATGCGCCACCGCGCCCTTGCCAGCGAGCAGGACGATGGGCACGGGCAGGTCCGCGGCGAAATGCCGCAGCAGCGCCAGGTTCTTGAAGGGCTTGGCGTTGCCCACCGCCGCCACATAGCGCGCGGGCAGTTCGTGGCGTTCCTTGAACTCGCGGACCTCTTGCGCCGAGGGCGGCTGGAAGCGCGTATCCACGCCGTTGGGAATCACCTGCAGCCGGTAGGGCGACAACTTGAGGTGGCGCGCCAGCTCCTCCCGGGAGAATTCGGACACCGTCACCAGCGCGGACGCCCGCTTCGCTCGAGGCCCCACGACGACGCGGTAGTACAGCGCCTGCGCCGGCGAGTACTCGTGGGCCAGCACCAGGTGGTTGGCGTCGTGCAACGTCGCCACCAACGGCCCGCTCCAGAAGAGGGGCAGGGCGAACGACGTGGCATGGAACACGTCGGGCTTGAGCCGTGCCAGGTCCGCCGCGAGCGCGGGTTGCTCGATGGGGGAGAGAAAGCCCGCGAGCGCGCGGTGTACTGGCAGGCCCGGAGCGAGCACCCCCAGGTCCGCGGGCAGCCCCTCCGGGGGTACCAAGGCGGAGAAGCGCAGGTCCGGAGCGAGCGCGGGAACGCGACGCGCGAGCTCCAGCGCATAACGAGCGATTCCGTGCAGCCGGCCGCGCACCATGCGCAGGTCGATGAGGACATGAGCCACGCTCCCCGCGTACCACACGCCCGGGCCTCATGGGGGACGGGCGGACGCTTGCTTCGCGTCGCTGTCGGCACAAGGCACGCTGGATGCTAGAAGGCCGCCCTCGTGAAGGTCGCCCTCGTCCATGATTGGTTGGTCACCCACCGCGGGGGAGAGCGCGTGCTCGACGCGCTCTGCGAAGTGCTGCCCGACGCGGACATCTACACCCTCATCCACCGGCCCGGCAGCCAGTCCCCCGCCATCGAGTCCCGCCGCATCTTCACGTCCTTCCTCCAGCACATCCCGGGCATCCACGAGCGCTACCGCCACTTCCTGCCCCTGATGCCGAAGGCCATCGAGTCGCTGCGTCTGCGGGGTGACTACGACCTCGTCCTGTCCTCCAGCCACTGTGTGGCGAAGGGACTGCGTGCCCCAGCGGGCCTGCCTCACCTGAGCTACGTGCACGCGCCCATGCGGTACATGTGGGACTTGTTCGACGACTACTTCGGACCTGGACGGGCGGGTCTGCCTGTTCGCGCCGCTGCCCACGCGGTGCGCCCCTGGCTGCGGTGGTGGGACCGGACCTCGGCGGCCCGCGTGGACCGCTTCGTCGCCAACAGCCACCACGTGGCGGGCAAGCTGCGCCGCTTCTGGGCCCGCGAGGCCACCGTGGTGCACCCTCCCGTGGACCTGGAGCGCTTCACGCAACAGCCGCTCGAGGGCAGTGGCCAAGGAGGCTACTTCCTGTGGCTGGGCGCCTTCGCCCCCTACAAGCGCCTGGACATCGCGCTGGAGGCCTTTCGCGAGCTGGGCGCGCCTCTCTGGGTGGTGGGCACGGGACAGGAGGCCTCGCGGCTCACCTCGGGGGCTCCGCCCGCCAACATCCGCTTCCTGGGCAACGTCCCCGACGACGCGCTGCCGGCGCTCTACCGCGACGCCCGCGCCCTCATCTTTACGCCCGAGGAGGACTTCGGCATCACCCCGCTGGAGGCCCAGGCCTGCGGGCGCCCCGTCATCGCCTTCGGCCGAGGCGGCGCGCTGGAGACGGTGAACAGCGACACCGGACTGTTCTTTCCAGAACAGTCACCGTCCGCGCTCGTGGAGGCCGTGCGGCGCTTCGAGACGTGGGAGAAGGGGTTCCGGCCCGAAGAGGCGCGGTCGCAGGCCCGCCGCTTCAGCCGAGGGGTTTTCCAACAGGCCATGCTGTCCGAGGTGGAGTCGCTCCTCAGGGTGGCGAGGAAATCCCCAACTCAAGCCAGAGCGGTGTGACGCCGCTGTCGCTCTGCTCTCCGTCTTCCGTCACCCGATGCCGTCCTCGCCCTCGTGGGGTCCCACAGGGGCGGTGGTAACCCATTGGTTTCACGGGGATTCCCGTGTTAGGAGGCCGACGAGTCAGAGGGAGTCGGGCAAGAGACGTGCTCGTTGGACCAGGGTGCGAGTCTTGCAGAGGGGTGGCGCCCCGTTGACCCGGATACAGGAGTCCAGACGTGTTCAGTCGTCTCCAGCGCTTCTACACGTCCATCAAAGTTGTCGCGGACATGGTCATGCTCGCGATGGCGTTCGCCTTGGCGTACGTCACCCGCTTCTCGGGCATCGTCCCTGTCACGGAGGGAATCCCTCCGTGGGAGGACTCGCTCGTCTCGCTGCTCATGGTGCTGGTCATCTTCCCGGCCACCTTCAAGCAGTCGCGGCTCTATGCGACGAACCGCTCCCGCACGAACACCGGCGAGGTGTTCGAGGTCTTCAAGTCCACCATCACCGCGACGCTCATCCTGGTGGCGGCCACGTACTTCGCCCGGGAGCGCTATTCGCGCCTGACGCTGGTCATCTTCGTCGTCTACTCCTTCGTGCTCGTGACGTGCAGCCGGCTGGCGTTCCGCTATGTGCTGAGCGAGGTGCGCCGGCGTGGCCACAACCTCAAGTCCATCCTCATCATCGGCGCGGGGGAGTTGGGCCAGCGCGTGGTGGAGACGGTGGAGGGGCACCGGGAGCTGGGCTTCCGGGTGACGGGTCTTCTGACTCTGCGGCCTGAGAAGGTGGGCCAATATGTCAACGGCGTGCGGGTGATTGGCCACGTGGACGACGTGGAGCGGGTGCTCGACGCGCAGCCGGTGGACCAGGTCATCATCGCGCTGCCGCTGCAGGAGCAGGCCCACGTGAAGCGGCTGATGGAGCCGCTGGCCCTGCGCACGGTGGATGTTCGCGTGGTGCCGGACTTGTACCAGTACATCACCCTCTACGGAGGGCTGGAGGAGTTCGGTGGCCTGCCCATCATCCGCCTCCAGGGCGACCCGATGGAGGGGTGGAGCCGGGTGTCCAAGCGGGCGTTCGACATCCTGTTCTCGCTCCTGGCCATCGTCGTCACGGGGCCGCTGATGGCGGCCACCGCGCTGGCGGTGCGCCTGTCCAGCCGAGGGCCCATGCTCTACCGCCAGGAGCGCATGGGGATGGACGGCCGCACATTCCACATCCTCAAGTTCCGCACCATGCGTGTGGACGCGGAGAACACCGGCGCGATGATGGCGCGCAAGGACGACCCGCGCCGCACCGTCATCGGCACCTTCCTGCGCAAGTACTCGCTGGATGAACTGCCGCAGTTCTTCAACGTGCTGACGGGGGACATGAGCCTGGTGGGTCCTCGTCCCGAGCGCCCTGTCTTCATCGAGGAGTTCAAGCGGCAGATTCCGCGCTACCACCTGCGGCACAAGGTGAAGGCGGGCATCACCGGCTGGGCGCAGATCAACGGGCTGCGCGGGCAGACGTGCATCGAGAAGCGCATCGAGTACGACCTGTACTACATCGAGAACTGGTCCCTGCTGATGGACCTCAAGATTCTCGTGCGCACGGCGCTCGGCGGCTTCCTCTCGAAGAACGCGTACTGAGCCGTCAGCCCTTCGAGCAAGAGGGCCTCGGAAATCCGAGGCCCCGCTCGAGCAAGACGCCGGATTTCCGAGAGCCCGACGCCGTGTCCAGGTCCTGGTGCTACTGGAGGTTCCAGACCACGGTGCCGCTGCACGTCGTGCTGCTGTAGCAGCCTGCTCGAATCTGGAGCGTGCCCGCGGAGGTGGCGGTGTAGCTCACGCTGGAGCCTCGGCCGCTGCAAGCGTCGTCATTGGAGGCCGCCTGGGTGGCGCCGTTGAAGACGCGCAGGAACGTGTCTCCGGTGAAGGTCGCCCCCGTCAGGCCACAGGTGGCCACGGTGAGGACCTGACCTGCCGTGACGGGGACGTCGCGGTTGGTGGTGGCTTGCTGGGCGCTGTTGGTGTTGCTGGCGCTGAAGGTGAATGAGCCCGACGTGGCCGGCGGAGGGCCGCCTCCGGTGATTTCCCAGACGACGGTGCCACCGCAGCTCCCGCTCGAGTAGCAGCCCGCGCGCACTTCGTACTCGCCCGCGGTGGTGGCCTTGAAGGTGATGCGGGAGCCTCGGCCGCCGCACTCGTCGTCGTTGGCGGCGACGGACGTCCCCGCGGCGTCATGGAGGCGCAGGAAGGTGTCCCCGGAGGTCTTCGCGCCCGTCAGGCCACAGGTGCCCACGGTGAGCGTCTCGTTCGCGGCGAGGAGGATCTTCTTGTTGGTGGTGTTCTGCTGCGCGCTGTTCGTGTCGGAGGCGGTGAAGGCGAAGGAGTTGGCGGGCGGAGGAGGGTCCTCGGGGGGCGGCTCGCCGTTGCCGTTGGGGTCCGGGCATCCGGCGGCGGGCAGTGCGCACGAGGGCAGGCTGGTCCCCAGGTGGCTGATGACGGCCTGGATGGGCACGCCGCGGTTGGGGCAGTTGGCGCAGTGGTGCAGCGACACCACCAGGTGGTCTGAGTACCCGACCACCGGCGAGCCGGACGAGCCTCCCTGGGTGTCGGCGAAGTAGCCCACGTCGTTGGGGCCGCCGGTCTGGCAGGACGGCTCGTTCAGGCTGTAGACCTCCGCGAAGCCCGACGCATCCGACGGGTCCGTCGAAGTGACGGCGATCTTCTTGCCGTAGCCGGCTGGATGCTGCGGGATGTAGATGCGCTCGTTGACCACCGCGCTCGCGTTGCGCAACTGCAGATATCCGAACGCGTTGGTGGGATTCACGGCCAGCCGTACCAGCGCGTAGTCGCGAGGCGCGTCCGCCTGGACCAGGGTGGCGCCGGAGATGACGTGGCCCGGACAGCCGAACCAGCTGCCGCAGCTGGTGGCACAGGTGGCGCCTTCGGCCATGAACTCGAAGTCGGTGTTCTGCGCGTCGCTGGCGGTCCCGATGCAGTGCTGGTTCGTCATCACGTGGCCCTGGTTGCCCACGAGCCAGCCGGTGCACGCGCTCGAGCCGGCGATGAGCAGGCGGGCCACGGGGCGGGCACGGCCGTAGAGGGTGGGCTCGGTGGCGGAGTAGCAGGGCGCCCAGTTGGAGTCGTCCACGCCGCACAGGGCCTTGTTGAGCTCGGAGGTGAAGCCCTTCTCCGCGTTGGTGTAGCCGCGCGCGAAGCGGTCGATGCTGTAGCCGTGCTTGTTGAGGATGCCTCGGCGGGCGGGGGCGTCACCGCCATGGAGTTCGACGATGGCGGTGTCGCCGGGGATGTGCATGGCCCAGAAGCCGTCCCGGCCCCCGGGATGGGTGGCGTCATACCGCCTGGAGCGCCGTCCATCCGGTGAACGCACCACCACGAAGTCCCCCTCTTCCAGTTCCAGCCGCTCGAAGTGCGCGGCGATGTAGGCGGCGCCCTCGTAGGTGATGACGTCGGTGTGGATGGGGCCGCTGTGCGTGCGCAGGGCCGTCGGGGCGTAGGGATGGGCCGACTCGAAGCGCTGGTAGACGTCCTCGCCGACCTTCGTGGCGCGCTGGGCCGCGGAGGACGTGGCCACCGTGCACACGGGGGCCGACGCCAGGGCGACTGGCGCACCTAACATCAGCGCGGCGACGAAACCTGCGAGCTGGACTCGTTTCATCGGTTCTCCTGCAGGGGATGGGGCTTCGCAGCATGGGCTGCACTCGCAGTTATAGTCCCTGTCACTGATGGAGCTGTGCGGCATCCAGTAACTGAGTAACAGGAGCAGGCGCCTTATGTGGGGCGGGTGGCGTTTGCGTGGGGGTGGGTTGTGAAGTGGAAGGGACACCGCCTCATGGGGAGGGTGGTGCAGGTGGGGCGTTTGATTTCACACGGAGCGCGGTTGTTGCGGCCGGGGTGTGCGCGGTGTGAGGGGTGGGGCGGTGGAAATGCGGCGGGGATGACGGGGGAGCCGGCCCCGAGCGGAGGCGAAGCCGTCTAGACTTGGGGGGCATGGCCGAAAAGCTCGGAGCGATTCTGGTCCGCAAGGGCCTCCTGACGCAGGCGCAGCTCGACGAAGCCTTGAAGGCCCAGCTCATCTACGGCGGGCGGCTGGGCTCCATCCTCGTCGAGCTGGACTTCCTGGACATCGACACGGTGGCGATGGTCCTGGGGGAGCAGACGCGCTACCCGGTGGCGCAGGAGGCGGACTTCGAGGCCGTCACCGATGCGACGCTGACGTTGTTGCCGATGGCGCTCGCGGAGAAGCACTTGGCCTTTCCGTTGGCGCAGGAAGGCCGGCGGCTGAAGGTGGCGATGGCGAGCCCGTTTGAAATCCAGCACACGGATGCGCTGGGGTTCATCACGGGGCTGCGCATCCTGCCGCACATCACTCCGGAGCTGCGGCTGTTCCATTACCAGGCGGAGCGCTACGGCATCCGGCGAGCGCCCAGGTCCATTCACATGGCGGCGGCGCGGCGCGTGGCGAAGCCCGTGGGCGCGGCGCCTGGGATGCCGGCGAGAGGCGGGCTGGTGGCTCTTCCGGAGGTGGCTCCGCCTCCCGCGCCCGTGCGTGCGCAGCCGGGGTCCGAGGGAATGTTCGGGGGCCTGGCACCGGGGCAGTTCTTGAGCGACGACGCCGAGGACTCGGCGGAGGTGGAGGCCCCGAGGAGTGGTCCTCCGGTGGTGGCTGGGGAGGGGATGGAGGTCCGAGGTGTCGGGCGAGGGGAGTCGGGGCCGCCGATGTTGGCGCCGTCGCGACCGGTGGCTCCGCCGCAGTTGATGCCCACGGATGCGGGGCGGGGTGTGCGGCCACCGGGGCCGCCACGGTTGGGGATGGAGCCGCCGAGGCTTGCGCCTCCGGCGATGCCTCCTGAGTTGGATTTGTCGGAGGAGATTGAGGCGGCGGAGGAGATTGAAGCGGCGGAGATTGTCGAGCCCACCGAGGAGCTCGAGGTGGTGGACACCGAAGAGGTGCTCGAGGGGGTGATGGAGGAGGTCGAGCCTCCAGCGCCGCGCGAGCCGGTGATGGCGTCGGCTGGAGCGAGGGGGCCTGGGGAGGGTGGGGCTTCGACGCAGCCACCCGGGATGGTGTCGCGGCAGTCCGCGGGGCAGTGGTCACCGCATGCGGCGCCACCGGGATTGGGGCGAGGGTCGCAGGGGAGTGGAGAGGGGTTGAGTGGGCGTCCGCCGTTGGGGGCTGTTCCGCCGGGAATGGCGGGGGGCGCGAGGCCCCCTCCTGGGCCGGCGGGTGCTGTGCCGCCTGGGATGATGGGGAGGCCAGCAGGTTCGGGTGAGGAGGGGCTGGCGGGAGTGGTGCCTCCGGGGATGGTGGGGGCACGACCTCCGCCGTCGAGCGCGGGAGGGCCGAATCGGGGAGCCGTTCCTCCGGGGATGCGGCCACCTTCGAGCACGGGAGTGCCGACGGTGCAGGGCCCGCAAGGGGCGATGGCTGCGGGGACGGGAGGCTCGAGTGCTGGTGCGCCCATGGGGCAAGGGGCGGTACCTCCAGGGATGATGGGGGCACGGCCTCCAGGGGGAATGGGTTCGCCGCCGGTGCCTGGGCCGCAGGGGGCGATGCCATCTGGGCCACGTCCGCCGGGCGCGACTGGGCCGATGGTGCCTGGAGTACAGAGTGGCGCGGTGCCACCGGGGATGGTGGGGGCTCGTCCGCCGTCGAGCGCGGGAATGCCGACAGTGCCTGGAGCACAAGGTGGTTCGATGCCGCCGGCGGCACGTCCGTTGCCGACCGCGGGTGCTCCGACGATGCAGGGGACACAGGGCGCGGTGCCACCAGGCGCACTTCGGCCATCGAGCGCAGGTATGCCGACGGTGCAAGGCGCGCAGGGTGGAGTGATGCCGCCGGGTTCACGTCCGCCACCGAGTGTGGAAGTGCCGACGGTGCAGGGCGCGCAGGGTGGAGTGATGCCGCCGGGCGCTCGACCGCCACCGAGTATGGAAGTGCCGACGGTGCAAGGCGCGCAGGGTGGAATGATGCCGCCGGGTTCACGTCCGCCACCGAGCGCGGGAATGCCAATAGTGCAGGGTGCACAGGCTGGGGGGACACCATCTGGAGTGCGCCCGCCATCGAGCGCGGGAGTTCCGACGGTGCAAGGCGGGCAGGGTGGAGTGCTTCCCCCGAGTGCTCGACCGCCGTCGAGCGCGGGAGTGCCGACGGTGCAAGGCGGGCAGGCTGGAGTGATGCCGCCGGGTGCTCGACCGCCGTCGAGCGCGGGAGTGCCGACGGTGCAAGGCGGGCAGGCTGGAGTGATGCCGCCGGGTGCTCGACCGCCGTCGAGCGCTGGAGTGCCGACGGTGCAGGGCGCGCAGGGTGGAGTGATGCCGCCAGGGGCTCGTCCGCCGTCGGGCGCAGGGGCGCACGGCGCCCAGGGTGGCGGAATGCTGCTTGGAGCACGCCCGCCGTCGAGTGCGGGAGTGCCGATGGTGCAAGATGGGCAGGGTGCGATGCCGCCACCGGATGCACGTCCGTCGTCGGACGCTGGTGGGCCGGTAGTGCAAGGGGCACAGAGCGGTGTGACGCCGCCGGGCGCACGTCCTCAGTCAGGCGCGGGTGGGCCGGTAGTGCAAGGGGCACAGAGCGGTGTGATGCCGCCGGGCGCACGTCCTCAGTCGAGCGCGGGACTGCCGACAGTGCAGGGGGCACAGGGTGGGGGGATTCCGCCTGGGGCGCGCCCGCCAGCGAGTGTGGGAGTGCCGACGGTGCAGGGGGCGCAGAGTGGGGTGCTGGCGTCTGAGGGGCGTCCTCCGTCAAACGCGGGAGCTCTGACAGGGCAGAGCGCACAGGATGGAGTGGCCCCTTCTGGGATGATGGGGACACGCCCGCCATCGAGCGTGGGTGGCCCGACTCCGCGGGGACCTCAAGTGAGTGCGGTGCTTCCTGGCGCTCGTCCCCTGTCGAGCACGGATGTCTCGACGGTGCCAGGGCCACAGGCGGATGCGGCGCCGTCCGAGACTCATCCGCTTTCAATCATGGTCGCACCGACGGGGCCTCAGAGTGGCGTGGTGCCACCTGAAGCCCGTCCATCGTCGAGCACGGGTGTATCGACGGTGCCAGAGCAGCAGGCGAATGCAGTGCAGTTTGCGGCTCATCCTCCGCCGAGTGCGGATGTGCCGACGCTGCACGCGCGACAGACCGGTACGCAGGGGGCAGTGCCGCCAGGGATGATGAGTGCTCGACCGCCGTCGAGCGCGGGTGTGTCGGCGGTATCGGTAACCCAGGGCGCTGCCCCGCTGTCGAACGTGGGAATGTCTCCGGAGTCATCCCCACACGGCGCGGTACCCTCTAGCGCGCCTCTGTCTGCGAGCGTGGGAGGACATCCGGCAACGGATTCGACCAACGCAGTTCGACCTGGCTCGCTGCCACCCGCGAGCACGGGTGCATCTCCGGCGTTGGGGTCGCAAGCGGGCATGCCTTTCGTGGCGGGTTCGCAAAGCGTCGCAGTGCCTGGAGCACAGTTGTTGTCGAACATCGACGGCGCGCTCGCGGTGGAGTCTCACACCGCGATGGAGTCTGGACCCCAGCCGTTGTCGAACATCAGTACGCATCCTGTGTCGGAGGGGCACGGCACCGTGGCCCCTGCAGTGCCGTCATCGCCAACCACGGATGCTTCTCCGATGTCGGGGGCGCCACAAAGCGCGTTTGCTCCAAGCGAGACAGAAGCTCATCTGCCACCGCGCGACAGCAATCTGGCCTTGCCCGGTCAAGAGAGCGAACAGTCGTCGCCGGCAACGGTGGGGGCACCAATCGGGACGGACGTTCCGGGGACAGTGCCTCCTGGATTGACTGGTGCTCGGGGACCATCGAGCGCGGCGCTGCCCTCGGTCGCAGCACCGCAAGATGGCATTCCGCAGTCGATGCACGGTGCGCGTCCATCGCCGAGTCCGCACGCCACAAATGTCCATGGCCTGCACCTCGAGCAGGGGGCATTGGACCCAATCGCCGGCGCGATGGAGCAGGAGGTGGCGGGCATTTCCATCAGCGATAGTGCGATGGAAGCCGTTGACGACTCCCTTTCGTCATCCGCGGTCGGGTCACCCGAACAGTCTGAAGTCGACGAATCGGTGGAGCCTCATGGAGCGGTAGCTCCCAGTGTCACCGTGGGTGATGGCACCTCAGGTGAGAGCGCGATCACCACACGTGCTTCGACAGCCAAGGACAACGAAGGCTCGATACTCGACGGTGCCTCCAGTTCAGCTGGTGCTGGCGAAGAAGGTTTCTCGTTCGCAGCGGACCTGGCGGTTCAAGTCGCGGATGAAAGCGCCGCAAGCGCTGGGCGTCTGGTGTCTGGCTCTGTAGGCGAAGGCCAGGTGCTTGATAGCGCGAAGGGCGACCGCCAACCTGCGTCGGAAGGAACAGATGCAGAAGTCGGCGGGTCCACAGTCGTCGCCGATGCGTTCGCACCTCTCGTCGAAGAGGACGTCCGCGTTTCATCTGTGTTTGCATCGGTGCAAGAGGACGGGGCTCTGTCTGCGGCGTCGTCACCCACCGACGACCTCATGGTCGAAACGCCCGCCTCGACGGATTTGGCTGCGTCCGACACGAGCAACATTCCGGAGAGCGAGGTCGCCAAGCACAGGGTGTTTGCGTCGGCGATTGCAGCAAGTCTCCCCTCCATCTCCGAGTCGGAGGGATCCACAACCGCTGGTATCGAGCACACCACTTCCGAAGTGGATGTGGCCTCGAAACAGCCCCAGGGTTCGTCCGTCGCTCTCAAGGACCTCGAGTCTTCGACAGGAGTACAGGCACTCTCGGAGCCCGAGTCCATCAACGAGCTCGCCAGTTCGCTGAGCACGGAGCATGCGACGGAGCCATCGGAGGACGTATCCGCTCTGCTGTCTCCACCGCGCACTGAAGAGGAACCCTCCACTTCCGAATCGGATTCGCTGTCGCGGTCCGACACAGGCGGGCCGCGAGCACAGCCGGCGAAGCCACTCGAGTCGACCTCCAATTCCATCGAAGCCGAGCCCTCCGTCGCATACCTGGATGCGCCCGACACCACCGCCAGACGCGCGGACTCCTCAGACGAAGCCGAAGCACACGAGAGCACGAGCACACCAGCATCCACGACTGAGCCCTGGATGCTCGCGAGCACGGTACGGCCCGAGCCATCGCAGGCCGACAAGGACGTCCCAGGGGAAGGGGACACCAGCGAATCGCTGATGCTGGAAGCCGCGGGCATCATGCTCGCATCGCACGGCGAGCAAGCCTCAACGACCGCTCGAGGCAGCACTCCCGAATCGGCCACGGAGCCCCTCGCGTCCGAGAACGTGCTCCCACTCGGCGATGTCCTCCCAGGCCGCGCGGGGCCGAAGCCGGAAGCAGCCGTCAGCACCGAATCCGCGCCGCGAGACGACGCACGCGAGTCGAGTGCTGCAGCGCCGTCCGAACACGAAGACACCACCCTCCCACCCACCAAGCCGCCTGCGACGCGGCGGGCGCCCATCGAACTGGATGAACTCCCGTCCGTGGACGACGCGCCCATGCAGCTCGCGTCGACCTGGGAGTTCGTCGGGTGGCAGGGCGCCGAGAGCAACGGGACGATTGGCCACGTCGCGGAGAACACGTGGGTGGACCGCGCCGTGGATCTCGAGGGCGCCATGTCTCGAGCCGAGCCTCCCGCCGGCGCCACCGCGAGCGAACTCCCGATTGCCTCCGCTTGGGACTTCATTCCGCAAACCTGGCAGCCACAGGCGCGTGAGCACTCAGAAGTGTTGACCGCGTTGCTGGCCTCGGCAGGCGCCACCACTGGCAGCGAAGGACCCGCGGTGTCCGCCGACCAGGTCCTCACCGCGTTGGATGAGGTGAACACGCAGGGCGTGCTCGGCAAGGTGCTGATCGCCTACTGCGCCGGACGGTTCCAGCGGGCTTTCCTGCTGGGCGAGAGCTTTGGACTCGTGCGTGTCGGGCACGCGTGGGGCCCGGGCAGCGATGGTCCCGAGGTGTCCGCGCTCAAGGTGGACCTGGATGCTCCCTCGCTCCTCGTGTCCGCATTGGGTCAGTTTGGGCCCAGCAGCTTCGATGCACCGTCCTCCGCGCAGGACGAAGCCATCTTCACCGCGCTCGGAGGCCCGGCCTCGCACCTGCTCGTTGTCCCCATCCGGGCCCGTGGTCGTCCCGTGGCATTCATCGTCGCCGACTCGGGGAACACCCCAGTCCCAGGCACGACGCTCGATGAGCTCACGCGAGTCTCCGCCAAGGCCTCCGAGGTCTACGACCGTCTGCCTGCCTCGGGAGCCGACTGAAGCCCGGCGGCGGAGCAGGGGCCCCGTGGCGCTGAGCCTCGAGGCCCCGGTGTCTCCGAAACGAGAAGGGCTCCGGAACCACGAGTTCCGGAGCCCTTCGGCATCACCGCGCTGAAGTCCTGCGCTCAGCTACAGCCGCTGGTGGCGCCGCAGTTGCCGCACTTATAGCAAGCGCCGCTGCGCACCATGATGGCGCCGCAGGTATGGCAGGGTGGCGCATCCGCTTGATTCAGCCACGTCGCCCGGGCACTCGCCGTGGATACCGAATACGAGGCCGACTGGGCGGGAAGGGCCGGCTGCGTCGTCCGCGCCGTCTCCGGAGCGAGGATGGCGTCCTCCTCGGTTTCCTCGCTCGGCAGGAACTTCAGCTCCAGCCACCGGAAGATGTAGTCGGTGATGGACTTGGCGATGGGGATGGCGGGGTTGCCCGTGAAGCCGCTCGGCTCGAAGCGCGTGTGGCTCAGCTTGTCGACCATCACCTTCAGCGGGACGCCGTACTGGAGCGCCAGCGAGATGCTCGTCGCGAAGCTGTCCATCAACCCGCTCACCACCGAGCCTTCCTTCGCCATGACGATGAACAGCTCGCCAGGCGCGCCGTCCTCGTACATGCCGACCGTGAGGTAGCCCTCGTGGCCGCCGATGGAGAACTTGTGCGTGATGGACCGGCGCTCGTCCGGCAGGCGCCGCCGCACCGCGCGAGGCTCCGGCTTCACCAGCGGCTCCACGACCTCCGCGGCTTCCACCTTCCGAGTGTCCTTCACCGCCTCCTTCGACGTGTTCAACGGCTGCGTCCGCTTGCAGCCATCGCGGTAGACCGCCACCGCCTTCAGGCCGCGCTTCCAGGACTCGAGATACGCCTTCTCGATGTCCTCCACCGTCGAGTCCGACGGCATGTTCACCGTCTTGGAGATGGCGCCGGAGAGGAACGGCTGGCATGCCTCCATCATCTGGATGTGCCCCATCCAGTGGATGCTCCGCGAGCCCTTCGCCGGCTTGAACGCGCAGTCGAACACCGCCAGGTGTTCGGGCCGCAGGTGGGGCGCGCCCTCGATGGTGTCCGCCTTGTCCAGCGCGCTGACGATGTCCTGCGCCTGCGTCTGCGGATAGCCCAGCTTCTCCAGCGCCTGCGGCACCGTCTGGTTGACGAGCTTCAACATCCCGCCGCCCACCAGCTTCTTGTACTTGATGAGCGCGATGTCCGGCTCGATGCCCGTGGTGTCGCAGTCCATCATGAAGCCGATGGTCCCCGTGGGCGCGAGCACCGTCACCTGGCTGTTGCGATAGCCGTGCGCCTCGCCCAGCGCCAGCGCGTCATCCCACGCCGCCTTCTGCGCCGCGTGCAGCTCCGCCATCACCCCAGCCTGCGGCACCGCATAGGCCGCCTTGCGGTGCTTGCGGATGACGCCGAGCATGGGCTCCGCGTTCTTGGCGTAGCCGGCGAACGGCCCCTGCTTCTCCGCCATGCGCGCGCTCATCGCATACGCCTCGCCACACATCAGCGAGGTGACAGCGGCCGCGTAGTTGCGGCCCGCGTCCGAGTCATAGGGAAGCCCCGAGGCCATCAGCAGCGCGCCCAGGTTCGCGAACCCCAACCCCAGCGGACGGTAGTCGTGGCTGTTCTTCCCGATGCGCTCGGTGGGGTAGCGCGAGAAGCCGACGATGATCTCCTGCGCCAGCAGCAGCACGTCCACCGCGTGCTTGAAGGCCGCCACGTCGAAGTCGCCCGCGATGTCCCGGAAGTGCATCAGGTTCAGCGACGCCAGGTTGCACGCCGAATCATCCAGGAACATGTACTCCGAACACGGATTGGACGCGTTGATGCGCGCCGTCCCCGAGCACGTGTGCCAGCTGTTCACCGTGGTGTCGAACTGCATCCCCGGGTCGCCGCACAGGTGCGCGGCCTCGGCGATTTCGCGGAACAAGTCCCGCGCGCGATACGTATCCAGCGGCTGGCCAGCGCGCACCGTGCGCGTCTGCCACGAACCGTCCGCGACGACGGCCTTCATGAACTCATCGGTGACCCGCACCGAGTTGTTCGAGTTCTGGAAGAACACCGACGAGTACGCCTCGCCGTTGAACGACGGGTCATAGCCCGCCTCGATGAGCGCCCAGGCCTTCTTCTCCTCGCTCGCCTTGCACCGGATGAACTCGAGGACGTCCGGATGGTCCGCGTTGAGGATGACCATCTTCGCCGCCCGGCGCGTCTTGCCTCCGCTCTTGATGACGCCCGCGAACGCATCGAAGCCGCGCATGAACGACACCGGCCCGGACGCCGTACCACCCCCCGCGAGGAGCTCCTTGCTGCCTCGGATGGAGGACAGGTTGCTGCCTGTGCCACTGCCGTACTTGAAGAGCATGCCCTCCGTGCGCGCCAGCGTGAGGATGGACTCCATGGAGTCATCCACGCTGTTGATGAAACACGCCGAGCACTGAGGCTGAGCCTCCACGCCCACGTTGAACCAGACCGGCGAGTTGAACGACGCCTTCTGCCGCAACAACAGATGGGTCAGCTCCGCGTGGAAGGCATCGCGGTCCGTCTCGGTGGCGAAGTAGCCGCCGTCCACACCCCAGCGGGCGAGGGTGTCCACCACGCGCGCCACCAGCTTGCGAACGCTCGTCTCGCGCTCAGGCGTCCCCGGCGTCCCCCGGAAGTACTTCGACGCCACCACGTTCGTCGCCAGCATCGACCACGAGCGCGGCACCTCGATGTTCTTCTGCTCGAAGACCGCCTTGCCGTCCTCACCGGTGATGCTCGCGCTGCGGTACTCCCACGCCAACTCGTCCGCGGGGTCCACCCCCGGCGTCGTGAAGTAGCGCTCAACGCTCAGCCCCGTCGCCGCGACCTTCCCCTTGCTTCGCCCCGCCCGGCGCTCCTTCCCTCTCACCATGGGCTTCGCACTCAGCTCCTTCTCCATGTCGCCACCCTTTGGGGTTCACTCTGAGTTGGAATGCAAAATTTTGCGAAACGCTAAAGGCGCGAGATTGCGATGGTTCCTTTGGCGTCACACGGACAGGCGTGGACGACTCCGGAGCAAGCTCGCGAAGCGTGTCGTGGGGGCTTGGAGCCCCGGACTCCATCTGTGGAGATTGCCCGGCCGGCGGCCGGGCGGGCGGATCAATACGCGCTTCGTGCCAGCTGATCAAGGTTCGGCCTGACCCAATCAGTAGTGCCGGGAAGAAGCACACACACTATGAAATGGGGCTCGAACCCCGAGCGTGGGTGCGGGCGGAAGCTGTATCCGCCTGTAGCAACCCAGGCGCGGAATCGCCGCTCTAGAGCCTGCCCGAGCGGGTGAAAAGGGAGGCACTACCTGGACTGATAACAGCTCGCTAGACATGTATCGTCACTCCGGCGCAAACGAGCGTGATCACTGGGAGACGTTTGCTGGGAGTCTGTGCACGCCGGACGGAATCGGCCAGTGCCCCCGGGTGGAGCCGCTCGCCGGGCCTGTCGCCGGGTGGACAGGTGGGGGTCGATTTATGGAATCCGGCGCGTTAGGAGGCGGGCATGCCACCTCCCTTTCAGCGACATGTCTTCGTCTGCACCAATCGCCGCCCGGATGGGCACCCCAAGGGGTGCTGTGCCACCAAGGGGGCGGATGAGGTGCGTGCCGCCTTCAAGGAAGAGCTCGACAAACGTGGCGTGAAGGGGCGGATGCGGGCCAACGCCGCCGGGTGTCTCGACACCTGCGCCTTTGGTGTCTCCGTGGTCGTCTATCCGGAGGGCACCTGGTACGGCGGCGTGAAGGTGGAGGACGTCCCCGAAATCGTCGAGGAGCACCTGATGCAGGGCCGCCCCGTGGAGCGGCTCCTGATGCCGTTCTCCCGCAAGGAGAAGGCGGGGAGCTGAACACGTGCTCGAGCAGAAGCCCCCGGCGGGGACGGGGGCTCCTGCCCGAGCCGAGCGCGCACGAACGGGTTCACCGGTGTGCGCGCGCCACGAGCAGGCTCAGGGCGTGCTCGCGGGCTTCTCGATGTCGAGCTGGAACGAGTCGCTCGACTCACGCGAGTAGATGCGCAGCGTGGTGGCGCTCGGGGCCGGACGGATGTTGCCGTCCGTCTGGAGCTCGCCCATCTGGACGCGGCGGGAGAGCGAGTTCACCCGCTGGGCCAGCTGCTGCATCCACGTGGAGGCCTTCGCCGCGGTGTCGATGAGGACGGGGTATGTCTCCACGTCGCGCCCCGCGCTGTCGAACACGCGCAGCGTCACCTTGCTCCGCGCCGGAAGGTCCTCGCGCGCCTGCGTGGAGCCCAGCTCCATCCAGGGCGTGGGGGCCACCGCGCCGCCAATCTTCACGTCCGAGCACGAGTAGAAGGCCTCGGGGCTGTCGGAGCGCTGCCAGATGGCATAGACGACGTGTGTCCCCGTGCGTCCTCCGGGGAACGGGCAGTTCAGGCGATAGCGGAAGTTCTGCGCCACGATGCCATTCACGGTGCAGAAGGGCGTGGCCTCCAGGTCCGACCACTTCAGCGGGACGGCCGGGTTGTAGCCGGGCTTGGTGATGTAGAGATGGAAGTAGGACGTCGCGTGCGCGGCCGTCGCGTGGAACACGAAGTCGTAGCGATTGCTGGCGTTCGGGGAGATGGGGGTGGCTACCCAGTCCGTGCGGGCCAGGTCCATGCCCTTGAAGTAGCTGCTGCCTCCGGAACAGAGCGTTCCGTCCGCGATGAGCTCGCGGTGCCGGCCGTTGGCGTTGCCCTGCCTCACGCCGTTCCAGTCGTACAGTTGCTGGGTGCCGTTGTTCTGGATGGCCGCCGCACAAGCGGCGGACTTGGGATTCTCGGGGCCTTCCTTGAAGCAGTTGTAGATGCGGCTGAGGGGTATCTCCATCGAGCCGTGTGCCGAGGCGGCGCTTCCAGACAACAGCGACAACACGAACAGGGATGCTGCGAGCGGCCTTCGCATTGGGGTTTCCTCCTGTGGCCGCGCAATGGAGGCGGGCGGACCGCGAATCGGGTCAACGCCCCAAAACAAAAGCGGCGACGCGGCCCCGGAAGGGACGCGCCGCCGCTGGGATTCAGCGGAAGAGTGTCGACTGCCCGACTACCGGCGGCGACCGAGCAGCCGGAGGAGGGCGAGGAACAGGTTGATGAAGTCCAGGTACAGCGTCAGCGCGCCGACGATGCTCACGGTGGCGGAGTTGCTGTAGCCCGTCTCCGCGTGCATCTCCCGCAGCTTCTGCGTGTCGTACGCCGTCAGGCCGGCGAAGATGAGCACGGACGCGCACGCGGTGACGAACGACATCATGTCGCTGCGGATGAAGATGTTCACCACGCCCGCGAGCACCACGCCGATGAGGCCCATGAAGAGGAAGGTGCCCCAGGAGCTCAGGTCCTTCTTCGTGACGGTGCCGTAGATGGCCATGGCGCCATAGACGCCCGCCGTCAGGAAGAACACCTGCGCGATGCTGCCCGCCGTGTAGATGAGGAAGAGGACGGAGAAGGTCATCCCCGTCAGCGCGGAGTAGCCCAGGAACATCGCCGCGGCCACGGGCCCCGACAGCCGCGCGGCGAGGAACGACAGCGCGAACACCACGCCGAGCTGCGCGGCGAAGAAACCCATCCGCCACTGCAGGACGAACCGGAGCAGCCCTTCGTTGTTCAGCGTGAACATCGCCATCACGCCGGTGACGAGCAGACCGGCGAACATCCACCCATGAACGCGCGACATGAACGCGCGCTTCGACTCCTGCACCAGGACGGAGTTGACCGAGTCGCTCTCGGCCGTCTGCCATCCGGAAGTTTCCCAGGCCATGTAACGTGTCCTTTCACGCCGGGACCCGCCCGGCGGCGCCACTGCTTATAGCGGTTCAGCCCCGCACGTGCGCGAACGCGGGGCTGAAAACGACTCTTAAATCGCCTTCCACGCGAGCAAAAGCTTGGAGGCGACTTCCGTCGTGATGAGCGGCAGAACTCCGCCGCCGCCCACGATATTCACGATTTCCGCCATGGATCCCCGGCACACGCCTCCCCAGGCGGGCTGCTTCGCCAGCCCCACGGACGCATACGCCGAGTAGTCCACGAAGAACGACGTCGGGAGCACCGTGCCGGTGGGCTCGCAGAGCAGGTGGTCCTCGGGCGGCGAGTCCACGATCTGCTGCACCACGAAGCCACCGCCCGTCGCGTCCGCGGCGGCGCGGGCACACAGCTCCGGCCATCCCAGCGGCTCTCCATACGCGGCCTTCACGCGCTCGGTATACGGCACCGTGCCCGTGGAGCGGCCCAGGAAGACGGCCTTGCCGCCGTAGTCCCATGCCCGCTTGAGGACGAAGCGCGCGGGCGTGCGGGCGACCTCCGCCACCAGGTCGTCCACCAGGCCACCCTCCGGGCCCGTGGTCGGACCAGGGCGGAAGACACGCGTCCAGGGGACGGAGGCTCGCACGGCCTCCAACTCCTCGGACGTGAGGCCGGCGGCTTCGGCGAGCGCCGGCTCGGCGAGCGCCTGGGAGAGCCTGGCGAAGGTGGACTTCACCTCCACCTGCGAGGCCGGGGGATTGAGGAACACGGCCTTCTTGCCGGGGACGACGGACAGGAAGTCCTCCACCCACGGAGACGGACTCTCTTCCAGCCTCCGCACGAACAGGTGCCGGTAGACCAGGTCGTACTTCTTGCCGCGCACCTCGAAGAAGTCGTCACCGGAGACTTCGTCCGGATGCACGATGTCCGCGTCCGCGCCGAGCTCCCGGAAGCGCTCACACAGCCAACGCAGCTCGGAGATCTGCGCGTCGTTGCGGCGGCACAACAGCGCCACCGTGTCGGGGAACTTGCCGGGGCGCTCGGCGGCGTAGCCATCCAGCAGCGAACGGTAGAGCGCCAGGGCGTTGCTGCCGTTGAGGGCCAGCAGCGACGGCAGCGCCTTCTCCGGGTAGCGGAAGTGCCGCGCCACCACTTCGATGAAGGAGCGCGCGGCGATGTCCGAATAGCCCTGCATGGCGGGAATGGTCGCGTTGACCTCCAGCGCCCACGGCTTGCCGCCCGACACGAAGTAGTCCACGCGCGTGGTGGCCAGGCGCGAGACATTGCGCCAGGTGTGCTCGGCGAGCGTTCGCTCCAGCGGGGACAGGGCGCCCAGCAGGCCTTCGGCGTCGGGGCCCGCGAGGATGGCTCGGGCCATCTTCACGGTGGCGGATGACAGGCGCGCGGACAGCTCCGCGCGGCGGCGAATCTCGGCGGCATCGAGGATGACGGGCGTCGCGGTGATGGGAATGGGGCGCGTGGTGCCGTCCAGCTGAGTGACCGCCAACCCTCGCTTGTACGCGAGCTGCGCCAGTTCTGGCGCGAAGTGGCGCGCCTGGTGCCGCAGCACGTCGATGAGCTCTTGCACGAGTACCTTTGTCCTTCGCAGTGACCGGGCTGGGCCCGGGGCCGGCGAAACTATGCGCGGAGGGGCCCGCCGGTCCATTGGCGACAGCCCGTATCCGCCCTCCGTCGCGCCGACGTGCCTGTGTCGCGCCGGTGCAACGCCGCCCGGCGCCGAGTGGATGCGAACAGGCCTGCTGCGTTTCGCGCCTGGCGCACAATCGTGGCAGGGCCAAGCGACTGACTCACGCGGGCCGGTTCTCCGGTGGCTTCACGAGCGGGCACGACGCGCGGGGCTCTCGCGTCCTTGGCGCTGGCATGGCATGTGTGTGATTCCGTGTGACTTGCGCGCGCGCTTCGCCTGGCCTACAACTGCATTGCGTTTAGCTTTGGAATCTCCCTCACCGTGAGCCGCTCTTCCTCCTCGCAGACTTCACGTCTCGCCCGGTCGCGCCTGCTGGCGCTGCCGCTCGTGGCTGTGTGTGCGATGGCATACATGGGGAGCGTGTTGCACTTCGCCATGGTCCAGCACGCGACGTGTCTGGAGCACGGAGAGGTGGTCCATGTGGGGGAGGACGGCTCGCACGAGACGCCACTCGTGGAGTCGTCCTTTGACGATGTCCGAGTCACGACCCGTGACGAAGTCCCCGCGGGGCACGGTTCCGAGGCGCACTGTCTTCACTCGTTGATCCGCCGGGAGGCTCCGCCCTCGGTGGAGGGCTCCCCCGCGCTCACGCGGGTGCCCACCCGCTCCGCGCCGGCGATGGCCGTGTTCCGCTTCCACGCGGAGCCTGTCGCCCGGCTGCACCTGGCCCCCAAGGCTTCTCCGCCTCTGGCGTGAGCACTCACTCAGGGTACGCATCGCTTCCTCCAGGCACTCTCGTGTCTTGAGAAGAGAGCGGTTCGTCGCGGTGGTGTGACGCTGGCCGCCTGAATGGGGGCCGGGGGCACGCTGTCGCGCGACGCGCCGCCCGATGGCTCGTTTTCCCTGCGTGCACGCTCACGCCCCCCGTGTCGCGCGCGTTCCGCGCGATTCCCACCCCACCCCCGGTGTCCGTCCAGGCTCCGCCTTCGCGGGTGGGGTCCGTGGCGGCGTTGGTGGCTGGGGAGCCGTTGTCCCATCCACGTGGAGCAATACACATGCACAAGAAGCTTCTGACGGCGTTCCTGATGTCCACCGCGCTCTTGACGGCCGCCTGCGGCGACGACAAGTCGCCCCCCGAGGAGAACCTCGACACGGAGGGGTGCGAGCACCTGCGCGAGGGCCCGTCGACGGCCATCCTCGCCACCACCACGGGCACGCCGCCCTCGGTGGCGAACAACCACCGGCGCTACGACATCACCCTGGTGGATGGGGCGGGGGGCAAGTCGGGCAGCGTCTCGTTCGCCGCGTCGGAGGCCACGGACTACGTGCTCTACACGAGCGCGGATGTGCCGGTGTCCATCGCCGACTCGAGCGGCGCGGCGGTGGCCATCGAGGAGAGCGCCAAGAGCTCCGCTTCGTGCGCGGAAATCAAGGGCCGGCACGTCGTCCCGCTCAAGGTGGGCACGTACCGCTTCACCTTCGGTCCGACGACCGCGGCGTCCGTGAACCTCGTCATCGAGGAGGCGGCGCACGAAGGTCACCAGCACTGACCCTGTGCCCGGGGCATGCCGCCTTCCTTCCAGGGGGCGGCTTGTCTCCTCGGGGTTTCGTTGAAGCCTCCCCACGCGCGGGAGGCACGCCGCCCGTGGGGGAGACGGAATGTGAGGTCCACCGGAGCGCGGTGGGGCTCGCGCCGTTGCGGGGTTGTCATGAGGGCTGGGGGGCCCGGGATGAGGGATTCGCTGGGAGGCATGCCCGCGGTGTGTCCGCGCGCGAGGTGCCTCCTGGATTCGCGGAGCCGTTGTCCGCGGTGTGGGGCCCGCGCGGCCCACTGCAACTGGAATTGAACGCCTGTGGCGCCTCGGAACTCGAGGCTCAGGGAGGACATCATGCTGTCGCGACTGCTTCGCAACGATGAGCCATCCGTCTACAGCCAGGTCGCCTGGGAGGACGTCCCCGATGAAGCACTTCCACGTCCTCCGCTTCGCGAGGGGTGGGCCACGTCTCGCTTGAAGGTGAGCACGCGGGTTCCGCTCGCGCAGGCCTACTTCGACCAGGGCCTCAGCCTGTTGCATCTGGGATGGGGTTCGGAGGCCCGGCGCGCCTTCGCCGAGGCGGCGCGGCTGGACCCGGAGCTGGCCATGGCGTGGTGGGGCCTGGCGCTGGCCCGTGGACCGGGGGCGCGCTTCGTCGCGGCTCGAGCGGAGGCCATGGCGCGTGCGCTCGCGTTGAGCGAGGGCCTTCCCGACGTGGAGCAGCGTTACATCATCGCGGCCAGCCTGCTCGCGGAGAAGGGGCCGGCGAATGGCCGACACGCCTTCGTCCGGGAGATGGAGAGTCTCATCGACGCCTACCCCGAAGATGCCGAGGCCCGGCTCCTGCTCGCGGGTTTCCTTGCGGACGGGTACGAGCCGGATGGCCGGCCCGGACAAGGACAGCCCTACGCGCAGGTGATGCTGCGCGAACTGCTCCGGACGCATCCGGAACATGCGGGTGTCCACTACGCGTGGGTGTGCGCCATGCTCCCAAGTCCTCGGCCCGAGGTCGCTCGGGAGAGCGCGCAGCGGCTGATGAAGCTGGTGCCGGGCACGAGCACGGCGATGCTGGCCTCGGGCCGGCTCCTGGGGCGGTTGGGGGAGATGGACGCGGCGTACCGGGTGCTGGAATCCGCGGTCGAGTCGGATGACGCGTACCTGGCGGCGGAGTCATTGCCGGTCGAGTTCGCGCCCTGCGCGGAGATGGCCATGCGGCTGTTGAGCCAGGGGTGCGCGGAGTCGGGGCAGTACAGCGATGCGCAGACGTGGGCTCGCCGGCTGCGTCAGCGCGTGGAGGCCGCGGGAGGCGAGCCCCAGGCGCTGTTGTTCGCGGCGACCACGCTGGTGTCGGCGCACCTGCGGTTCGGGTTCTTCCGCGCGGCCGCGGATGTCCCGTTGGAGCTCGAGGGGGACCTGTCTCCCTCCGAGCGAGGCCTGCGCGACGGCGTGCGCTTGTATACGCGAGGCATCAGCGCGCTGGACCTGGGACGGCTGTCGGAGGTGGAGCGCGCGTGTGATGCGCTGGCGGTGCTCCAGTCCACGCTGTCGGAGCGTCGGCGCGCGGAGGGCCGTCGGCTCTGCCCTCGAGACGTGGCCCGGGTGGTGGAGGTGGCGGAGCAGGAGCTGCGCGGCTCGCTGGAGGCGCGTCGAGGAGAGAGTGGCCGCGCGGAGGCCACGTTGATTCGGGCGTGGCGCATGGAGCGCAGGCTGCGTTCCGCGGGGCCGGCGGTGTTCTCCCGGCCCGCCAGGGAGACGCTGGCGCGGGTGCGGTTGCGTGACGAGCGCGAGAAGAAAGCGCTGGAGTTGGCCCAGGCATTGGTTGAGGAACGGCCAGGCTGCGGCCACTTCCAGTTGTTGTTGGCGGAGGCGAGGGTGGCCACGGGCGAGCGAGGGCTGGCGGTGCAGGACTTCGCCACCTTCCTCGAGCGCTGGCGTGACGCGGACTCGCATCTGCCGGAGCTGCGGCGCGCGAAGACCTATGTCGCGGGCCAGGGCCGCCTCCTGAGGCTGGTTCACAACGCCGACGCGCCGCTCCCGGTGCCGTCGGATTTTCGTCCACGTGAGAAGGTGTCGTGCTGAGTTTGTTCCAGAGAAGTGGGTCCCTGTCCTCTCGTTGGGATGGGATGGGGCAGGTGCTGTCGGCGTTGTGTGTCGTCCACTGCGTGGCGCTTCCGGCCGTGTTCGGCCTGTTGCCCGCGGCGGCGGCGCGGTGGTTGAACGGGGAGGGAACCCACCAGGGTTTGTTGGTGCTGGCCCTGGCGGGGGCGCTCGCGGCGTTCATCCCGGGGTGGCGTCTGCATCGCCGCGCCGTGGTGCCCATGTTGGGCATCGCGGGACTGTCGCTGCTGGCGGCGGGGGCATTCCTGGTGCCGGAGGGGATGAGCGAGGGATGGGAGACAGGTCTCACCCTGGCGGGTGGCGTGGTGATGGCCGTGGCACATGGGCGCAACCGGACCCTGTGCCGCGAGTGCTGCGAGTGTTGTCCACGTGAAGAGGGCTGAGTCAGGCGTCAGGCGAAGGGCGCATGGTGCTCCCTTCGCTTGACGGGCCGGAGGGGTTCGCGAGAGGAGGGGGACATGCCCTCCTTCCGTCTCACGCAAGAACAGTCCGCGTTGCTCGTCGTCGACATCCAGGAGCGTCTGTGCGGGGCCATGGACCGCGACGTCCTGGACCGGATGCTCGCGCGCACCGGCGCGGCCATCGAAGGCGCCCGGGCGCTGGGGCTCCCCGTCATCGTCACCGAGCAGTATCCGCAAGGGCTGGGGCCCACGCACTCGCTCCTGCGCTTGAAGCTGGGGACCTTCAAGGCCGTGGAGAAGCTGGAGTTCAGCGCCGCGGTGCCGGACGTGCTGGCGGCGCTGGGGACGCGCAAGCAGGTGTTGGTGACCGGCATGGAGACGCACATCTGCGTCTTCCAGACGGTGAGGGACTTGTCGGAGCGGGGCTTCTCGCCGGTGTTGCTGGCGGACGCGGTGATGTCGCGCTCGACGGAGGACCGGCGCGTGGGCCTGGACTTGTGCCGGGACGCGGGAGCGATGGTGTCCACGGTGGAGTCGGCGCTGTTCGACCTGCTCGGGCGTGCGGGGACGCCCGAGTTCAAGAAGATCTCCACCGCGGTGCGCTGACGCCTAGAACATGGGGGGCTTCTTGCCTCCCGGCGGCCCCGGTGTGGGGATGTTGGAGGGCGGCGGCGCTTCCTTGTGCTGGGAGATGGCGGGGAGGGAGGGCGACAGTTGGCCCACGTAGAGAAGCCCGTGTGCGCCCTCGGACGTCGGCTTGTCGAAGAGGTCGATGTACGGCGAGAGGCCAGGGAGCGCGGCCAGTCGTCCCACGGGCGTGGCGCCCACGAACCCGCACTGAATCTTCCCATCGCGGTTCAGGTCGCATCCCCAGCGCGTGCCCTGTGCGTAGCTCATCTCCAGCACGACGAGCCGCGGTGCCTTCAGGAGGTGGGCCATCGGGGTGAAGGACTTGTCCCAGTCGGCCCCGGTGACGGTCCGGGTGTGCGTGTTGCCCGCGAGGACGACGTGGACCTCGTGTTTCTGTTCCGTTCGTCGCTGGTTCCAGAAGGCGGCCTGTTGCGCGTCGCGCTCGCTGCCGTGCGCCAGGTCCGTGTCATAGGCGACCAGTGACACGGAGAGCCCCGCCATGCGCATGGCGCGCACGCGGTCGATGAGGTCCATGATGGCGCGGCTGCTGCGGCCATCTTGATAGGGCCGTTGCCAGAAGCGTCCTTCGAGCAGCGCATCCTGGTCCGAGGGAGCGCCAGCGCTCGCGAGGTAGCGATTCACGCGCTCCTGCTCCGTGCGAGGGAGGGAGAGTCCCAGCGCGACGGGCAGTCCGGCCTCGGCGACCTGGCACACGAGCTCGCCTACCACCTCGGGGGCTTCACGCGAACCCAACTGCTCTCCCACCAGCAACGTCAGTCCGGGACTCATCAGGGCGGGGAGCCCCCGAATCACCGCGCCGCACTTGCCAGTCTCGGCGCCGTCCTCCTTCCAGCGCGTGAGATAGAAGTCCGAGTCGCGCACGGGCATGGGGCGTGGATCCTGTTTCACATTGCCGCTCACCACCTCCAGCGATGGGCTGGACTCCAGTCTCAAGGTGAGCTCTCGCTCCAGGTCCATGTCCCGGATGCCTCGCATCGGGGTGCGCAGCTCGATACGGCTCTGCCGTCGTTGGCTCGCGAATGCGTCGAGAGGCTTCTCGAAGGGGTTGCTTGCCGCTTCGTCGAACTCGCGGAGGACCTTCCACCAGACGTTCCGCTCATTGACGTCGTTGCCCATCACGTCGAAGGACATGCGGAAGATGCGGACCACGGACTGCCGGGGGGACACGGCGATGCCCGTCACCAGGTAGCGGGTATAGCGATTGTTCCCCGTCCCCACGTTGCCTGGCCTGCTCCAGGTGGTGAGCACCTGGTTGGGGTCCGCGGTCTCCTCGAACTGCATGCCGCGTTCGACGAGCAGTGCCCGCGTCGTGGCGAGGGCTTCTTCCAAGGGCTTCTGGAAGACGTGTTCGAACTGGGGGGTTACGTCCTCTGGCGCGAGAGGCCTGTGGGCACAGCCGATGAGCAGCAGGCACCACAGCATCCATCCTCGGGCGTGCATGGCATGTCTCCGGGTCGAGCCCTCGTCAGGAGAAGGGCATGAGCCAGGAATGCGATTGTACCCGAGGCATATCGGCGTGGCTTCAGCGTCGAGCCACGCCGCGAGCATCCAGCCCTCAGCGAGCCCGCTGTACCCACTGCAGGAGCATGCGGGCTCCCATGGCCACGGCCACCAGCAGCGAGGCGACCACCGTCTGCGAGCCGCCCACGGGGAAGTCGAAGAAGTAGGCGAACATGTATCCCCCCACTCCGGAGACGACCCCCGCGAGCGTGGCCACGAAGAAGGTCCAGGGCAGCCGCAGGTCCAGCATCAGCGCGGCGATGGCGGACAGCGTGGAGAAGGCGAACACGGGCAAGGCCCCCAGGGCCCGGGCACACACGCCCACCATGACGCCGATGGACACCATCAGCACGCCATCGAGCAGCCGCACGGGCAGGCCCTGCACCAGCGCGCCAATGCGGTCGAAGCTCGCGAAGGTGATGCCCCGGTACCACCACAGGTGGATGGCCATCACCAGGACGCTGGCGATGGCGACGGTGCGAAGCTGCTCTGGGGTCACCAGCACGGCGGTGCCGAAGAGGATGCCCTGGATGTCATGGGACTCCTGGGCGATGCGGTCGCCCACCAGCACGGCCGCGCCGCCCGACAACGCATAGGCGAGTCCCAGCAGGCTCTCGCGGGTCAAGCGGAGCCTCGAGGGGTCCATCATCAAGAGCAGGGTGGCCAGGAGCGCCAACGCGGTGGCGCCGATGACGGGCTCCACCGCGAAGCCCAGGTGGATGCCCATGTAGAAGGCCAACGCCACGCCCAGGCCCGCGGACTGCGCCACCGCGGCGCTGACGAACACCATGCGGCGCAGCACCACGTAGACGCTGAGGAAGCCCAGCACCCCGCCCGCCAGCAAGGCGCAGAGGAGCGGGTCCCGGAACAGCTCGAACCCCTCGATGAATTGCTGCCACTTGGACGGCTCAGCGAGCGCTGTTTCCACGATGAGGTCCCTCGGGTGCTTTGTGGCAGTACTCGTCGCCGTACTGGCGGCGGAAGGCGGGGTGGCAGAACACGGTGCGCGCGTCGCCCACGACGAAGGCGGAGGTCTCCCGGTCCACGAACAGCAGCACGTCCGCGTGTTCAGCGGCGACCTCCAGGTCGTGGCACACCACCACCACGCCCAGGCCCCGCTGACGCGCGAGCGAACACAGCCGCTGCATCGTCTCCCGCTCGGCGACGGCGTCCATCGCGGCGGTGGGCTCGTCCAGCAGCACCATGTCCGCTTCGGTGGCGATGAGCCGGGCCAGGAGCGTGCGTTGCTTCTGGCCCTCGGACAGCTCACGGTAGGGCCTGCCCGCGATGGCCTTGGCGCCAGCGGTCTCCAGCGCCGCCTCCACGGTGTCGCGGTCCGCCTTCCGGGCGAAGGGCCACAGGAAGCTCCAGCCCCGCAGCCGTCCCCACGCGGTCAGCTCCCGGGCCCGCAGCGGCAGCAGTGAGTCGATTCCAGACGTCTGCGGGACATAGGCGCTGCGCATCTCCGGATGGCTCCGGGTGATGCTGCCGGACACGGGGTCAATCATCCCCAGGAGCGTCTTGAACCAGGTGCTCTTGCCGGAGCCATTGCGCCCCACCACGGCGATGAACTCACCGCGGCGGATGACCATGTTGATAGGCGGCAACATGGCCTTGTCGTTGTAGCCGATGACCAGGTCAGCGCAGGTGAGCAGAGGCTCACCCAGCTTGAAGGTCGGCGACACCGAGTGCGCGGAGGACTCGGGGCTCGAGGACTCATCGGTCTTCACGTTGTACCTCCGCTTCGGGTTTCAACGCGGCGAGCTCCTCGAGCACCACCTTGCGCGCGGCTTCGTTGGCCGCGGTGCCCAGGTCCACCACGCCATCCGCGCCGGGCGTCAACGCCGCCCAGTCCACCGTGTCGAACACCGTGGGCGGCACGGCGAGCGCCAGGGCCAGCTTCACCCGCGGCTTGTGCTCGCGGTCCGACGGCACGTCCACGTCACCCTTCAGGGTGAACACGGGTGTGGCTTCCTCGCCCTCGGCGCCGTCCTTGGCGGCCACGGTCAATCGGAAGCGCGTCTCACCCAGCCGAGGCGTCGCACGCGAGTCCCTCACGACGCCTGTCAGTGTCACCTGGGTGACCTCCCAGACGCCGCGCGACAGCGTGGTGCGGGGCAGCTCGCAGTCCGGTTCACACTCCACCGGCACGGATTGAGGCGCGAGCAGGTCCAGCTCTCCATCGACATGGAGCGCGGCCACCAGCGAGGACGAGGCGCCTCCGCCACCCAGTTGCGCTTCGATGTCCTCGTAGTCGACGAGCCCGCCGCTGTCGCTGTGGCAGTGGCCGTTGTGGCACAGGCTGTAGCCCGGCGGCGGGTTGGCCGGGTCGAACGTCGTGGGACCTCCCGAGCCCGCGCCGCCCATCAGCTCGACGTGGGAGATGCCCAAACCCGCCGAGTCCAGACGCACTTGATAGTCCGACGCGAGGCGCTGGAAGCCATTGCCCGCGTCGCGTGAGCTCACGGGGACGTAACGCGCGCTGACGGTGGGCTCCAGGAGCGCGAAGCCTTCGCCCGCGTCCAGCGCGCAGCCGGACAGCAGCAGCGCGGGGAGCAGATATTGGATGCGCATGGCTCAGCCCCCCTTCCCAGCGGTGAAGACCTTCTCCAGGCTGCCCACCATCTCGTTGATGTGCTGGATGTATGTCTCGCCCGCACGGAAGTCCGTGCCTCCGTGCAGGACGACCACCTGCGCGGGAATCATGTTGGCGACCATCTTGGCTTCGCGGTCGTTGTAGTAGCTCTCGATGAGCACCATGCGCGCCTTGCGCTGACGCGCTTGCACCAGGACCTGGGCCACGTGCGAAGGGTTGGGCGGGATGCCCGGCTTGGGCTCGAGGAACGCGATGGGCTCGAAGCCCAGCCAGTCCGCCAGGTACGGCGTCGTCCGGTGGAACGCGATGACAGGAACACCCTTGAGGCCGACCAGCCGCTTCTCCCAGCCCACACGCGCGGCATCCAACTCGGCGACGAAGCGGGTGGCGTTGGCGCGGTAGGTGGCGGCGTTCTTGGAGTCGAGCTGCGCCAGCCGCTCGGCGATGCCTTGCGCCACCGCCGCGCCCTGACGCGGGTCATAGAGGTAGTGGGGGTTGCCGCCGGGGTGAACGTCGCCCTCGCTGCGGTCCACCTTGGTGGTGGGGACCTCCAGCAGCCGGACGAAGCGCGAGGCATCGAGGAAGCCCGGGTTGCCCACCTGGATGCGCGGGTTTCGCGAACCGGTCTGGAGGTTGGGCAGCCAGCCGATCTCCAGGTCCAGGCCCACGGAGATGAGCAGGTCGGCGTTCCTCAGCGCGAGCGCGAGGCTGGGCTTCGCGTCCACACGGTGGGGGTCCTGGCTTCCCAGGGCCATGGACTGCACCTGGACCAGGTCTCCGCCCACCGCCTTGGTCAGCGCGGCGAGGTCGGGGAGGGTGGTGACGACGTTGATGGCCGCGCGAGCGGGCACGGCGATGAGCATTGAGAGTGCGGCGCACAGGGCCGCGACGAATCGAAATGGACGCATGGGGCAGGGCTCCCGTGAAAGAGGTTCAGAACGCATGGGCGCCGTGGGCACCCGTCACCAGCTCGAGGGCGAGGAACAACGAGTAGTCCGCCTCGTCCCGCCAGTGCGCATGGTCTCTGGCCGCCTGCAGTCGCAAGCGGGAGAACTCGGTGGGCCACCAGGTGACGTTGGCGGAGACGCGGTCCCGGTTCTTCGTCCACTCGGGGTCCAGCGGATCCACGGCCACCTGGCCGTTCTCGCCCTTCGCCGGTGTGCCGTACTCGTAGCGCGCGGCGGCGGCCCATCGCTGGGAGAATCGCCACGCGGCCTGGGCATAGCCGTTGAAGTCCGTGAGCACATCTCGAGGCACCTGCCGCCGCCGATAGAACCCCTCCACCTGGAAGGTGAGCAGCGTGGTGCTGGCCTCGGTGATGGGCCGGAAGCGCAGGTACACGTCGGTGCCGTAGAGGTCCGTGCGGTTGCGGTAGCCGGTGGGGTTGGGCCCCGTGGCGACGGACAGACCCCACATCAGCGACAGGTCATCCGTCAGCGGGAAGAACTGCTTCACGACGCCCGTGGCTTGGAGGTCCAGCGGGGACAGGACCCGGTCATTCGACGCGCCCAGGAAGCTGCGGGCGGTGGCTTCGCCCGTGGCGTCGGTGAGGCTTCCGGTGAGCTCCACGAACCAGGGCAGCGGTGTGAGCCAGGACAGCTCCACGCCGAGCCCTCGATTGCCCTCCCCACCAAACACGCGGCTGAGCGCGAAGGGCTGGTCCGCGAAGTCCCACGCGTGCGGATGGGTGGGATTCAGCCGGCCGAAGCGGGTGAGGAACTGGCCCGCGCGGACCTGGAGGCTCGCGGGCAGGGCCAGCGTGGTGCCGTAGGCTTCCTCGATTTCGACGCCGAACTGGCTGTAGACCAGGTTCGCGTCGAAGCGGAAGTACGGGTCCACGACAGAGCCGATGGACAGCTCCAACTGCTGGAGGTTGAAGCCATTGCGCGACGGGTCGTGCGCGCCGCCCTGGAGTGGCTCCTTGGACGTGAACGCCGCGGCGGCGATGTCCAGGATGAAGCTCATGTCCAGGAGGTTGGTGCCACCGCCAGCCGCGGGGATGGACAGCGGCAGGCCTCCCCCTGGCGTGGGCGTGGGAGGCGCGGACGTGGTGGAGGGGACACCTTGTTGGGTGTCTCCACCAAAGGCCTTTTCGATTTCGGCCATCTCCTCGGGAGTGAGGCCGGAGGGAGTCTCTGGGGGGGAGCCCGCATCGGCGCCCGCATCGGGCTCCGTGCCGGCATCGGGCAAGGGTGGGGAGACGGATTCCTGCGCCGAGGCCGAGGCCGCGGACAACAAGAGCATGAAAGACGCGACGACCAACGCGGTGCGCGGACGACGTGAGACGGGGGACACGCGAATACTCCTCGAGCTTGGACGCACGCATGCGCGGACGTCCAACGCCAATGACCTGACTGCCACTGCGGACGCGACTCAGGCGTGCGCGGGCGGTGAGGACTTGGGCGCGATGTCGAGGACGGAGAGGGGAGGGCTGACGTGAGGAGGCGCGGTGGTGGGGCTGCTCACCGCGAGCCGGGCCAGGGTCCACGTCGACGGTGCCGTGAAGAGCAGCTCGTCGCGTGTGCCCGAGGTCAGCAGCGGGCACGTCTCGTGATTCAGGCGGGCCGGGTCCGTGCCTCCGGCGACCGTGGCGTAGAGCTGCGCCTGCTTCTCCGGGGCGAGCCGGGCCTGAATCGCTCCGGTGCCCTTCGCTGTCTCCTCGAACGTCTGATGTTCGGGGCAGAAGCGGTGTGCGTGGGCGTCCCGGGCGTGGAGCAGGGCCCCCAGCGGCTGCAACGCCCACAGCACGACGAGCAACGTCGCGGTGCCGCGGGCGAAGGTGTGGGCGCGCTGGGTCATCGGAAAGTGGACCGCCCGGTTGCTCTACTGAGGGCCCCCGGGAGAGTCAAGACAGGCTAACACGGCCGAGCGATACACACCGAGGCCCTGAGAGAGTTTCAGCGGAAGAAGCCGCCACCGCTGGGGCTATGGAGACACCTGAATGGATGAAGGACAACCTGACGGGCGGTTCATTCCGGTGGCGCGGCTCGATGAGTTGGACGCGCGGGGGCGGGCGGTGGTGCGCGTTGGAGACGTCCGGCTGGCGCTCGTCCGCGTGGACGGGCGGCTGCATGCCCTGGAAGACACCTGTCCCCATCGAGGGGCCTCATTGGCCGAGGGAGACCTGGCCGGGCACCTGCTGCATTGCCCGCTGCATTCATGGCCCTTCGATGTGCGCACGGGGCACTGCCCTTGGCGCCCCGACGCCCGCGTTCGCATCTACGAAGTGACCGTGCGAGGTGACGAGATACTCATCGCCGCATCGGCTAGCGTCCCTGCCCGTTGAGTGCCCGTCGCCCTGTAGGAGTCTTGTCCCCGTGACCTCGTCCAAAGCTCGCACCCGCAGAGCCCCCATTCCTCCGCCTCCCGTGGGCGTGCCGGACCCCGTCGCCATGGCCGAAGCGGTGAAGGCCTTCCTTCATGCCGCGGGGCTGCCACTCGATGACGCGAACCTGGTGGACACGCCTCAGCGCGTGGCCGACGCCTGGTGCCGCGACTTCCTGGATGGCTACTCCAAGACGCCCGAGGAGGTGCTGGGAAAGACCTTCCCTTCGCCTCGAGGCTCGTCCCGTGAATTGGTGGTGGTGACGAACCTCCGCTTCCATTCGATGTGCCCGCATCACCTGTTGCCGGTGACGGGACTGGCCCACGTGGCCTATGTGCCGGGCAAGCAGATGGCGGGCTTCGGGCGCCTGTCCGCGCTGGTGGATTGCTTCGCGCACCGCCTCATCCTCCAGGAGGACCTGGCCCGCGAGGTGGCCAGCTCCCTGGCCCGCGTGCTCGGCAGCCCTGGCACCGCGTGTGTCATTGAAGCCGAGCAGGCGTGTCTGCGTATGCGTGGTGCCCAGCAGCGCGACGCCATCACCCATGCGGAGGCGTATGAGGGTGTGCTGCGTGAGGACGGCGCCTTGCGCAGGGAGTTGTGGGCCCGGCTGGGGGCCCGGCGATGAGTGACGTCTCCGCGCGGCCCGCTCGTGTGGACCCGCAGCGGGTGGCGCGGGTGTGCGAGTCCCTGGCACGCGTCTTCGCTCCAGGGCAATGGCGACAGGACACCGACACGCTCGCCGCCTACGGCCGCGATGAGTCCGACAGCGGCGTCTTCCCACCCGACGTGGTCGTGTTCCCCGAGAGCGCCGCGCAGGTGTCGGCGCTCTTCAAGGCCTGTGTTGCGCACGGCGTACCCTTCACGCCTTGCGGTGCGCGCAGCGGGAAGAGTGGAGGCTCGCTGCCCTTGAATGGCGGCGTGGCGGTGAGCCTGGAGCGCATGAACCGCATCCGCTCCATCTCCGCCGAGGACCTCACGGCCGTGGTGGAGCCGGGCGTCGTGACGGGTGACTTGATGAAGGCGGTGGAGGCGCAGGGCCTCTTCTATCCACCGGATCCGAACTCCTGGGAGTTCTGCACGCTGGGCGGCAACGTCGCGGAGAACGCGGGCGGTCCTCGCGCGCTCAAGTATGGCGTCACGCGCGACTACGTCATCGGCCTGGAATGGGTGCTTCCCGACGGCGAGGTCGTCCGCGTCGGCCGGCGGACCATCAAGGGCGTGGCGGGCTATGACCTGGTGGGCCTCTTCGTGGGCTCGGAGGGAACCCTCGGGGTCGCGACGGAGATCACCCTGCAGCTCATTCCGTTGCCACGAAAAGTCGTCACGGCGCTCGTGGTGTTTGCGTCCGTGCTGGACGCGGCGCGGGCCGTGTCCGCGGTGCTCGCGGCGGGAATCCTCCCCCGCTGTCTGGAGCTCATCGACGACGTGGCCCTGCGCGCGGTGGATGGGCGGGGCTTCACGTTTCCTTCGGGGGCCGGCTCCGCCCTCATCGTCGAAGTGGACGGCACGAGCGAGGAGGCGTTGTTGGAGGAGCTGTCACGCGTCGGCGACATCTGCGCACAGCAAGGCGCCGCGCAGACGCTCGTCGCGCGGGACGAGTCCCAGCGGGAGAAGCTGTGGGCCGTCCGGCGCGTGATCTCCCCCGCGCTGCGCGCCCTCAAGCCTCACAAGATTTCAGAAGACATCGTCGTTCCCCGCTCAAAAATTCCCGAAATCATCGAGCGGCTGAAATCCATGGGCGCCGAAATGGGACTCACCGTGGCCACGTATGGCCATGCGGGGGATGGAAATCTCCACGCCAACATTCTCTATGAAGGGCCCCATCAACGTCCCTTGGTGGACGAAGCCCTGCGCCGCATGTTGGTGATGACGGTGGAACTGGGCGGCACGATCACAGGCGAGCATGGTGTGGGCCTCGCGAAGCGGGAATTTCTCGCGCTCGAGCAGGGGCCAGGACTGATCGAACTTCAACGGCGCCTCAAGTCCTTCTTCGACCCATCAGGCCTGCTCAATCCCCAGAAAATCTTCCCCGCGCTCGTGCGTTCTAACTGAGGAGCAGGGACGCGCGCCTCGGACGTCGCGCTCCTCAACCTTGCAAGTCAGCGGAAGCGCATGCCCGCCCACCTCCATGGGGCGCGGGTCGACAGTCGAAACAGATTTCGGCGACGGAATGAGAAACCCTTTCGCTCGTTGGGCGTCCTAGAGGCAGGTGGACGCGAGTCGGCGGGGACGGCGCGTCCGGCATCGAACGGAGGACGGGAAATCATGGCCAACTCGACGAAGTTTGCGGCGGAGGGCCTGTCGCAATATCTGCGTCATCTGGGGGGACACCAGCAACTGACGCGCGAGCAGGAGTACGAGCTGGCTCGCCGCGCTCGCAAGGGTGACGAGTCCGCGAGACAGACGCTCGCCACCTCCAACCTCGCCTTCGTTGTCGCGGTGGCGAAGAAGTTCGCCAACCGTGGCGCGCGACTGGATGACCTCATCCAGGAAGGCAACGTGGGTTTGATGAAGGCGATCGAGCACTTCGACCCCAAGAAGAACGTGCGCTTCGCGACGTACGCGGTGTGGTGGATTCGCGCCTACATCACCCGCTACCTGAAGGACAATCGCAGCCAGGTCCGCGGCGGCGAGGCCGAGCGTGGAAGCATGGTGGACTTCTCGCTGGATGCCTCCATCGACGAGGAGGGCGAGACGACCTTCCTGGACCGGTTGGAAGACAGCGGGCCGTCGCCTCAGGATGTGTTCCTCTCCAACGAGCAGGACACCGAAATCCAGGACGCGCTCACCAAGGTCCGCAAGCGCATTGGCGACCTGGGCTGGGACATCCTCACGGAGCGGCTGACGCAGGACAAGCCGCTCACCCTGGAGGAACTCGGCCAGCGCTGGGGCGTGTCGCGCGAGCGCGTGCGCCAGGTGGAGCTCAAGACGAAGAACTTCCTGGAGCGCTACCTGTCGGCCTTCAACGAGAACGAAGAGCAGGCCACCCTGGACGCGGCCTGACGCTCGGCCCCACCTGGGGCGATGGACTCACGGGGCGGGACTGGCAGGGTCTTCTGACCTTGCTGGGCCCGCCCTTCGTTTTGACGCGGAATGCGGATCCACGTGGTTTGCGTGCGGCCGAGCGTGCGTGTTAATCCCCCCTTATGCGCCTGATTTTACTTGCGTTGTGCGTGCTCATGGCCGGTTCGGCAGGGGCTGCGGAGACCGAGGTTCTGGCCAAGCTCGACGCTTTGCATGCCAAGCGAGTGGAGCCCGCTGCCGTGAAGGAGCTGGAAGCGGAGCTCAAGAAGGCACTCACCGCGGCCCCCGAGGACTTTGAGCTCGTGTGGCGCCAGGCGCGGCTGCTCCAGTGGCAGGCGGACGGGGCCACGAGCGAGAAGCTCAAGAAGGTCCTGGGCCGGCAGACGTGGGACGTGGCGGAGAAGGCGGTGAAGCTGTCGCCCGCGCGAGTGGAAGGCCACTACTACGCGGCCACCGGTATCGGCGCCTACTCTCAGGCCGTGGGGGTGATGAAGGCGCTGGGCGAGGGGCTTGAGGGCAAGTTCAACGAGCGCATCGACGCGGCCATC
This sequence comes from Myxococcus stipitatus, assembly GCF_037414475.1. The sequence goes on along the minus strand of NZ_CP147913.1, from coordinate 256,537 downwards.
AAGATTGATTCGAGCTACGGCTTCGGCGCGCCGCTCCTGGTGAAGGGCCGCTACTACTACGAGCTGCCGTGGCCCAAGCGGGACCTGTCGAAGTCCGCGGATTATTACCAGAAGGTCATCGAGAAGCACCCGGAGATGCTGCGTGCGTACTACTTCCTCGCCGAGACGCTCCTCAAGGACGACAAGGCCAAGAAGGCGCGCGACGCCATCGAGAAGGTGAAGCAGGGGAGCGTCGCGTATGACCCCGCGGAAGGTCAGCGCGTCCAGGAGTGGGCGAAGAAGGTCGAAGCCGATATCGAGGAGGAGCTCAAGTGAGAGCAGAGAGTCAGGTAACACCTTCGGCTCCGGCGGCCGGAGCGCAGGAGGGAAACCTGGTCCAGTTGCTGATCCAGCGTGTGCAGTCCGGCTCCAAGGCGGGCGCGACGCACAAGAAGGATGGCCGCTGGCAGGACGTGGGCTTCAGCGAGATCCTCGAGGACGTGAAGGTCCTGTCGGCGGGTCTGGTGGCCCTGGGCGTGAAGCCTGGTGATCGGGTGTCGCTCTTCGCCAATACCAGCCTGCAGTGGATCATCGCGGACCTGGCCATCACCGCGGCGCAAGCCATCACCGTGCCGGTGTATTCGTCCAACATCCCGGACGAGGTCGCCTACGTCGTCAATCACTCCGAGTCGTCCTTCGTCTTCGTGGACAACGACGAGAAGGATGCCAAGCAGGCGGGGCGCCTTACGCGCATGCGCCAGAAGCTCGCCGAGTGTCCCTCCGTCCAGAAGGTCATCGTCTTCGAGGGCGCGGTGGCGGGGGGCCAGGAGGTGGCTCTCGCGGAGGTGATGGCCCAGGGCCGCGAGGCGCACCAGGCCAACCCCGGCGCCTTCGACGAGCGCGTCGCGTCGGTGAAGTCCGACGACACCAACTGCATCGTCTACACCTCGGGCACCACGGGGGCGCCCAAGGGCACCCTGCTCACACACGGCAACTGGACGTACCAGGCGCAAGCGGTGCGAGCCATCGGGATGATGGAGCCCGGTGACTCCGTCATGTTGTTCCTGCCGCTGGCGCACGTGTTCGCGGCGGTGGCGAAGGCCGCGTGGCTGAGCATGGGCTTCCGGCTCATCATCGCCGAGTCGGTGGACAAGCTGATGGCGAACCTGGCGGAGACGCGCCCCACGGTGCTGCCGTCGGTGCCGCGCGTGTTCGAGAAGGTCTACAACACGGTGGTGTCCAACGGCATGGCGGCCCCGGGGCTCAAGGGCCGGCTGACGCGTTGGGCGTTTGGCTTGTTCGACGAGTACGTTGAGGCGAAGCAGCAGGGCCGCGAGTACAACAGCCTGGGCTTCACCCTGGCGAAGAAGCTGGTGTTCACCAAGGTGCGCGCCACGCTCGACGAGAAGCTGGGCGGAAACATGCGCCTGTTCGTCTCTGGCGGCGCTCCGCTGTCTCGCAAGATTGCCTACTTCTTCGACCTGTTGGGCTTCAAGGTCGTGGAGGGCTACGGCCTGACGGAGACGGCCGCGCCTTGCAACGCCAACCGGCCGAACAAGATCAAGATTGGCACCGTGGGTCCGCCGATGCCGGGCACCGAGGTGAAGATTGCGCCGGATGGCGAGGTGCTCGTCCGTGGCCCCAGCGTCACCAAGGGCTACTACAAGAACCCCACCGCCACGGCCGAAGCGCTGGAGGCCGACGGCTGGTACCACACGGGGGATATCGGCGAGCTGGACTCGGACCAGTACCTGCGCATCACCGACCGCAAGAAGGACATCATCGTCACGGCGGGCGGGAAGAACGTGGCGCCGCAGAACATCGAGAACACGCTGAAGACGTTCCCCATCTTGAGCCAGGCCATGGTGTACGGCGACAAGCGTCCGTACCTCGTCGTCCTCCTCACCATGGCCGAAGATTCCATGCGCAAGCTGCTGGAGGAGAAGGGCGCTCCGGTGGGCTCCTACGCGGAGAACGCGAAGCGGCCGGAGGTCCACGAGGCCGTGAAGGCGGTGATGGCGAAGGTGAACTCGGAGCAGCCTCCGTACGCCACCATCAAGCGCTTCACCATCATGTCGGCGGACTTCACCCAGGAGACCGGTGAGCTGACGCCCACGATGAAGGTCAAGCGCAAGGTGTGCAGCCAGAAGTACAAGGCGGAGATCGACGCCATGTACGACAACGCCTCGATTCCGGACTGAACCTCAGGCGCGGCCGTCCCCCGGTGAGCAGCACCGGGGAACGGAGCTCCGACTGTTGAAACGTCAACGCCCGCTCGGCCCCGATGGAACGGGGGGAGCGGGCGTCGTGTCATCCGGGGAGACCCGGAGGGATGTCAGGCGTGGCTGCTGGGCGTGGAGGACTTGACGTCCTTGTCCACGTTCCCGCCGGTGGCGAGCGTCCCGCCAGCCTTCTTGTCGCCTCCCTGGGGGCCCGCGTCTTCCTCGCCGCCGAAGCCGCGCTTGAAGTTGCGAATCGCGCTGCCCAGGGACGAGCCGAGCTGCGGCAGCCGCGTGGCCCCGAAGAGGAGCAGCAGCACAAACAGGATCAGAAGTAGTTCCATCGGCTTCAGCCCCAGCATCTCGACTCCTTCGCGAAAACGGGCGGAGCATAGCGGGGGGCGTGCTCAATCGCCAGCAAGAGCGGAGGGGCTATGCTTGGAGGCCCGCTGGCGTTGCGAGCATGGCGCCTGGAAGGGCCGTGAGGGTGAGGACCAGGGCGCTTCCGGACGGGTCCGTCTCCACGCCCACGCCGCCCCCATGGGCCTCCACCTCCTGCCGGGCCAGGTAGACGCGCATCGGGTCCTCCACTTTCTTCTCCCGGAAGGCGCGCTCCTCGCGTTGGAACACGGCGGAGGCGTCCTCGTCCGAGAGCGGGACACCCTCCCGGCGTACCTCCACCCGCACCCGGGGAACACCTGGGTAGACCCGGACGTGGATGACCTCGCCAGGCTGGGAGCGGGAGAGCTGGTACAGGATGAACGCCTCCACGGCGTGCTGGATGCGGGCCCCGTCCACGGCGACCTCGGGCGGGGGCCGGCTGGGGTCCAGGTCCAGCACCAGGGCCACGTTGGCCGAGGCGGCCGCCGAGCGCTGACGCTCCACCGCTGTCTCCAGCAGGGGGATGAGCGCCTGGCGCTCCGGCTCACAGGCCAGCGAGCCCAGGTCGGCGCGGCTGGAGTCGAAGAAGTCCTGGGAGAAGGAGAGCGAGCGGTCCGCGTTGCGCAGGATGGTCTCCAACCCTCGCTGCACCTTGGGCTCCAAGGGCACGCGCCCGTTGAGCAGCAGCGCGGCGTAGGAGCGGATGTTGGCCAGCGAGCCGCGCAGGTCGTGGGACGCCATGCCCAGGTAACGCACGCGGCGGCGCACCTCTGCCTCGTCCTGACATGGGGGGGCCGTCCACAACAGCCGCGCACCGTCGTCCAAGGACTCTTCTCCCGCGAGCAGCACCTGGCCGTCCCGCTCCCAGAGACGACTGTCGCCCGCGCGGCGCTGGAAGCCCGCGGCACCCAGGAGGGCTTCCAGCGAGGTTGCGTCCGGTGGGAGCGTCCGGAGGCCCAGGTGCTCGAGGAGCAGGCCTCCCAGCGGGCGCGGGGGGCCTCGCATGGGGACAAGGACCAAGCCTGGCGCTTGCGCCGCCGTGCCATCCGTTCCCATCTCCCCTGGGCTCCTCACGTTTTCCACCCCCTGTCCAGCAGGTCACGGAAAGGGTGGGGAGGGACTGTCGGTTTTGCAACGTGCCCCCTCGTCGCGTGCGGGGAGAGCACTTTCTTGCGCCGCCGAGTGGGAGGATGGTGGAAGAATCCCCAGCGTCGCACCGAGGGAGACTGCCCTGACCCCGACCAACACACAGCCTGATGGTGCCCCTGTCGTCCTCGTGGTGGACGACGACCCGGATATCCTCGAAGCCCTCTCGGAAATCCTGGAGGCCGAGGGTTTTGTCATCCGCCGCGCACGCAATGGCAAGGAGGCATTGGAGCGCCTCGAGCCGGACCCGCCCAACCTCATCCTGCTGGACTTGATGATGCCGGTGATGGACGGCTGGGAGTTCGCCCAGCGGATGCGCCAGAAGCCGCCCGCCGTGGCGGGCATTCCGCTCATCGTCCTCAGCGCGGACCGCAACGTCGGAAGCAAGGCGCAGGACATTGGCGCGGTCGGCCACCTGGCCAAGCCCTTCGAACTCAATGACCTGCTCGACATGGTGCGCCGCTCGCTGAATCCGTCCGCCATGAGCAGCACCAGCGCGTGATGAACACCGGCCATCACCCTGCTTGACCTGCAAGGGGGCCACCGTTACGGTCCCCACCGTCTTGATTCACCAATCAACGACCAGGCCAAGGAGCCCGTCATGAACGCGAAGGACATCATCGAGAACCAGATTCCGGAAGCTCTGAAGGCGAAGCCGGAGCTGGCGAAGGAGATCAACGCCATCATCGTCTTCAACATCGCGGGCGAGGGTGGCGGGACGTGGACGGTGGACCTGACCAAGTCGGAGGGCTGGGTCTCCGAGGGTGCCGCGGCGGATGCGAAGATGACCGTCTCCGCGAGCAACGACGACTTCGTGAAGATCCGCGAGAAGAAGCTCAACGCGCAGATGGCCGCCATGCAGGGCAAGCTGAAGTTCAAGCCCATGGACATGGGCCTCGCGATGAAGCTGGCGAAGCTGATGTAGTCCATTCCTCGGTAGCGTGAGGGCGGGGCCTGGCGCCGACCTTCGTGACCGACTCGCGCGGCGCGTTCCTGTCAGTCAGGGGCGCGCCGTCTGTGTTTTCAGGCCCTGGCGGGCATCACATCTCGGGAGTGCATCATGTCGTCGTTGCCGCTGACGGGCCTGCGCGTGCTGGACCTGTCTCGTCTGTTGCCAGGGCCCTACGCCACGTTGGTGCTCGCGGACCTGGGCGCCACGGTGGTGAAGGTGGAGGAGCCGGAAGGGGGCGACTACGTCCGGCAGATGCCTCCATCGCGGGATGACATGGGGGCGCTGTTCTACGGGCTCAACCGGAACAAGCGCTCGCTGACGCTGAACCTCAAGACGCCCGAGGGCCGCGATGCGCTCAAGCGGCTGGTGCGGACACATGACGTGCTGGTGGAGAGCTTCCGTCCGGGTGTCATGGACAAGCTGGGCGTGGGCGAGTCCGTCCTCCGCGCGGAGAACCCGCGGCTCATCTACTGCGCCATCTCTGGTTACGGGCAGACCGGGCCGGATCGGCTCAAGGCGGGGCACGACCTGAACTACGTGGCCCGCGCGGGCCTCCTGGGTTACGGCGGCGAGGCGGGTGGGGCGCCCGCCTTCCCTGGCGTCCAGATGGGCGACATCGGAGGCGGCAGCCTCTTCGCGCTCGTGGGCATCCTGGCCGCGCTGCATGAACGCGAGCGCACCGGGAAGGGCCGCTTCGTGGACGTGTCCATGACGGATGGGGCCACGGCCTTCCTGCACATGCACCTGGCCGCGCGGCTCTTCATGGGAGAGCAGGGTGGGGCGCTGGCGCGCGGTCGCGAGGCGCTCAATGGCGGGTATGCGTGCTACGGCCTGTACCGGACGGCGGATGATCGGTGGCTCGCGGTGGGGGCGCTCGAGCCCAAGTTCTTCGCGGGGGTGTGCGAGCGGCTGGGCCGCCCGGAGCTCATGGAAGACGCCTACGCGCCGGGCGAAGCGGGCGGACGGGTGAAGGCGGAGTTGACGCGCCTGTTCGCGTCGAAGCCGTTGGCGCACTGGGCGGAGACGTTCGCGGGCTCGGACCTGTGCGTGGAGCCGGTGGCGGAAGGGGACGACGTGTTGTCGGACGCGCAGCTTCGCGCCCGAGGCCTCTTCGTGGAGGCGGAGGACGCGCGGCTAGGCCGCAAGGTGACGCACCTGCTCACGCCGCTGCGCATGGGGCCGACGCCGCTGCGCGAGCCTCCCGCGCTGGGAGAGCACTCCCGCGAGGTGCTCGAGGAGGCCGGCTTCACCGACGAGGAGATGGCGAAGCTGGGGGTGTGAGGCGAGGCGAGGAGACGCTCTGGCTCCAGAGGGCTTCGCCTCTCGCGGCGTGACAGGTGTCTCCCACCAGGTCCAGCGCGAGCTGCCGATTGCGCAGGGCTACCGAGGCGGGGGCGGAGAGAGCGCCGGTCGCATCCATCCTCCGCACGGTGTTCTCCAGGTACCTGCGAGCGCGCTCCACCGTCTGGCGTTGAAGCGGCGTCGGGCGCCAGCCAGTGTCGTCTCGGAATCGGCCGAGTGTCTCCAGCAGGTGTCCATGGAACTTCAGCATCTGCGCCAGCACCGCCTCCCGGTGTTCGGGGGCGGTGGCCCATGCGGTCTCGTACTGACGGGCCTCTGAGTCCAACCGGTACAGGAGCACGTCGCGCTGAACGGCCAGTCGCTCACGCCACTTCGCTCGCACGGACGGGTGGCGCGCCCATCCAGCCACTGCCTGGAAGTAGTGCAGACCTCCACATGGGTGCGAATAGATGCCCTGGCCTTGTTTGGGGACCTGTGGCCGCCCGGCCTTCATGGCCGTGGTGAGCTCGACCTGCGCTGCTTCCAGCGCGGTGAGAGCGGTGTCCATCACCACGTCCACGCTCACCGTGCGCCCGCTGGAATCGCGGAACGTGTCGCCGGGCCGTGAGCTCAGGGAGAGGACATCCAGACGCCATGCGCTCTCGGGCGAGGCCACCTGCTCCATCTCGAAGCCTCGCTTCACGTGCTCCGCCAGGTCTCTTGGTGTCACGGGCCCGAAGGGGGTGGTGAAGCGCTGTGCGAGGGGAATCCCGGCGGCCAACAGCGTCTTGGTCTGGAGGGCGGGGTGGGGTTCCACCGGGGTGCCATCCGAGGTGAAGGCTTCGAAGGAGAAGTCCCGCGCGGCCTTCTCGCGAAGGAAGTCAGACATCACCACGTCGGCGGCGAGCCTCCCGTCCTTCGCGCGGAAGGCGCGGCCGTCCACCACCATGCCGTGGGCGAGTGCCCAGGGGTTGTGGGGATCCGCGGCCCATGCACGGCATCGCCCCGCCAGTTCGTCGGACAGGACGGACGGGGTGGTGGCGCTCGCGGGGGGAGCGAACAGCGCGGTGAGACAGGTGAGGGGAGGGAGGAAGAGACGGAGCGCGCGCCGGGCGAAGTCCGCTGCCAGCGCGCGCTCGTCCATGTCTAGATTGACTGAGGCTCGGAGGTTTCGCCCAGCCGCTTCAGCACCCGCTCCAGCAGGCCGAAGAGGGCCTCCTGGTCATCGGGCGGGAGCAGGTCCAGCATCCGCCGCAAGCCTTCATCCACGCTGCGGCTGATGAGGCTGAAGAGCTTCGTGCCCTCCGTGGTGAGCTGCGCGACGACGGCGCGCCGGTCCTCGGCGTCCCTCGTGCGCTCCACCAGCCTCATGTCCTCCAGCCGGTCCACCACTCCGGTGATGGTCTTCTTGGTGATGCCCACTCGCTGAGCGAGCACCCCCACGTGAGTGGGTCCGTCATTGCCCAACCACATCAATGCGTGAAGCTGCGTCGGCGTCAGTTGCTTGCTCTCGCAGATTCCGTTGAGCGGATCCCGCAGGGAGCGGTACCGACCCAACTGGATGAGGAGCTCATGCAGCCGGCGTGACGCGGGCGTGGAGGAATCCTCGGGAGGCACGGTGTCGTCGGTGGCGACACCGTCCTCGTTGTACTCGAGCTCCTCCTCGCCCACGCCGCCCGGCTGCACGCGGAGGGCCGGTCTGTTGGCCGGCACTCGCATCAGGCCGTCTCCACTCGCGCGGCCGCGGCGACCGCCGCCTTCTCACCATGGCCATCCACCGAGTGCGGTGCCCCATGGTCCGGAGCGGCGCCCGGGCCCTTGCGGCGCTTGAACTTCTCGGTGAGCTGGTCCAGCAGCGAGTACACCACCGGCACCACGCCGAGCGTCAGCACGGTGGAGGTGATGAGGCCGCCGATGATGGTGATGGCCATGGGCGCGCGCGTCTCGGCGCCGTCGCCCTGCGCGACGGCCACCGGCACCATGCCGGCGATCATCGCGATGGTGGTCATGAGAATCGGACGCAGACGGACCGGAGCGGCACCCAGCAGCGCCTCCGTGGCGCTCTTGCCTTCCTCACGCAGCTGCAGCGTGAAGTCGACCAGGAGGATGCCGTTCTTCACCACCAGACCCATGAGCATGATGATGCCGATGAGGGCGAACATCGACATGGCCTGACCCGTGATGAGCAGGGCGCCAATGGCTCCGATGAACGCGAACGGCAGCGACAGCATGATGGTGAACGGGTGGATGAGGCTTTCGAACTGCGCCGCCAGAATCATGTACACCAGGATGATGCCCAGCAGGAGCGCGGCACCGAAGGCGGCGACGGACTTGCCGAGCTCCTTCGCGTTGCCTTCGAAGTCGTAAATCATCCCCTTGGGCACTTCCTTGGCCGCCGTCGTGTTCATGAACGCGATGGCTTCGCTGAGCTGGTAGCCGCTGGCCAGGTTGGCGAGCAGGGTGATCTGCCGCTTCTGTGACTCGCGATCAATCTGCACCGGACCATCCGCGGGAGTGATGGTGGCCAGGTTGCGCAGCTCCACGAGCTGCCCGCTGGGCGAGCGCACCGTCAGCTTGCCCAACGCCTCGGCCGAGGCCAGCGTGTCCGGAGGCAGACGCAGCTTCACCTCGTACGTCTCGCCCCCCTCGCGGTAGTCCGCGAACTTGTCGCGGCCGAGGAAGGCACGCAGCGTGGTGCCCAGCGACGCCGCCGGCACACCGAGGCTGGCGGCGCGCTCGCGGTCCACCACCACGTCGTACTGGGGCTTGCCGGAGCGGTACGTGGTGTCCACGTCCACCAGGCCCTTGTTGGTCTTCATCGCCGCGCGAATCTTCTCGGACGTGGCGATGAGCTCCTGCCAGTTGTCGCCGCGCAGGTTGAACTGCACCTGCTGCGAACGCGAGCCACCGCCGGCCACACCCGTGACGTCCTGCACCGTCACCGTCACGCCCGGAGGAGGCTTGATGGCGCCACGCAGATACGTCTTGAGCTCGCCCTGCTTGTAGCTGCGCTCCTTGATGGGGACCAGGTTGATGAGCAGCTCACCCTTGTGCACTTCTTCCTGCACACCGCCGCCGATGGTGGCGAAGGTGGAGGAGATGCCCGGCAGCGCGCGCACCTGGGCGTCGAACTGCTCGACCTGCGTCTGCGTCTCCTGCAGCGTCGAGCCGACGGGCAACTCCACCGCCAGCTTGATGTTGCCGTTGTCGGACTCGGGGATGAAGGTGAACTTCAGGAAGCGGGCCAGACCGAAGGTCGCGAAGAGCACCGCCACCGCGACCACCAGCGTCAGCGCACGCCGGCGGAGGATGGCCGCCAGCATCTTCCGGTAGCCGTTCTCCATGCCGACGAGCACCTTCTCCACCGCCGCGGAGATGCCCTTGGGCTGCCCGTGGTGGCGCAGCATGCGCGAGGACAACATGGGCGTGAGCGTCATGGACACGGCGTAGGAGATGAGTGTCGCCACCGCCACCGTGACACCGAACTGGTAGAAGAACATGCCCATGATGCCGTCCATGAACGCCACGGGGATGAACACCGCGACGATGGCCAGCGTCACCGCGAGCACCGCGAGGGCAATCTGTCCGGCGCCATCGAGCGCCGCCTGCATGGGTGTCTTGCCTTCCTCCATGTGACGGACGATGTTCTCGATGACCACGATGGCGTCGTCGATGAGCAGACCGATGGAGAGGGTCAGCGCGAGCATCGTCACCATGTTGAAGGTGAAGTGCAGGGCCGCCATCACCGCGAACGTACCGACGACGGACACCGGCAGCGCGATGGCCGCGACGATGGTCGAGTTCAGGTTGCGCAGGAACACCAGCACGATGATGACGGCGAGGAAGCCGCCGAGCACCATGTCGAACTGCACGGAGTTGATGGACGAGCGGATGAAGCGCGCGTTGTCGCTGACGAGCTCCACCTTGATGCCCTCGGGCAGCCGGCTGTTGAGCTCACCCAGGGACTCCTTGACGAGCCCGGCCACCTGCACCGTGTTGGAGCCGGACTGCTTGCGCACCACCAGCGCCACGGCGCTTCGCTCGCCGTTCTTCGCGGCGCCGCGCGCCTCCTCGGGACCGTCCACCACATCCGCCACGTCCCGCACGCGCACCGGCGCGCCGTTGGGGCTGGCGATGATGATGTTGCGGATCTCATCCACGCTCTTCGCCTCGGACGTCAGGCGCAGCACGCGCTCGCGGCCGCCGTCCATGGTGCGGCCACCCGGGACGTCCAGGCTCTGCGCGCGCACCGCCTGGCTCACGTCGCTGATGGCCAGCCCGAAGCCGCGCAGGCGGTCCGGGTCGACGACGAGCTGAATCTCCCGCTCGCGGCCACCGATGATGTCGATGCTGCCCACGCCCTGCTGACGCTGCAGCGCGGGCTTGACCAGGTCCTCGGCCGTCCGGGTCAGCTCCTCGATGGGCAGCGAACCGGACAGCGACAGGGTGATGATGGGCGCCGCGCCGATGTCGAACTTCTCGACGACGGGCGTCTCGATTTCGTCCGGCAGCTTGCTCAGCGTGGCCTGCACGCGGTCGCGCACGTCCTGCGCGGCCACGTCCACCTTGGAGTCCAGGGTGAAGCGCACGATGATCTGCGACACGCTCTCCATGTTGATGGAGCGAAGCTGCTCCACGCCGTTGAGCGTGTTGAGCGCCTCTTCCAGCGGGTCACTGACGTTCTTCTCGATGGTCTCCGGGTCCGCGCCGGGGAGCACCGTTGTCACCGTGACGACGGGGAAGTCGACGTCGGGGAACTGGTCCACGCCGATGCGCGGGTACGCGTTGATGCCGAACACGACCACCGCCATCATCAGCATGGCGGTGAAGATGGGCCGTGAAATGAATGTCTTGAGCGGGCTCATTCAGGAGCTCCAGAAAGGAAAGGGGAGGGCAGGCGTCACTGCACCACGCGGACGGCCGTGCCCTCCTTCACGTCCAGGGAGGAGTCGGCGAGCACGCGCTCGTCGGCGCCCAGTCCCTGGAGGATGCGCACGTAGCCGGGAAGCACTCGCTCCACGCGAACGTCGCGCTTGCGCACGGTGCCGTCCTGCACCACCCACACGAAGCCCTCCTGGCCTCGCGCGCTGACCGCCTGCGTCGGCAGGAACAGGCCCTTGTCGTCCACCTCACCCGCGGCGGAGAAGTCCAGGTCCACCAGGGCGCCCGGGCGCAGCGGCTGGGTCGTCTGACCCACCACGTCCGCCAGCACCTCCACCGTGCGGTTGGTGGTGTCCACGACGGAGCCCACCGTGGCCACCGCCACCTCGAAGCGCATGCCGCTGGGGCTCACGGTGCCGTGGGTCTTCGTGCCCTGCTTGATCTTGTCCACCACGGACTCGGGCACCAGCGCGCGCACTTCCAGGCCGCCCACATCCACCAGCGAGAAGACGGGCGTGGGCGGCATCATCGCCACCGTGTCGCCGATGTTCTTCATGCGCGCGGTGATGACGCCGTCGAAGGGCGCGATGATGGCCATGTCGCGCAGGTTCTCCTCCGCCATGCGCACCGCCGCGGCGGCCTGGGCCGCCTGGGCCGCGGCCTGCTTCTGGCCAATCTCCGCCTGATCCAACCCGGCCGCGGCGATACCACCGCCCTCGGCCACCTTGCGGGTGCGCTCCAGGTTGTTGGTGGCCAGTTGCAGCGCCGCGTCCGCCGCCGCCTTCACCGCGCGGGCCTGCTCCACGCCAATGACGACGTTGGACGTGTCCAACACCGCCAGCGTCTGGCCCTTCTTCACCTTGTCGCCCACCTTCACCAGCATCTTCGCGATGGTGCCGGTTGCCTGGGCGCTCAGCGTCGCCTCCTGCTTGGAGCGGACCTGTCCCGTCACCCGCGTGACGCTGCCTTCCAGCTCCGTCGCCGGGGCAATGGCCTTCACTCCCATCGCCGAAGAGGCTTCCTGCGTTGGCAGGGCGGGCTGCGCCCCGCTCTTGCCGCAGCCCGTCGTAAACACCGCCGCCAGCACCGCGGCCATCCACATGCGTCGAATCACGGTCGTCCTGCTCCTGCCAGCTCGCCTGGCCCCGGACCCCTCCAGGACTCGATGCTGGCTGATGCTTTGGAATTTCTGCGCCCCGGAAACTACAGTCCCTGAACTGTCTGTCAAGACGATACTCCGCAAAGCGGACTATCTTTTTCGAGGGCTATTTAATGGTTGCCTGCCTGGTTGGCAGGACTTTTCGCGCGGAGTGCCAGGGAAGTGTGTGGTGGAACATGGCTCGCCGCGTCATGAGAAGCCGGTGTTCGGCCCTCTTGTTCCCGGGGCGTCCTTGTTATTGATTCGAGAATCAATTCTGTCGTTCCCAGGAGGAGTGAGCATGCCGAACCCGTTCACGGAGGAGCACGAGGCGTTCCGCAAGACGGTGCGCGCCTTCGTCGACAAGGAGATGGCGCCGTACGGGCTCGAGTGGGACCGGGCGGGCATCTTTCCCAGGGAGTTGTTCAAGAAGTGCGGGGACCTGGGCTTCCTCGGCATCAACCACGACCCGAAGTACGGCGGCAGCGGGCTGGACTACTGGTACGTGACGGCGTTCTGCGAGGAGCTCAGCCATAGCCGCAACGCGGGTGTGAACATGGCGCTGCTGGTGCAGAGCCAGATGGCCACTCCCATCATCAACGAGATAGGCACGGACGAGCAGAAGCGCGAGTTCCTGGAGCCTGCCCTCAAGGGTGAGCGCATCGCCGCGTTGGGGGTGAGTGAGCCCGGGTGTGGTTCGGACGTGGCGAGCATCAAGACGACGGCGCGCCGGGACGGCGACGACTACGTCATCAACGGCTCGAAGATGTGGATCACCAACGGCACGCGCGCCGACTTCATCACCCTGGCGGTGCGCACCGGGGGCGAGGGCTACGGTGGCATCTCGCTGGTGACGTTCCCCACGGACGTGAAGGGCTTTGGCGTCTCCAAGAAGCTGGACAAGGTGGGCAACCTGTCCTCGGACACGGCCATCCTCTACTTCGAGGACTGCCGCATCCCCGCCCGCTACGTGCTGGGGGAGGAGAACGAGGGCTTCTACCACATCATGACGAACTTCCAGGGTGAGCGCCTCGTGGGCGCCATCACCACGGTGGGCGGCATGGAGCGGATGATGGAGGACGCCATCCAGTACGGCAACGAGCGAGAGGCGTTCGGCCGGCCGCTGATGAAGTTCCAGGTCTGGCGCCACAAGTTCGTCGAGCACCTGACGGCCATCGAGGCGGCCAGGCGGCTGACGTACCACGCGGTGGACGTCTTCGACCGCAAGGAGAACGCGGTGAAGGAGATCTCCATGGCGAAGCTGTTCGCCGGAGACCTGGCCCAGCGCGTGGCCTACGACACGCAGCAGTTCTTCGGAGGCATGGGCTACATCGAGGAGACGCCCATCGCCCGCGCGTGGCGCGACGTGCGCCTCATCACCATCGGCGGCGGCACGTCCGAGGTGATGAAGGAGATCCTCTCGAAGATCTACGGCTTCTGACGCCGGGTTTCACAAGGGTGTCTTGGGCCTGGGGCGCTGGAGCTCGTTGATGGCTCCGGCCCCCGCGGCTCCTCGGAGGTGGAGGTCTCGATGGCACCGCTGATGCCGGCAAGCGTGGCGTGGTACGTGACGGGGCGTTTCTACCTCTCATCCGAGGATTCGACCCTCCAGGACCTGGGCTACTTCATCCACCTGGAAGGTCTGAAGGGTCCGCTGCTCGATGACCCGACGGGCAAGGTGGCCGAGGCCGCCGCGCGGCTGACCTTCCGGGCCGTGCCGTTCACGGCGAGGACGCTCGACAATGGAGGGTTGTCCCTCAGCGTGGACCGGGTGGGGGACTTCACCGTGTACCTGAAGGAGCAAGGCCACGCGCGTGCTCACTTCGACGACCCGGCTTCATTCTCCGAGGGCCGTCCCATCGCCACGTTCCGGCGCGCGAGCATCGTGGTGGGCGGGGCCTTCGATGGGCCCCCCGGCTCGGGACGTTCGCTGTCGCTCAACGTCTTCACCGCGCGGCTCGTGTGGAGCACGCCCTTCGAACTGCATGGTGAGCGCTACGACCTGGCGGAGTTGCTGCCCCACGGCGTCACGCAATGGGGCGAGTGTGGTCCCCTCGCCATCGCACACCCCGCGAAGGGCTTCGCGAAGGTCGTTCCGTTCGTGGGCTCGGCGGTGGCCGTGGGACCGGGCCGCTAGGCGCTTCAGCGCTTGCGGAACAGGGCCTCCGCGGCGTTCATCAGCGCGTCGCGGCTGGCCTTCGCGTGATGGCCGCCCTCGCCAATCTGGAACAGCTCGCAGAAGTTGGCGCCGTCCTTGTCGGAGGGCACCTCGGCGAAGGGCTCCTTGCACTCCTTGGCCACGCTCGCGTCGTAGTGCCGGCAGTTGCGGCACGAGCGCACGTCCTCGCCACAGTGCGGGCAGGTGTCGCTGCGCCCCACCTGGTTGGCGATGATGTCGAGCGAGTGTCCACAATGCGCACAGCCGGGCATGGCCACCTCCGTGAAAGAAGGGCCGCCATTGTGCCAGCGCGCCGCGAGGGCGGGGAGTCCTAGCGTTGGAGGCTGGACACGAGCGTCGGCCGAGGCTCCGGGGAAGCGGAGGGCGGCTCGGTCGTGGGGCGCAGGTCGCCCATGGCGTCCAGGAGCTGGTCATCCAAGCGCTTGAGCAGGAACAGGACGTAGGCGCCCACCAGGGACATGGCGGCCGCCAACACCCCCAGCAGCATGCCCCGCTCCCACAGGTGCGCCTTCTCCATCACCGTGCGCCGCTCGGAGAACGTCTTGAGCTGGGCGTCCGCGGCCTTGCCATCCAGGCGGCGGGCGTAATCCTCGGCCTGGGCGGTGCCTCGCTCCATCAGCCACTGGCCCTGCCGTTGGAGCGCGTCCGCCTGCGTGTAGCAGTACGTCGCCCCGCCCGAAGAGAGCAGGGTGATGCAGAGTGCCGCCGTCACGCTCCGGGTGCCCATCGCAATGTCCTCCGGATTCACCATTGCGCGGGCCGCGACACCCACGACTGCTCCGGCTTCCCGAAGACAGTAGCGGATGGTAGGGACCCACTCCGACATGGGCAAGCCCTACCGTCCTAAAGACCACTATTTCCAGAAAGCCAAGCAAGAAGGGCTCCGAGCACGCTCGGCCTTCAAGGTGGATGAGCTCATCAAGCGCTTCCCCATGGTGAAGAAGGGCCATGTGGTGCTCGACTTGGGAGCCGCGCCGGGAGGGTTCCTCCAGATTCTGGCGGATGCCGTGGGAGGGGCGGGGCGCGTGATTGGCGTGGACATCGTCGCCATCCGCCCCTTCACCCAGCGCCACGTGCAGACGGCGGTGCTGGACGTGCTCGCGGATGACTTCGACGCGAAGCTGGCCGCGATGTACGACGGCCCGTTCGACGCGGTCATCTCCGACATGGCGCCGAAGACCAGCGGCATCAAGGCCACGGACGAGGCGCGCAGCCTGCGGCTGGCGGGCAAGGCGCTGGAGGTGGCCTCGAAGCGGGGGCGTCCGGGGTCGTCCTTCGTGGCCAAGGTGTTCATGGGCGGCGACTTCGAGGACTTCCGCAACCAGGTCCGCGCCCTCTTCGAAGAGGTGAAGGTGGTCCGCCCGGAGGCGACACGCGGGGCGAGCATGGAGGTCTATCTGGTGGGGCTGCGCCGGAAGGGCTCGTCGGGCGAGGCACCTCCCGCCTCCTGAACCGGAATGTGGAACGCCGGGCCGGCCTCCAGCGTCTAGAGTGCCGACCATGCACCGCACACCTCGGATTCGGGCATCTGCTATCGCATTACCGTTGTTGTCCCTGTTGCTGCTCGTCGCGTCCCTCGCGCGAGCGGCACCGGCGAAACCGCCCCCCTCGTGGAAGGACATCGACGCATTGGTGTCGGACGACAAGGTGGAGTCCGCCGCGCAGGCCGCGGAGGCCCGCCTTGCCCAGTCCCGGAATGGCTCGGACGAGGCCGAGTGGGCGCGTGCGCTGATTCGCACGGTGCAACTGCGCTCGGCGCTCCATGGCTACGAGACGACGGTGCGCTTCCTGCGCGAGGAGCCCTGGCCCAAGGGGGCCTTGTCGCGCGCCACGTTGAACCTCTTCTACGCCCACTCGCTCGTCGCGTATGCGCAGGCGTACGACTGGGAGATTCGCCAGCGCGAGCAGGTGGCGTCCTCCGGCCCGGTCGACCTGAAGTCGTGGACGTACGAGCAGATTCTCACCGAGGCCCAGCGCGCCTACGAGGAGGTCTGGACGCAGCGGCAGTCGTTGGGCACCGAGCCGGTGAAGGTGCTGGCCGAGTACATCGAGCCCAACACGTATCCGGAGGGCATCCGCTCCACGTTGCGTGATGCCGTCTCGTACCTGCGCGTGGGGCTGTTGGAGAACAGCGCCCACTGGCGGCCCGAGCAGTCGAGTGAGCTGTTCCGGTTGGATCTGGGCTCGCTGCTGGAGGGCACGCCCACGGTGGTGCTGACGGACCCGAACATCCACCCGTTGGTGAAGGCCGTCGCGGTGCTCGGAGACCTGGAGGCGTGGCATCTGGCGGGCGGGCGGCGTGAGGCGGCGCTGGAGGCTCGGCTGAAGCGCTACGAGGTGCTGAACCGGCACTTCACCGAGGACGATGACCGCACGCGGGTGCGCCAGCATCTGGCCGCGCACCTCGGGGCCTACAAGGACGTGCCCTGGTGGACCATGGGGCAGGGGATGCTGGTGGAGCTCGAGTCGGGCGTGGGCCACTCGGTGCGCGCGCATGCCCTGGCGAAGGAGTGCATGGCCGTCCATCCGAACTCGCTTGGGGCCGCGCGCTGCCGGACGCAGAAGGAGTTGTTGGAGGCGCCGGACTTCCGCATCACCTCGATGCGGTCGGATGGCGCCAATCGGCGCTCCATCGAGGTGGCTCATCGCAACGTGCCGGTGCTCTATTTCCGGGCGTACGCGCTGGACATCGAGGCGCGGCTGAAGAAGGCGTCGGTCTCCAACGTCCTCCCCTATGGCAGCGAGCTGCTGCAGTACATCCGGGGCCGCAAGCCGGTGGCTTCGTGGAGTGTGCAGCTCCCCGCGACGCCAGACCTCCAGTCTCACAACACGTTCATCACGCCGCCGATGAAGGAGACGGGGGCGTATGTCGTGGTGGCTTCCGCGCGCGAGGACTTCCGCGAGAAGAACAATCGCGTCACGGGCACCTTCCTGACCGTGACGCCGTGGGTCGCCATCACCCGGAATCCCCTGGGCGCCCTGGTGGAGGTGCGCGTCGTGAAGGGAGACACGGGCGCGGCCGCTCCTCAGGTCCCCGTCCGCCTCATCCACATGGATTATCGCGAGGGCTTCCGTGAGGTGGCGCGCGCCACCACCGATGCCCAGGGCGAGGTTTCCTTTCCTCGCACCCAGGGGCCCTACGGCTTCCGCACCCACATGCTGCTCGTGGGGCAGGGGCGCGAGTCCCTGGTCTTGTTCAACGGCCTGAGCTTCTACCACCCGCCGGAGCCCGGCGAGTCCATGTCGACGCTCGTGTTCACGGACCGGAGTGTCTACCGGCCGTTGCAGAAGCTGATGTGGAAGGTGGTGGCCTACCGCGGGCGCGGAGACCAGGCCCGTTATCAAACGCAGCCGGGCGAGTCGTTGGTCGTGTCGCTGATGGACCCGAACCATCAGGAGGTGGAGAAGCGCGAAGTCCGCACCAATGACTTCGGCTCGGTCGCGGGCGAGTTCACCATTCCCACGGGGCGCGTGTTGGGGGCGTGGACCGTGCAGGTGCAGTCCGGAGGCGCGGCGTCCATCCGGGTGGAGGAGTACAAGCGGCCGACCTTCGAAGTGACGATGAAGGACCCGGACGTGCCGCTGCGGCTCAACCGGCCGGCCACGTTCAAGGGCGAGGCGCGCTACTACTTCGGGTTGCCAGTGGCCTCGGGGACGGTGCGCTGGCGTGCGTATCGCGAGCCCGTGTTGCCCTGGTGGTGGCACGGCGGTTTCTTCGCCTCGATGCAGAACCAGATGGTGGCCGCGGGCACGTCCGCTCTCGACGAGGACGGCGGCTTCAAGGTGACCTTCACGCCGGAGGCCGACGAGCGCTCCGCGCGGACGCCGGGCCTGAGCTGGCGCTACCGCGTGGAGGCGGACGCCACGGACGAGGGAGGCGAGACGCGCTCTGCTCGGCGCGCGTTCCGGTTGGGCTTCGTGGCCGTGGAGGCGCGAGTGGACACGGACGAGGGTTTCCTCCGCGAAGGAGCGGGAGGCGAGGTCCGGCTCGTGAGGTCCACGTTGGATGGAGTGCCTCAGCCGGGCGCGGGGCGCTGGCGGTTGGTGGCACTGCAACAGCCTTCGGCGCCGCTGCTGCCGGCGGACGAACCGAGGGCGGAGCCGATGCTGGTCGCGGATTCGGCGTCCGAGCGCAAGGCCACGCCGGGGGATTCACTCCAGCCGCGTTGGGCGACGACGTATTCGCCGCAGGCGACCTTGGCCCGTTGGGGGGATGGCGCGGAGCAGGCGAAGGGCTCCGTGCAGCACGACGCGGAGGGACTGGCGCGCGTGAAGCTGCCTTCGCTCAAGGCGGGCGCGTACCGACTGCACTACGAGACGACGGACGCCTTCGGCCAGACGTTCAAGGTGGCGAGGGAGTTGATGGTGGCGGGGCCGCGGGCGCCCATCGCCTTGCCGTCGGCCCTGGTGTTGGAGAAGCCGTCGGTGCGCGTGGGTGAGGTCGCGCGGCTGCTCGCGTTCTCCGGCTTCGCGGGGCAGCCCTTGCTGCTGGAGCTGTATCAGGGAGATGCGCGCATCCTGCGCAAGCCGCTGGTGGGAGGCGAGTCCCCGGCCGTGTTGGAGATCCCCGTGACGGAGTCCATGCGGGGCGGCTTCACCGCCGTGTTGGTGGCGGTGCGCGACTGGCAGTTCATGCGCTTCAGCGAGCAGGTGTTCGTGCCCTTCGACAACAAGGAGCTGAACCTGGAGTTCGCCACGTTCCGCGACAAGCTGCGTCCCGGCGCGAAGGAGACCTGGCGGGTGACGGTGAAGGGGCCGAGCGGCGCGAAGGTGGAGGCGGGCGTGGCGGAGTTGCTCGCGTATATGTATGACCAGTCGCTGGACCTGTTCTCGCCCCATGTGCCGGCGAACGTCGCGGACCTCTATCCCCAGCGCATGCCGTCGGCGGAGCTGAGTGCTTCGCTGGCCATGGAGCAGGGGCAGTGGTTGGTCTCGGACAACTACGGTGACTTCCCGTCGTGGGCAACGCCCGATGAGGACCGCCTGAAGTTCGAAGACAACTATGGCTTGGGAGGCCCTGGCTACCGGCGTCGCAGCTTCGGGGAGGCCTTTGAGTCCAGCCGGAGCAGCGGCACGTTGCGGGCCCTCGCGCGTCCTCAGCAGGTGATGAAGCGCAAGAGGATGGCCGACGAAGGCGGCATGCCCCCCGCGGCACCGGCGCCGTCGGGCATGCTGGCCCAGGCCGTCGAGGAGTCCAAGGACGCGAATCAGCAGCGCGGTGGAGGCCCGTCCTCCAGTGAAGCTCCTCCGAACGGGCTGCGCTCCAACTTCGCGGAGACGGCGTTCTGGGTGCCTCAGCTCCTCACCGGTCCGGATGGCTCCGCGTCGCTGGAGTTCACCGTGCCGGATTCGGTGACGGCCTGGAGCGTGTGGGTCCACGGCGTCACGCGTGACTTGAAGGGGGGCTCGGTGCAGCGCACCTCCCGGAGCGTGAAGGAGCTGATGGTGCGGCCGTACGTGCCGCGCTTCCTGCGCGAAGGTGACCGCGCGGTGCTCGAGGTGGTGGTGAACAACGCGTCGGAGCAGGTGCGCCAGGGCACGCTCACGCTGGACATCGTGGACACCGAGACGCGCAAGAGCCTACTGTCGGAGTTCGGCGTGAAGAACGCCTCGCAGGCCTTCACGGTGGCGCCGGGCAAGGGGACGAACCTGCGGTTCGCGCTCACCACGCCGTCGCGCGTGGGCTCGGTGGCGTTCCGCGTGGAGGCTCGCGCGGGAGACGTGAGTGATGGCGAGCTGCGTCCGTTGCCGGTGTTGCCCGGCCGCGTGCACCTGGCCCAGTCGCGCTTCGTCACGCTCAAGGGGCCCGGCTCCAAGACGATGCGCTTCGATGACCTGAAGAAGGGCGGCGACCCGACGCGGGTGAACGAGCAGATGGTCGTCACCGTGGATACGCAGTTGTTCTACTCGGCGCTCCAGGCGCTGCCGTACCTGGTGGACTACCCCTACGAGTGCTCGGAGCAGACGCTCAATCGCTTCGTGTCCTCGGGCATCCTGGCGAGCCTCTACAACAAGTATCCCGCCGTCGCGAAGATGGCGAAGGACCTGAGCCAGCGCTCCACCCGTTTCGAGACCTGGGACTCGGTGGACCCCAATCGCAAGATGTCGTTGGAGGAGACGCCCTGGCTGGAGATGGCGAAGGGCGGAGCCGAGTCCAGTGGTGGCCTCGTGAAGGTCCTGGACCCGAAGGTGGCCCGCGCGGAGCGCGATGCGGCGATGGCGAAGCTGCGCAAGGCCCAGACCGCCAGCGGAGGCTTCTCCTGGTGGCCGGGTGGACCGCCCTCGCCGTACATGACGCTCTACATCGTCCACGGCCTGTCGCGCGCCATGGAGTACGGCGTGGAGGTTCCCGAGGAGATGACGCGGGGGGCCTGGGAATACCTGGCCCGGCACTTCCGCGAGGAGTACTCCGGCAAGCTGATGATGAAGGGGATGGGCTGGGAGTTCATCACCTTCCTCAACTACGTGGCCTCCGCGTATCCGGACGCGCGTTACACCGGAGACGCGCTGACCGCGGCCGAGCGCCAGAAGATGCTCGCCTTCAGCTACAAGTACTGGAGGAAGCACTCGCCCTATCTGAAGGGCTACCTGGCCCTGACGTTGAAGCGCGCGGGGCGTGGCGCGGACGCGACGAAGGTCTGGGACAGCGTCATGGACTCTGCGAAGACGAGCGACGAGCTGGGCACGTACTGGGCCGCCGAGGACCGCAGCTGGCTCTGGTACAACGACACCACGGAGACACATGCCTTCGCGTTGCGCACGCTCACGGAGCTGAACCCGAAGGATGCCCGGCGCGAGGGGCTGGTGCAGTGGCTGCTCCTGGACAAGAAGCTCAACCACTGGAAGTCCACGCGAGCCACGGCGGAGGCCCTCTACGCGCTGGTGAAGTACCTGGAGTCGGAAGGCGCGCTGGGCATCCGCGAGGACGCGACGGTGAAGGTGGGCCCGCGTGTGGTTCGGATGGAGTTCGCTCCGGACGAGTACACGGGGAAGAAGAACCAGGTGGTGGTGCCGGGGCCGGAGCTTCAGCCGGAGACGATGAGTTCCGTCGTGGTGGAGAAGTCGACGAAGGGGTTCGCGTTCGCTTCCGCGACGTGGCATTTCTCCACGGAGAAGTTGCCGGAAGAGGACCGCGGTGACTTCTTCCAGGTGTCGCGCCGCTACTTCCGCCGCGAGCGCGAGGGTCGCGAGGCCGTGCTCCAGCCGCTGGCCGAGGGTGCTTTGCTCAACCCGGGGGACGAAGTGGAGGTGCACCTGTCGCTGCGCGCGAAGCACGCGGCCGAGTACGTCCACCTGCGAGACCCACGCGCCGCGGGCCTTGAGCCGGAGAACGTGCAGTCCCGCCACAAGTGGGACCTGGGCATCGTCTGGTACGAGGAGACACGCGACTCGGGCACCAACTTCTTCTTCGAGTGGCTGCCCGCGGGTGAGTACAACTTCAAGTACCGGCTGCGCGCCAACATGCCGGGCACGTTCCGGGTGGGGCCCGCCACGGTGCAGTCCATGTACGCGCCAGAGTTCACCGCGTACTCGGCGGGCGCGGTGCTCAACGTGGGGCCCGCGAAGTAGGGGAGACGTCTGTGACGTCGCGACGCGGCGCATGACGAAGTCCTCAGGTCATGCGCCGCGGATGCTCTCGGCCGATGGTGGTGGGGTGTGCCCCAACGCCGTGCATTGACGGTGTCCTACGTCGTGGGGCGAGGAGTTCTCCGCCTCACCATGGAGGACGCGGCGAGCTCAGGCGATGGCGAAGCAGCGCGATGGCCTCATCGTTGGGGGGGGCGTGTCCTTTGCGCATCACTGGAGGCGCTGGCTCGGGCCCTGTGTCAGGCCCTCGGCCTGGGCCTGCGTGCTCACTCGCCACAGGTCGCGGAGTCGTCGGTGGGGTGGAGGGTGGCGATGCCGTAGGTGCCATTGCGCGTGCCGCACCAGACGCGCCAGTTCGTGCCCCCCAGGTCGGGCGCGCTGTACACGCCGCCTTCCTTCTTCGCGCCGTTGCGAGCGCAGCAACGCGCGAAGGCCCGCGTGCCGATGGAGACCAGGCCCACGGCATCAGGTGACTCGGAGAAGCCACCCACGCGCTTCTCCCCGCAGGACCACGGCGCCACGCCCTTGTAGCGGATGAGGTACTGCCCCTGCGTCTTCGCGGCCCCCCCGCGCACCGGCCCGCCGTAGCAGAGCTTCCCCTGCGCCTCGAGTTGCGCGTAGCGGGGCAGGAAGTGCAGGCCGCCAATGGGGCCTCGCTCCCAATCATCCCCGCAGAACACATGCGTGAAGGCGTTGCGAGGCCCCGTGCTCACCCACAGGCTGGTCAGCCAGTCGATGTTCGCCTGCTTCTGCCCGGGACGTCCCGCGGCGGACAACGCCGTCTGGATTCGCGGGTCATCGTAGTGACGGGAGATGAAGCGCCGCACCTCCGCCGCGCCCACGCTCGCGTCCGGACGCGCGGGGCACATCTCCAACACTTCCTTGTCCATCGCGGTCAGCGTGGGCTGCTTCTCGAAAAGCGGCTTGCTGGCGCACGTCGCCGCGCACTCCCTGGACTCGCGCGAGCCGCCCGCATAGCGCGGAGCCCGGGCGCCCGGCGCGGACACGACCACCGCCTGTCCCTCGTCCGAATCCTCCTCCTCGGCGGAGGCGCCGCTCGCGAAGGCGGCCCGGAGCTGTTCCTGTCCCGCGGCTCGCTGCGCGGCGTCCGCGCGGTCCGCCGCCGCCAGCATCTGGGCGGAAGGGGCCGCGGGCGCAGCGGACTCCTGGGCGCCTTCGCACAACACCCAGCCCTCGGCGGAGGCACCGCGAAGCTTGCACCACGCGCGGGCCGGTCCACCTTTCTTGAGCAGCGGATACGACTTCCCCGGCTCCACCGTGAAGACGACCTTGGGGGACTCCGGTTGCTCCACCGCGTCCACGCGGACGTCGGAGACGAACGCCCCGGGGCCCGCAAGCGCGGGGAGGGCGGTCAACACCAGGCCGAGGCACAGGACGGGCAAACGCATGGCGCGCGAGTCTATCCCAAACCCATGCCGCCCCTCGAAGCAGGGGCGGGTGGGATGGCTCCTCGGGCACCTGGGACGGCGGGCCGCCCCCGGGAATTCACGCCAGCTTGACGCGCGCGGCCTTCAGCTTGCCGACCTGCACGGTGTACTCGCCGGCGCCGAGATCCGCCTTCGGGTCCGCGACCTTCTCGCCATTCACGCGGACACCGCCCTGGGAGATCATCTTCCGGCCCTCGGTCGCGGAGGCCACCAGCTTCGCCTCGGCCAACACCTTGGTCACCGGCAGCGCCGCCGCGCCCGCCAGAGAGACTTCCACCTGGGGGAGGTCCTCCGCCGTGAGCTCCTTCTTCGCGAAGCGCTTCTCGAAGTCCTCCTCCGCCTTGCGGCCGGCCTCGGCGTCGTGGAAGCGCTCCGTCATCTCCCGCGCGAAGCCCACCTTGGCGGCCTTCGGATGCACCTCGCCGCTGGCGACCTTGGCCTGCAGCTCCGCCAGCTCCTTCAGCGTCTTGGAGGAGAGGAGCTGGTAGTAGCGCCACATCAGGTCGTCGGTGATGCTCATCAGCTTGCCGAACATGGTGTCCGGCGCCTCGCTGACGCCCACGTAGTTGTCCAGGCTCTTGGACATCTTGTCGCCGACAATCTTCCCGTCGACGAGCTTCGCGTTGAGTCCCTCCAGGATGGGCCCCGTCATGATGACCTGGGGCGCCATGTTCTCCTCGCGCATCAACTGCCGGCCCACCAGCAGGTTGAAGAGCTGGTCCGTGGCGCCCAGCTCCACGTCCGCCTTCAGCGCGACGGAGTCGTAGCCCTGAAGGAGCGGGTAGAGCATCTCGTGGATGGCGATGGAGACGTTGTCCCGGAAACGCTTCTTGAAGTCGTCGCGCTCCAGCATGCGCTGCAGCGAGTAGCGCGACGCCAGCCGAATCATTCCCTCGGTGCCCAGCTTGTCGAGCCACTCCGAGTTGAAGCGGACCGTCGTCTTCTCCGAGTCCAGCACCTTGAAGACCTGCTGCTTGTACGTCTCTGCGTTGGCCTTCACCTCGTCGCGGGTGAGCGCCGGGCGCGTGGCGTTGCGCCCCGTGGGGTCGCCAATCAGCGCCGTGAAGTCACCGATGAGGAACACCACCGTGTGACCGAAGTCCTGGAAGCGCCGCATGCGCGTGAGCAGCAGCGAGTGGCCCAGGTGCAGGTCAGGCCGGCTCGGGTCGAACCCCGCCTTGATGACGAGCGGCTTGCCCGAGTCATACGAGTACCGGAGCTTCTTCTTCAGGTCCTCGGGCGAATGGAGATCCACCGTGCCTCGGGTGACTTCTTCGAACTGCTCCTCGGGGGTCGCCTTGCGCAGCGCGTCCGGATTCATGGCCGGCGGACCATAGCCGAAAGCACGCCGCCGCGCGGCACTTCCACGCCGACTTTCAGGTACCCGGCAGGTGGACGCGCACGCGCTCGATGGAACGCCCACGCCCCGTGGTGTCGTCGATGTCCAGCACCACACCCTGCAGATACACGAGCCGCTCCGCGACTTCGTAGGGCGCGTGCTTCTGCCCCAGGAACCGCGCCACGGACTGCTCCTTCTTCATCCCGATGACCGAGTCCAGGGGGCCGCACATGCCCACGTCGGTGATGAACGCCGTGCCCCCGGGGAGGATGCGCTCGTCCGCCGTCTGAACGTGCGTATGGGTCCCCACCACCGCGGAGACCCGCCCGTCCAGGTGCACCCCCATGGCGTTCTTCTCGCTGGAGGCCTCGCAGTGCATGTCCACCAGGATGCAGGGCGTGCGCGTGCGCGTCGTCTCCACCAGCCCCTGGACCACCTCGAAGGGGTTGTCATGCGCGCGCATGAAGACGCGGCCCTCCAGGTTGATGACCCCCAGCGCGCGTCCGTCCGGGAGCTCCACCACCCCGTGGCCTCGGCCCGGTGTGTCCTTGGGATAATTGGCCGGGCGCAGCAGCTTGTCCGGATGGGACGCAAGCCAGGGCAAGATGGACTTCTTGGACCAGAAGTGGTTGCCGCTGGTCAGCAAGTCAACGCCGCTGGCGAGCAGCGTGTCCGCCGTCTCCGGCGAGATGCCCGCGCCCTGGTCGCTGTTCTCCGCGTTGGCGACCGTCACTTCGATGCCATGGGTGGCCTTCAGACGCGGCAGGAGCGCTCGGACGGCCTGAAGCCCCGGACGGCCCACCACATCTCCCATGAAGAGGACCTTCACGTATCCAGGAACTCCGGCTCGCGGAACAGGCCGCGGCAGGTCTCGGACTCCGTCACCACCAGGTCCATGTCCACGTCGTCGCCCGTGGTCGGGAGCATTTCAACGAGCTGGTCGCTGAAGGCCAACCCCACCCGGCGGCTGCGTGCACTGGCCGCGCGAAGGGTGGCGTCATAGTAGCCACCTCCGCGTCCCAGCCGCTTGCCGTCGCGGGTGAAGCCCAGGCCCGGAACCACGAACAGGTCGATCTGGTCCACCGCGATGAGGTCCGACGAGTTCGTCGGCTCCCGCACGCCCAGACGTCCCGGCTCCAGCTCCGCCTCCGACTTGATGGCGCGGAAGGAGAGAATCCTCCCGTGCACATGGGACAGCGGGTAGCAGACGGTCTTCTCGTCTTGCAGCGCCGCGATGAGAATGTCCCGCGTGGGCACCTCGCCCCGGATGGGGGCGTAGAGCGCCACGGTCCGTGCCTTCTGATAATACGCCGTCGCCAGGAATCGAGACTGCACCTTGAGACCCCGCGTGTCGATGAGGTCGGGCGTCATCGCCTTGCGGCGCGCCGTCAGCTCATCCCGCAGCGTCTGCTTCCTCGCCGCCGCCTCTTCCACCACCGTCTCGCTCACCGCCGCCGCTCCGCAGAAAAAGTCCCCCGCCGCATGGCCGTGTGCCCAGCATCCATTGAACCCTGAAAAGCCAGGTGGGAACCGAAATCATGCCGCCGCAGGCTTCCCTCATCCCTCGTGAGAGGGGAGGGCTTGCACATGGCGGCCGAAACGGACCCCGGAATGGACGTATCGGTTCGAATTTCTGCCGAGCATCACGCGCCCCGCAGGGGACAGCCCTTGAAACAAAGCTACAGTGCCACCAAGGCCCCGAAATGACTGAGAAAAACCGTGACGACCTTTTGAAATGATAAGGAGGGGAGTCAGCGGGGTCAAGGCATCCTCGCGCGTTTACAAGGTGGGCGTGGCCCACCTATGATGGAGACCCCCACACCCCGCACATGCCGCCCTCGCTTCTAAACAAGGGACTCGTGACGGCTCTTTCCGTCACCTCCGGCCTCGCCTGGGCGGGGCCGAAGCTCTCTGGCCCCTACGTCGGGGATACCTACGGACAGGTGGAGCTGCACATGGAGGGCGAGCGCCTGGTCGGCACGTCCTCCGGCTCTGGTGGTGGCTGCAAGTTCCCGGCGGGCACGGAAGTGCTCTCCGGGGAGTTCCAGGGAAACGTCCTGGTCGCCACCCTGCAGGTCTGCCTCTCGGGTACTCCCGAATGTGTCGGCGCTCGGGCCTTCCCGACGCTGGCCACCTACAACCCTCAGTCCGGAGTGCTCTCCGCTCGGGTCCGGCTTCCCAAGGGATGCCATTCGCCGGGCCTGAAGGACTTCGTCCTGTTCCTGCGCGGCACGGGCGGGCCAGGCGAGTCCGAGGACGACGCCGCGAAGGAGGGAGCCCTCGGAGGCCGTGCCGCCGCGGCGGGCTCCGCGTCCGCGGAGGAGGCACCGGAGGCGAGGGCCTCCGAGACGCGCACCGCGGCCATCGGTACGCGCCCGGTGGATCTGGGCCTGCAGTTCCTGGCGGCCAATTCGCCGAACAAGTGGGAGATCGCGCGAGCGCGCTTCGAGGCCGCGCTGCTCGAGGACCCCCGCGACATCGACGCGCTCGTGGGCATGGCCGCGAGCCACCTGGGGTTGGGCAACCCCAGCAAGGCGCAGGAGTTCCTGTCGCGCATCCGCCAGGTTCCTCCCACGCGCCCGGACGTCTACGCGTGGCAGGCCTATGCCGCTGACGCGCAGGGCGACACAGGCCGCGTCCAGCCGCTGCTGCGCAGGGCGCTGGACCTGAACTGGTCGCCGGAGAATCCCAAGCCCTGGGAGGCGGCGCTGGTGAAGGCGCTCGCCGGTGACATCGAGCTGGCGCAGAAGCAGTCGAAGAATCGCAAGCGCGCGCCGGGCCGTGAGGCGGCAGGAGCTGGAAGTACGAGCCCGTGAGCCAGATGCCTCCTTCTCCGAAGACTCAGCGGGTCTTCGGCCACTACGAAATCCTCTCCGTGCTCGGCAAGGGCGGCATGGCGGAGGTGTACCGCGCGAAGGTGCTGGCGGGGGCGCGTGAGGGGTGGACTGTCGCGCTCA
This sequence comes from Myxococcus stipitatus, assembly GCF_037414475.1. Next base: position 229,050 of record NZ_CP147913.1, on the reverse strand, counting down.
AGAGGCTGTTGCCGGCGCTGACGGCGGACCCCGAGTCCGTCTCGCTGTTCTCGCGCGAGGCGCAGCTGTCCAAGCAGCTGCACCATCCCAACATCGTGACGGTGCTGGATGCAGGGGAGTTGGAGGGCATCTACTTCATCGTCATGGAGCTGGTGGATGGCCGGGACCTGGGCCAGATCCTCCGCCGCTGCAAGGTGCGCGGCATCCCGCTGCCCCTCGACTTCGCGGTGTACCTGGGGAAGGTGCTGCTGGAGGCGCTCGCGTACGCGCACGCCGCCACCGGGCCCCAGGGCGAGCCCCTGGGCATCGTCCACTGCGACGTGTCGCCGTCCAACCTCTTCATCTCGCGCGTGGGCGAAATCAAGCTGGGTGACTTCGGCGTCTCGCGTGTGCTCGTCGACGGCAAGCTCCAGGGCGGAGAGGTGCTGGGCAAGCCCTACTACCTGTCTCCGGAGTCGTTGCTGGGAGAGGTCAGCCCCGTGGCGGACCTGTGGGCGGCGACGGTGGTCCTGTACGAACTGCTGACGCTGGAGCGCCCCTTCACCGGCACCACGCCCGACGAGGTGTTCCACGCCATCCGCTCCCGGAGCTACCGGCCGCTGCGCGAGCTGCGGCCTGACGTGCCCCAGGCGCTCGAGGATGTGGTGCGCCGTGCGTTCTCCGCGCGTCCCGAGGACCGCTTCCCCTCGGCTGAGTCCTTCGCCCAGGCGCTCGCGCCGCACTATGACGAGCGCGTGGGCACTCCGCTGGCCATCGCCGCCGTGGTGCGTGGCTTGTTTGGCGCCAGCGATGATGTCCCCACTGCGGCTTCCCCCTCGGGCCCGGCGGCGCCTCCCTCGCCGCCGTCCGGGGCCTCGCGCGCCGAGTAGGGGATGGAGCCTGCGCTCGTCCGCGAGCGTGGCCTCACCAGTCCCCTGCGGCCGTGGAGATGGCGACCTTCTCCTCATGATGCGCGCGAAGCCGCGTGCCTTGTCTCGTCGAGGAGCACCATGGCCACCCAGCAGCCTCCCACTCCCAAACCCGAAGAGCCCTCGCCCGAGCGACAGACGCGCGGGACTGTCCCGCCTCGACTGCCTCCCAAGCCGGATGAGGCCCGCGAGGACGGAATGCCCGGATATGGGCAGCCCGACCCGGAGGTTCGCGAGAAGTCATTGCCCGAGCAGGGGTGGTAGCCGCTGCGGGGCTCCCGAGCCGCTGAGGACTCGCACCGAGCCCTGCTCCAGTCCGTGCTGTTGCAGCTTGCTGCGCCAGACGTCGAACTCGCCCTCGGACACCAGGCCGAAGGCGCTGAACTTGCCGGTGATGCCCTCGTAGCGGTTGCGGTCCATCTTCAGCCCGGGCCGCGCCGTGTCGCGCCCCAGCTTCACGAAGCTGTGCATGTCGCGCAGCGTGTTGTCGAAGACGGACATGTCCGAGACGACCAGCGGCTCGTCCGCGGCCAGCCGCAGGCCCGAGTCCGCGGTCCGCTCGATGTGATTGCCCAGCACTCGCACGCCGCGCGCCTTCGCCACGCGAATGCCCTGGCCGTTGCCTCGGTTCGCGAAGTTGTAGATGTCCATCACCATGTTGCCGCGAATCATCACGTTGGAGGGATTGTCCACGGGGGCGAGCCCTCCGATGGAGATGCCTCGGCCGGCGAGGAAGATGAGGTTCCCGGCAATCTCGATGTTCGTCGCGTTCTCGTGCACGAGGATGGCCTCGGCGGCGGAGGTCGTCGCCTGCCACGGGAATCTCTCGAGGTTGGGGAAGCGGAAGATGACGTTGGACTGGATGGAGAGGTTGTCGCACGCCTTGACGTCGATGCCGTTCTCTCCGCAGTCGTACATCTGGTTGTGTTCGATGAAGAGCTCGGCGGGCCTGCCGACGTTGGGCTGGCACTGCACGGCGTCGCCCGAGGCGTCATGGATGGTGTTCTCCACGAGGTAGATCTGCCGGGACGTTCCCTTCACCACCACGCCGTGAGAGTCCTGTCCGACGCGCAGGAAGTCGCGAATCTCGTTGCCCTCGATGAGCACGGTGTTCGCATCGCTGATGACGACCCCGCCACCGGCCCGTCCTCCATGGAGCAAGGAGTCGGAGAGCTGTGAGCAGCGGGTGGAGTCCTCGAAGAGCGCGCCGAAGGAGGGCCGCTCCTGCACATCCACGTCCAGGGACTCGACAATCCAAAAGGGTTGGTTCACCACCAGCAAGCTCCCCACGTCCACGCCGCCGGGGATGATGCGAGGCCGGTCGGGAGACTCTCCTCGCAGGACGATGGGCGCGGTGGCCGTGCCTGGGCGTGCCTTCAGGGCGTTGATGGTGAGCTGCTCGGGATAGGTCCCCGAGCGGACCTGGATGACAGTGCCCGGATGCGCGGCCCTCACCGCGTCCATGATGGTGGGGTAGGGATTGCTGATGGAGCCCAGGGGCTCGTTGGCATTGCGCGGGCCCTTGTTCGCGACGTGGAGCGTGGGGCCTGTCGCATTGGAGACCGACGGGCACTTGCGCCGGAAGGTCTCCTTCGCGCTGAGCTGCTCGGCCTGAGGCTCTTGTGGTTCGTTGGCGAGGGCTCCGCGCGAGGTCGTCAGTCGTGCGTCCTCCGCGCCAGGGCCACATGCAAGCGCGAGTGCGGATACGAGCACCGCGAAATGACGCCTCAGGAACTTCAGCCCCGTCGAACCCAGCACCATGTCTCGTCCCCCCGATGGGTCGGTCTACTGCGGGAGGATGTTTTCACCGGTTGCGCTTTGTTCAAGCGGCCATGCCCCGAAGGGGCGGTCGGGATTCACCGGCGGATGCTCGCGGTGCTTCGGCTCATGCATGGAGAACGCACCCTCGATTCGAGGTGCGAGGACTACGCCGTGAGCGCGCGCACCGAGGGGACATGGCGGCGAAGTGCATCGACGACGAACCGCACCTGGTCCTCGCGAGTGTCGGGTCCCAGGCTGAAGCGGAGACATCCGCGTGCCTGGGGCGCCGTCAAGCCCATGGCCCTGAGCACATGCGACGGAGTCAGCGTGCCCGATGCGCAGGCGGCTCCCATGGAGACACAGATGCCCTCCAGGTCCAGGGCGATGAGCAGTGCCTCACCCTCCACCCCGTCGAAGCGCAGGTTGCTGGTGTTGGGCACGCGGGGCGCCCCCGCACCGTTCACCGTCACCCCGGGCACGTGCTCGAGCACCGCGCGCTCGAAGTCATCCCGCAGTGCGCCGACGCGCTCGGCCAGGGCAGGCTGCTCGCTGACTGCCAGCTCCAGCGCGAGCGCGAGCGCCTCCGCGTGAGGGATGTTCTGCGTCCCTCCCCGGAGTCCCGCTTCCTGATGGCCGGGGACCAGGGCCCGCACGTCCACGCCCTTGCGCACCACCAGCACCCCCGCGCCAGAGGGGCCTCCAAACTTGTGCGCGGAGAGCGACAGGAGATCCGCGTCCACCTCGCGCAGCGACAGCGGCACCTTGCCCGCCGCCTGCACCGCGTCGGTGTGGAAGAGCACGCCGCGCTGCCGGCACGCGCGCGCCACCTCGGCCGCGGGCTGCACCACGCCCGTCTCGTTGTTGGCCCACATCAACGAGCAGAGCGCCGTGTCCGGAGTCACCGCCGCGAGCATGTCTTCCACCTTCACGCGGCCGTCCTGGCCCGGCGCCAGGCGCACGACCTGGGCGCCCTCGCGCTCGAGCTGGGCCACCGCGCCCAGCAGGGCAGGGTGCTCCACCGCCGTCGTCACCAGCTTGCGCCGCTCGGGTGTCGGACGCGCATGCCACGCGCCCACGAGCGCCAGTGCGTCCGCCTCGCTGCCGGAGCTGGTGAAACAAATCTCCTTCGGCTCACAGCCCAGCACACGCGCCACGCGGGCCCGCGCGGCGTCGAGCCTCGCGCGGGCTTCGCGGCCCGCTGCGTGGACGCTGGAGGCGTTGCCATGGCCCCCGTGGGCGAAGGCGCGCGCAAGCACAGACGCGACCTCCGGCCGCACGGGCGCGGCGGCGTTGTAGTCCCAGTAGATCACGCGTCTTGAGCGGAGAGCAGCGACACGGGACGTTCGTCCGCGACGCCGAAGGCATCCAGGAAGCGGCCCACCAGCTCGCGCTTGAGCGCCTTGCGCTGCGCCGCCTTGCCCGACAAGGGAAGCCGCGCGCCCGCCATGCTGCCGTGGCCTCCGGACGAGCCGCCGTAGTCCTCGAAGATTTCGCGGATGAGCCGGCCCGCGTTCATCCGCCGGTCCTTCACGCGCAGGCTGAAGTAGAGCTGGTTGCGGTACGTTCCGAAGGCCAGCGACCACTTCGTGCCCTCGAGGAACATCAGCCGCTCGGCGACCTCCGCCACCATGTCCGGGGAGTAGACCTCCTCCAGGTCCGTGACGATGGCGGTGCCGTACACCTTCGCCCGCTCGAAGGCCGTGTGGTACAGCTGGAAGTAGCGCACCGGCAGCTCGGGGTGCTCGATCTGCGCGAGCATCGACTTGTCCATGCGCGGAAACAGCCACAGGTAGCTGTCGATGTCCGTCTGCGTCGTCTCCCGGCCCAGGTCGCGCGTGTCCGCCTTGATGCCGTAGAACAGCGCCGTGGCCACCTCGACGGAGGGCTCCACACGCGCGGCGCGCAGGTACTCCACCAGCATGGTGGACGTGGCGCCGAAGTCCCCGCCCACGTCGGCGAAGGGCGCGGAGAGGCTCTCCTCGCGCAGCGGGTGATGGTCCACCACCAGCTGGGCCTCCAGCCGTGCGGGCAACGAGTGGTTCCCCACCTTGGGCTGGGTGTCCACCAGACCGAACAAGTCGTACTCGTCGAAGTCGATCTGCGACACGTGTGAGACGGGCAGCCGCAGCACCTTCACGAAGGCGATGTTCTCCGCGCGGCCGATGATGCCCCCGTAGCCCACATGCGCTTCCACGTCCGCCCGGCGCTCCAGCAGGTGGGCGAGCGCCACGGCGGCCGCCAGCGAGTCCGGATCAGGATTGTCGTGGGTGAGGATGAGCGCCTTGCGATGCCCCTTGGCCACCTGGAGCAGGCGCTCCAGCTTGTCGCGAGCCGACAAGAGGGCCAGACGTGGTGGCGGAGGCTCCGTCAGCTCGCCCCCGGTGGCTCCCTGGGTACGGCGGCTGTTGAAGGACTGAGTCACGGGCATGGATGGTCTTCTTTACTTCCTCCGGCACCCAGTTTCGAGATGCCGGATGTTGTCTCGTCGACATTGAGGGCGGGGTGTCTCCCGCACACCAATGTTGCAAACGCCCCCCCAGACCTTCACGCAGGGGCGGAAGGCCGTGTGCCCGGACGCCTTCCCGCCCTCACCCAGGTCCGCTTCCTCCCGAGGAGGACGGCGTTGCTAGTTGTTGATGGCCTTGTACTTGCGGCCCAGGTCCCTGAAGTACTTGACGCCGTTGTCCAGCGAGTTCTCCATCGCGTCCATCAGCACCGTGCGGAACTGCGCCGCGGGGCCCCGGAAGCACTCGTAATAGCGCTGTCGGTCGATGGAGTGGATGACGGCGGGCATGTACCCGTTGCGCAGCAGGATGAGGTTGCTGCACATGCGGCCCACCTTCCCGCTGTGCTCCGTGAACGGGAAGATCTGCAGGAAGTTGTGCTGAACCGTCGCGGCCTGCTTGATGGGATGGAACTCGCGGAACTCGGCGCTGGCCGTGTAGTCCACGAGCTTCTCCAGCGCGGGTTGGATCTTCGCGGGCTGGTGGATGTCGTGGAAGTACGTGCGGTGCAGCGGCATGTCCTTGCGCAGCCCCGAGCGCTCGCGCTCCTTGGCGAGTTCCTTCTCGGTGCGCTCCCGGCGCTCCATGCGCGCGCGCTCGGCCAGTGCCTCGGGCGTGTTGCCGAGGAAGAGGTCGTGCATGCGTTTGATGGTGGTGAGGGTGATTTGCGCCTGCTTCTTGGCGCCCGCGGCTTCCTCGCGAATGAAGTCGCAGACGGCCTTGTGATTCCGAATCTCGAGCACCACCGGAATCATGGAGGCCTCGGCGCTGGTGCGTCCGGGATACAGCGCCGCCATCAACTCCTGATGGGTGTAGACCACGCCTTCCAACGCGGCGTCGTGGTAGATCCACGACATCTCGAAACGCTCGAGGAACTCACGCGCCGGCTGCTTGTCCTTGTAGATCTCGAGGTACTCGCGCAGCGCCTCGTTCTTCTCGTCGATGTCCTGGTAGCGTTCCTTCACGGACTGCGGCTCCTTCTTGCGCCGGGCCCCGCAAGGGTGGCCATTGGCGTGCGGCCGAGCGAATCAACGGCATGCGGATTCTAGAAATTCCGCACGGTTGTAACAACGAATTCCAGCTAGAGATTGACGAGGAAGACCTCGCACGCCTGGTCGAGCAGGTCCTTGGACAGGGCCGGGGGAATCTGGCGGTAGCGGGCGGCGTCCTTGATGAGCCCCACCAAATCCCGAGGATGACAGGCTCGAAGCTGCATCGTCCGGGGCTTGTAGTAGTGCTCGACGAGGTAGGTGACGGCCTGGTCCACATAGGGGATGCCCGCCGCCTCGCACACCCGGCGGAAGATCTCCCGGTACGACTCCTCGTCGGGGTTGGAGACCTCGATTTTGTACTTGATGCGCCGAAGGAAGGCCTCGTCCACCAGCTCCTTCGGGTCCAGATTCGTGGAAAAGACGAGAAGCTGATCAAACGGGATTTCGAATTTCTTACCCGTGTGGAGGGTGAGGAAGTCGACCCGTTTCTCCAGGGGGACAATCCAGCGGTTGAGCAGGTCCGTGGGGTGGACCTTCTGGCGGCCGAAGTCGTCGATGAGGAGCATCCCGCCGTTGGCCTTCACCTGGAACGGCGCTTCGTAGAAACGGGTGCTCTCCGAGTAGATGAGGTCCAGTGTCTCGAGCGTGAGCTCTCCGCCGACGACGACGGCGGGTCTGCGGCAGAGCATCCACCGCTTGTCCATCTCGAAGGTCTGCCGGCGGCCCCCACTGTCGCGGCCCATCTCCAGCGCGACGGGCGTGTGCAGCAGGTGGTCATGCACCTGGATGATTTGATTTCCAATCTCCAGGCAGTGCGGGATGAAGACCTCGCCGCCAAACATGTGTGAGACGGCCTCGGCGAGGCTCGTCTTGCCGTTTCCGGGAGGGCCATAGAGGAACAGCGAGCGCCCGGAGTTGACCGCGGGGCCCAGCTTGTCCATCAGCTCCGCGGGGACGGTGAGGTGGCTGAGCGCCGCCACCAACTCCTCCTGGCTGACGACGGGCGTCTCCTCGGTCTGGCTGGTGATGAGCGCGTTGTATTGCTCGATGGGGACGGGCGCGGGCCCCACGTACGTCGTGCGCGTCAGCGCGTCGCGCGCGTACTCGCGGCCCTTCTCCGTGAGGATGAACTCCACCGACGCGCGGCCAAAGCCCTTGCCGCCGCGCAGGTCCACCAGCTTCTCCGTGGCGAGGAAGTCCACCACGTGCTCGATGACGCCAGGCCACGGCAGCCGCATCTCGTCGGCGATGCCCATGCCCGTGCCGGTTCCCGCGTAATAGAGGAACTTCAGCGCGATATCCGAGAGCAGCCCCATCTTGAGCCCCGTCTCCTCCACCGACTTGGGCTCGGGAGGAGCGATGTCGAGGATGGATGGGTTCTCAAGCCTGAAAGGATTTTCGTCGTAGACGTGACCGGCGGGAGCCATCGGGGCCCTTTTAGCGCAATCCCACGTTGGGAGGGCACGCGGCGATGGGGGAGGGCGGGTCCACGGCAACCGCCCCCGAGGTGGGTGCCCGGTCCTCGAGGGTCCGGGCACCCCGGAGGGCATCACACGTAGGTGAGCCACTCCGCGTAGCGCGGCTCCAGGCCCCGGACCGTGCGGAAGTAGGTTTCCTGCACGAACGTACCAATGGGGCCGGGCTTGCCGGTGCCCACGGTGCGGTTGTCCACCTCGCGCACGGGGGTGATTTCCGCGGCGGTGCCGGTAAAGAAAATCTCGTTACAGATGTACAACGCGTCACGAGTGAAGGTGACCTCGTCCACGGCGCGGCCGCTGTCGCGCAGAATCTTGAGGACGGTGTCGCGGGTGATGCCGTCGAGGATGGGCGAGGACAAGGGCGGCGTCTTGATGATGCCCTTCTTGTTCACCATGAAGATGTTCTCGCCGGAGGCCTCGGCGACGAAGCCGCTGATGTCCAGGAGGATGGCCTCATCGTAGCCCGCTAGGACCGCCTCGCGCTTGGCGAGGATGGAGTTGACGTACTGGCCGGAAATCTTCCCGCGCACCATGTTCACGTTGACGTGCATGCGGGTGAAGGAGCTCACCTTGGCGCGGATGCCCTCGCGAACTCCCTTCTCCCCCAGGTACGCGCCCCAGTCCCACGCGGTGACGGCCACGCGCGTGGGGTTCACCGCGCCCAGGCCCATGGCGCCATCACCCATGAAGGCCACCGGCCGCAGGTACGCGCCGTTGGCGAAGAGGTCCTTCTGCTTGCGCAGCAGGTCCAGGCACGCCTCGACGAGCTGGTCCTCCGTGAACGGCATCTTCAACATGCAGATGTGCGCGGAGTCGAACAGCCGCTGGATGTGCTCACGCAGGCGGAACACGGCCAGCCGTCCATCATGGGTCCGGTACGCGCGAATCCCCTCGAAGACGCCCAGCCCGTAGTGCAGGGCGTGCGTCATCACATGGACCTGGCCCTCGTCCCATTTCACCAATTGGCCGTCGAGCCAGATTTGATTCGCACGCAATACGCTGGTCGAGGTCGAGCTCATACGCGGGTTCCTTCGCCCTGAAGTTGAGTCGTGGGACTGCCCGACTCTTCTATCCAGGCACCGCTATGAGGTCAAAGCGTGAAAGGCCTTTCGGGGAATTCAGAGGACGTGGGGAATCGGCGCGAGCATGCGGCGCAGAAAGGGGAGGTCCTCCGCGAGCGCCTTGCGGCCGAAGTGGAGCGCCTTGGACGCGAGCTCCACCGAGGGCACGACGTCGAGCGGTGACAGCGTGCGGGGGAAGCGTTTGACGTGGTGCGCGTAGGGGAGGTTGGGGCTCACCGTCATCGCGGCCAGGCGTTGGAGTGGGAGCCAGAAGGGCGTGGTGAGCTTGGGCGCGAAGCCGTCCAGCGCGAGGATGAGGGTGTTGCGCGTGCCGATGCGGCCTTGCGCGACGGCCTTCCACGCGGCCTTCGCGGGGAGGTTGTCCACCAGCCCTCCGTCGATGAGCCGCGCCACGCCGTGCTGCGCCATGAGCCCATCCAGGAGCGAGTGCATGCGCGGGTCCTCGCGCAGCACGTCGTAGTGGATGACGCCGGGGAGCGCGGAGGAGAACCCGGCCGCGTCCAGCGCGTCGAATTCGCTGGTGGCGTCGTCTGAGCCCAGGTGCATGCGCACGGTGATTTCGGGGCGGGTGAAGAGCTCCGCCATGGCGCCCATGGTCGCCTGGAGGCGGCGCGTGACACCCGCGGGGTTGAGCAGACCCAAGGGGCTCGTTCCCAGGAGGCGCTCGTAGTACTCGAGCGGACGCGGGAGCATGCCTCGGCGGATGCCGCCCACCGCGATGAGCGTGGGCACCGGCAGGTCCTTGAGGCGAAGGCCGCTGCCCTCGGGGCCCGCGCCGAAGAAGCGCCCCAGCCCCGCGCGGAGGAACAAGCGCAGCGCCGCTGGCAATCCGTAGCGGCTCTCCGTGGAGATGAAGCGGAAGAGCTTCCGGAAGGAGAGTCCCCGGACGATGTTGATCATCTCCGTGGGGTCGAAGCGCGCCATGCGCGAGCGCATGATGGCGAGGATGGCGCCCATGGACGCGCCCGCGAGCAGCTTGGGCTCCAGCCCGTGCTCGGCCAGCAGGCTCATCACGCCGAGGTAGACGAAGGCGGTGCCGCCCCCTCCGCCGGCCACCATCACCAGCTCCTTGTGGCGCACTTCGCGGTCCAGGGCCTCGGGAGGCACGCGGCCTCGCAGCCTGGACACCACCGCGTCGCGCGCTCGCGCCGCGTGCTCGCGCAAGTCCCGCACGTGGGGGATGAGCCTGTCTCTGGTGGGCGGTTGGCTTCCTCCGAGGACAGGCGTGAGGCGGCGCTCCACCTCGTCGCGGAAGGGCGTGAGCAGGGCGCCCACGCCCACGTCCAGCCCGCCGTGCTGAATCTTGTAGAGCCGCGCGAGCGACAGCGCGGTGCGCAGGACGGCCTCTTCGTGCTCGCCGAGCAGGGCGGGATTCGCCAGGGACGCGCGCACGAGGGACAGCTCCAACTCCTCGAGCGGGCGGGTGATCTGAAAGCGTTCCTTCAGGAGCACGGGGAAGCCAGGGCCTCTCGGGGCGCGAGCGCCCAGCATACACCGTCCAACCGACACGCCGCCCGTGGGAGCAACGGCCTTGGGGGCCTCACGCCTGGGCGATTTGCGGCAGGTTGGCGCGGGCCTTCTCGATGTCGCCCTCGTACTTGAGCACGAGGTTGAGCGTGGAGGCGACGACGTCCGAGGTGAGCTGCTCCGCGTTGAGGAGCACCAGGCTCTGCGCCCAGTCCAGGGTCTCGCTGATGGAGGGCGCCTTCTTCAAGTCGAGGGCGCGGATGGCGGCCACGGCCTCCACCACCTGCTCGGCCAGCACCTGGGGCACCTGGGGCAGCCGCGCGCGGACGATTCGCAGCTCTCGCTCCCGGTCGGGGAAGTCGATGTGCAGGTGGAGGCAGCGGCGCTTGAGCGCGTCGGACAGCTCGCGCGCGGCGTTGGACGTAAGCAGCACGCGCGGGATGTGCTTCGCGCGGAACGTGCCCAGCTCCGGAATCGTGACGGCGTTGTCGGAGAGGACCTCCAGCAGGAAGGCCTCGAACTCGGGGTCCGCCTTGTCGATTTCATCCACCAGCAGCAGCGCGGGGCGCTCGGAGAGCTGGGCGCGCAGGATGGGGCGGGGGAGGAGGAAGCGCTCGGAGAAGAACACGGCGTCCCCGGACGCCAGCCGGTCCGCGGCCTCCGCCAGCGAGGACGTTCCCTCCACCATCTCCCCAATCTTGTCCTTGAGGAGCTGGGTGTAGAGCAGCTGCTTGGCGTACTCCCACTCATAGAGGGCCTTGGCTTCGTCCAGGCCTTCGTAGCACTGGAGCCGGATGAGCTCGCGGCCCAGCGCCGACGCCATGGCGCGCGCCAGCTCCGTCTTCCCCACGCCCGCGGGGCCTTCCACCAGGATGGGCTTGTCCATCCGGTCCGCCAGGAATGCCGCCGTGGCGATTTCGGGGGAGGGCAGGTATCCCACCTGCTCCAGCTGCTCTTCCGCGTCCGCCACGCTCTTGAATGCGCGGACCTCTGCCGTCGAAGGGGTGCTCACCCGGCGGAACTTAACCGAGGGCCCCCAGGCAACTGCGGCAAAAATGCCAGCCTCCTCGTCCTTACGGCCATGCCCTCTCGCTCTACCTCCCTGCAACCCACTGAAAAGACATCAGGAAATAATTTGCGCACCGTGGGCACAGGCCGTGCATCTCAGTGCCGTAACTCACGAAGGGAAAGCAACGAGGTCCGTGGTCATGATGTGGGCGTGGATGAGGATGGTGATGGCGGTGGCGGTCCTCCTGCTGCCGGGTGGTTTCCCCCTGCTGCTGGCGTACGTCACGCTGCGGACGCTGCTGAGCCGCTGGCGGGAGGCGCAGGCGCAGGCTCTCCGACTGGGGCGCGCGGTCTCCCTGCGTGACGTCGTTGCCTCACTGCATTTCAAGGAGCTGGTGCGCGACGCGCGCGCCGCCCTCTAGTTTCTTCCCGGGGTAGGGCACGGATGTCGCGGTCCGACGGACACGTGGCTCCCTGAACTCCCCCGCCTGGCGTGCCGGCTTCCCGGCAGGTGCCGCTTCTCCAGACAGCCTGCTGTTGGACATCCGGCGGGGGCCACCCACGCCCTGGCGGTGGCCCCGGCGGGGACGGCTACTTGTCGAGCTCGTCCACCAGCGCCGTCCAGTCGTCATCCTCCTTGGGCGCGGTGGTGACTGGCAGCTGGACGACCATGGTGCGGTCGGTGGGCTCCGACTCGTCGCTCCCCAACATGGCGGGGGCGGGAGCGGGAGCGGCGGCCTTCTTCGCGGCGGGCGCGGCCTTGGCGGCGGGCTTCGCGGCCTTCGCGGGGGCAGCGGCGGCCGGAGGGATGGTCTGGTTGACCTGCGGGGCGCGGGCCAGTTCGTCGTCCTCCGCGGGCGCGGCCTTCGCGCCCTTGGCGGCCACTGGCGCGGGCGTGGCGGGGGACTTGCTCTTGAAGCGAGCCAGCTCGAGCTCGGCGACCTTGAGCGCCTTGCTCTTCTCCTGCACGGACTGCTGCAGGCGCGTCACTTCCTGCGTCTTGATGGCGTCGCGGCGCTCGAGCTCGGCCTTCTGCTTGGTGTTGAGCTCCTCGATTTCGCGAAGCTGCCGCGCCTCCAGGTCCTTGCGCTCCTTCTGGGCGGTGGCGAGGCGGGCGGCGGCCTCGTTGGCCTTGCCCTCGGCGGCGGAGACCTTCGCGGCCAGGTCCTTCTCCGCGCGGGCCTTGGCGCCCTGGGCATTCTCCAGCGCGAGCTCCAGGTCCTGGACCTTCTTGGCGCGAGCGGCGAGCTGCGCCTGCAGGTCCTTGGACTTCGCGTCGGCATCGGCGGCCTTCGCCTGGGCCTCCTGGGTGAGCTGGGCGATGCGCTGCTCGGCCTTGGCCAGCTTCGCCGCGAGCTCGTCGGACGCACGCTTGGCCTCCGCGCGCTCCTGTTGCGTCTGCTGGGCCTGTTGCTGTTGCCGGGCCTCGGACTGCTGGAGCTGACCGGCGAGGCCGTCGCGCTCCTGCGCCAGCTTCTGGTGCTGGGCACCCGCCGCGCGCAGCTGCTCCTCGCGCTCGCCGAGCGCCTTCTTCGCCATCTCGAACTGGTTGTTGAGCCCGGCCATCTGCTGGCCGAGTCCATCCGCGTGGCGCTTGGCATCGGCGGCCTGCGTCTGGAGCTTGGTCTCCATCGCCTTGAGCTGATCGGTCCGGGTGGCCACCTCGCGGTTGAGCACCTCGGCCTGACGCATCTTCTCCTGCGTCACCTGGGTCAGCTTGCGCAGCGTGTCCGACAGCTCCTTGCCCTTGGTGGCCAGGTCGTTCTCGAGCAGCTCCTCGCGGCGCTGGGACTCCTCGGTGAGGGTGTCCAGACGCTCCTTGAGGTTCGCCCGCGCGTCCTCCACCTGCGCGAGCTGCGCGGTCAGCTGGGTGACGTCCGCCACCCGAGCGCCCAGCTCGTGCTTGGTGATGGTGAGCTGTTCGCCTAGCTCCTCCACGTGGTTTCGCGCGTCGTTGAGTTCGCCTTCCAGCGCCGCCTGGGCGCTGGCCGCCTGCTGCCGGTGGGTGGTGTGCGCCTGCTGCTCGCGCGACAGCGCATCCCGTGTGGCGGCGAGCTGGCCCTGCACCTGCGCGAGTGTCTCGCTGGTGGCCTCCAGCTCCGAGCGCAGTCCGTCGCGCTCACCGGTGAGCGCCTCGATGGTCGCGCTCGTCTCGGCGGCGAGCTTCTCGTGCGCGGCGCGTTCCGCCTCGTAGTTGCCCAGCGTCTCGGAGAGGTCTCCGCGCAGCTGGCCGATCTGCTGCGTGAGGGACTGCTCCAGGGCGTCCTTCGCCTCGCCCAAGGCCTTGAGCTCGGCGGTGCGCTGGTCGCGCTCGCCCGTGGTCCTCGCCAGGGCGTCGTTCGTGTCCTGGAGCGCGCCGCGGGTCTCATCCAGCTCGAGCTTGAGCGCGTCGCGCTGCGCGGTGGTGGTGCCCAGCTCGTCGCGCGTCTCCTCCAGCGTGTTCTGGGTCTGGGTCAGCGTCTGGCTGGTGGCCTCCAGCTCGCCCCGCGTCTCCGCCAGCGAGCCTTCGGTCTGCGCCAGCGTCGCCTGCGTCTGCGAGAGCTGCTGCTCGGTGCGCGCGAGCGTGTCCTGCGTCTGCGCGAGCGTCTGGCTGGTGGCCTCGAGCTCGCCGCGCGTGGAGGAGAGGGCCTCTTCCGTCTGCGCGAGGCGGGTCTGCGTCTCGTTCAGCGTCTGGCTGGTGGCCTCGAGTTCGCCGCGCGTCTCGGAGAGGGTCTGCTCCGTGTTGGCGAGGGTCCCCTGCGTGTCCGAGAGCTGCTGTTCGGTGCGCGCGAGCGTGTCCTGCGTCTGCGCGAGCGTCTGACTGGTGGCCTCGAGCTCACCGCGGGTCTCGGAGAGGCTCTGCTCCGTGCTGGCCAGCGTGTTCTGCGTGTCCGCGAGCTGCTGCTCGGTGCGCGCGAGGGTGTCCTGCGTCTGAGAGAGGGTCTGGCTGGTGGCCTCCAGGTCTCCGCTCAGCTCGGAGATGCGCTGGTCCCTCGCCGCGACGTCGCCCTGGAGCCCCTCGATGGTGGACTCGCGCTGGGCGACGGTGTCTTCCAGCGAGGCCACGCGCGCCTGGAGTTGATCTCCCGTGCGCTGCGATTCCTCGAGCTGCGAGGTGAGGGCTTGAATCTGGCCGGTGAGGTCGGCTTCCTGCTCCGCCTTCGCCGCGCGCACTTCCTCGAGCTGCCGGGTGAGGTCCTCCTCCAGCGCATCCTTGGCGATGCGCAGGGCCTCGATGCGGCCGGTGAGGTCCTCCTCCAGCGCGTTCTTCGCCTCGGTGAGCGCTTGGATCTCACCGGTCAGTTCGGCCTCGCGGTCGGCCAGGTGCGCCTTGACTGCCTCGACCTCACCCTCGAGCTCGCCGATGCGCTCCAACTGCTGCTGGATGCTGGAGTTGAGGTCCGCCTCGGTGCGCTCGTTGCGAGCGATGGTCTCGGCCAGCTCGCGATCCAGCGTCGAGATCTTCGCGTCGCGGTCCTCGATGCGCTGGGAGAGGTCCGCCTCCTGGGCGTCCTTGTCCAGCCGGAGTTGCTCGCGCTCGCTGGTGGTGCGCGCGAGGTCGGCTTCCAGGTCCGCCACTTGCTGGCTGAGCCGCGCGTCGAGCGCATCGCGCTCCGCGTTCAACCGGGTGATCTCCGCGTCGGCTTGCGCGCCGTGTTCCTCGGCGGCGGCGGCGCGGGTCTCGAGCCCACGAACGGTGGTGTCGCGCTCCTGCTCGGTCTGCTGCAGCCGCTCCTGGAGGGCCTGGATCTCCCCGTCCAGCTCGGCGTAGCGCTGATCCCGCTCGCTGACGGTGCGGCCCAGCTCCGACTCGAAGTCGTCACCGCGCTTGCCCAGGCGGGCAATCTCGGTCTCGTTGCCGTGGACGGTGTCCTGGAGCTTCTGCTCCTTGACCTCGAACTCGAGCGTGACGACGTTGAGGTGCTTCTCCAGCTTCTCGTACTCGCCGCGCAGGTTCTCCAGCTCGGAGCCTCGCCGCGCCAGTTCGTCTTCGCGGTTGTGGACCTCCTTGCGCAGCAGGTTGATGTCCTTCTCCTTGGAGGCGACGACCTCGATGAGGTCCTTCTCCGCGGAGAACTTCTGGAGCAGCAGGTCGTCGACGGTGGCGCCGTGCTCGCGCTCCTTCTGGAGCATGGCCTGTTGCGCTTCGTTGAAGCGGCGCAAGAGGTCGTCCACCTGCATCTTGAGGCCCTGGAGCTCCACGTCCTTCTCGTGGAGCCGGTCCTCGCCGGACAGGAGTTCGCGCTCGCGCACACTCCAGATTTCGGAGAGGCGGGCGAGCTGCGCCTCGCGCGTCTTGAGCTCGTCGCGGAGGATCTGGATCTTGCCTTCCGGCGTGCCCATCAGCTCGCGGCGCGGGGGCGGGCGCTTGAGCTGACGGGACTCCGCGAGCAGCTCCGCCTTGCGGTCGGCGATGGACTGGAACGCGCGGTCGAGGAAGGCGCGGTCCTCGTCCGTCATCGCGCTGCGGCGCTCGCGCTTGGGGAGCTTGGGCGGGCCGCCCGCGTTGGTGCGGATGGCGGGCATCGGCGGAGGCGCTTCGCGGGGCGCGTTGCCCGCGAGCGCGGCGTCGAGCGAGGCATCCGACTCATCCAGACCAGGCGGGACGATGCCGGTGCTGAGCGAGGCGAGCTCGCCCATCTCGAAGGGGATGACGAGATAGCCATCCGCGGCGCCCGGAGTCTGCCGGTGCTGCGTGAGCCCGTCGACGCCCGTGTCGGACGACAGCAGGAGGACCTTGAGGTTCTGACCCCACTTGCCCTTCTTGATCTGCCCGCAGAGCGTGAAGCCGGATTGATCAGGAAGCTCGGCGCGGAGGACGACGAGATCCGGCCGGCGCTTCTCCAGCTCGCGCTGCGCATCCGTGGCCGTCGCCGCCATGGCTGTCTGGTAGCCCGCGCTCTTGAGCACGGTCGCCATGCTGAGGGCGAAGTCGTTCTGGCTTTCAACGATGAGGACGCGGCGCTCCATGAAGCCCTTTCACCCGTAAAAAGTGCAGTGAAAACCGCAACATCCTACTGGGGGCGCGCAAGACTTGGGAAATTTCCGAAGGGGGCTCGGTCGTCTGCTTCACTGGCCCTTGCCACGGACAGCACCCTGCGCGGGGGGCGCCGGGGGCAGTCGGGACGGATCTGTATCGTCATCCCGTCCCGGGAAGGTGGTGGGGGGCGTATGCCGGGCGAACCGAGTGCCTTCGGGTGGACAGTAGCCGTGGGCCAGCTGGGCGAACCAGGGGTTGAGGGTCGACGGGAGCGGCTCGGGGGCGGGGCCCTCGTCCTCGGGAGGCGGTTCCGCGATGGCTTCGTCCGCCTCGGCCTCCTGGAGGTCCTCTTCGTCCTCGATCAGCCGCGCGGCACTGCTGACGGAGACCTCGGCCTCCTCGACTTCGTCGCTGCTGATCTCATCCGGTTCGTCCAGACGTGGGCGCGAGTGGGGGGGCGTCGGGCCTTCTTCATCCCCCTCCTCGATGGCCTGGGCTTCGTCCTCGGAGATCTCCTCGGGTTCGTCCTCGGGTTCGGCGGATTTGACGCCGAGGAGCCCCGGACGTGAGGCGACAGGCTCCAAACGAGGGGGGCCATCCACGGACATGAGCCGCGGGGGCCGCTGCCGCGGAACAGGCGGAGGCGCGCTGGCTCGAGGTGGCAGCGCGGGGGGCCGTTCGGAGTCGGTGGTGCCGCCACGCGAGGGGCGCTCCTGGCTCGACGTGATGGGTCCCGGCGTGAGGGTGGGGGGTGGCCGGTCCGCTTCGGATGTGGCGCCGCGTGACGACGAGGCGCGCGGTGACTCCGTCAGGACGGGCGGTGGCCGCTCGGGTTCGGAGGCGGACTGGCGCGAAGAGGACTCGCGGCTGTGTTCCGTGAGGACAGGGGGGGAGCGCTCCGATTCGGAGGTGGAGCCGCGACCTGTTGATGCGCGACTGGACCCGATGAGGGCAGGGGGCGAGCGCTCCGGGTCGGTGGTGGCTCCGCGCGACGATGTCGATGCGCGCCCGGACTCGGTGATGACGGGGGGCGAACGCTCCGGGTCGGTGGTGGCTCCGCGCGACGATGTCGATGCGCGCCCGGACTCGGTGAGGACGGGGGGCGAACGCTCTGGGTCGGCGGCGGAGTTGCGTGCTGTGACGCCGCGGGCGAGTTGCTCGGAAGGAGGCACCGAGCGGGTCAGTGGCGGAAGGCGATCCGCATCTCCCCGAGGACGCTCCGGCTCGACGATGGCGGAAGGGCGAGGCGTGTTGCGTTCGGGGTCGGTGGTGCGGCTGCGTGGCGCGAAGTCGAAGACCGATCTGCGAATCGCCGGTCGTTCCTCCTCGAGGGAGGAATCCGGGCGAGTCGAAAGTGGCTCAGGCTCGGCGACGGCGGAGCTGCTGTCGGATGGGTGATCCGCGTCGAGCGAAGATGGAACGCTTGAGAAAGAGGGCTCCTCGTCTGACTCCGCAGTGGCTTCGGCGTGTCGCTTGGATTCCGGCACGGAATCGGTGTGCTCCGAGTCCAACGCGGCTTCAGCGCGTTCGAGGTCCTGCTCAGGTTCAGATACGGCGTCGCCGGAATCCGAAGGAGACTCTGCTTCAGCGGGGACCTCGGCGTGTTCCACGCGCTGCCTGGTCGCCGAAGTCATGCTGTTGCGGTCAGAAGACCGTTCATCGTCGGACACGGTGCTGATGCGGTCCGAGTGTTGTTCGGTCTCCGATTCGCGCTGGCTGCCTGCTGGCGACGCGTCCTCGTCGGGCGAGACTCCTGAGTGTCCCGTCGCTCGTTCGGATTCCGCTACCGGATGGGCGCGCTTCGAGAGGTGTTCCTCATCGGAGGCGTCGCCCCTGTGTCCCGGTTGGGACTCTTCCTCGGACGGGGTGTCATGCTGTCCCGGAGCAAGTTCCGCGTCCGAAGTGGCATCCATGGTCCCCGTTGGGCCCTGGGGCTCGGACGCGATGCCGCTTCGTCCCGAGCCGTGCTCGCCGTCGAAGTCCGCATGGCCACGTTCTGCCGGGCTCGTCGTCTCGGAGGCGGTGCCACTTTTTCCCGCGCCGTGCTCACCGTCGGAGTCCGCACCGCCACGTCCTGACGGGCTTGTCGTCTCGGAGGTGATGCCGCCCTTTCCTGCGCCATGCTCGGCGTCGAAGTCCGTACTGCCACCTTCCGACGGGCCCTTGGTTTCGGAGGTGAGACCAGTTCGTTCCGTGCCGTGCTCAACGGTGGAGTCGGTACTGCCAGGTCCTGACGAACTCTTGGTCTCGGACGTGGTGCCACTCCGTTCCGAGTCAGAGTCGGCGCCGATAGGTCCTGGCGAACTCTTGGCCGCGGAAGAGAAGCCACTTCGTTCCGCGTCCCGCTCGTCAACATCTGAGGCGGTACTGCTACCTCCTGCCTGATTCTCGAACTCGGGCGCCGAACCAGATGCCTCGGAAACTTGTTCTGCGTCGGAGTGCGTGCCTTCGCGCGCGGAGTCAGTCGGAGGTCCGATTCGCCCCGAGGGCCCGTTCGTGTCGGCGGGAGTCCCGCTGTGCGCTGGCAGGTTCTCCGGTTCGGACGTGGCGCCAGCCCGCCCCGCGTGATGTTCCGCGCTGGACGATGAAGGCTCGGATGGGGCGCTGGTCGGGGCCGCGAGAGGCTCAGCCTCAGGGGCCGCACCCGTGCGCGCCGAAGTCTGTTCGGGCTCCGGCACGGTCCGCGTACGTCCCGAGGGGCGTTCCGACTCGTTGGACTGTGAACTCTTCGACAGAACGCCGAGCGACGACATCCGGCGCGAAGGTGTCTCCACCCGTGCCGATGTGCTGCGACTCGCGAGCACGGAGCGCATGGGGACGATGGGCGTGGGCGTCGGCACCTCATCATCCCGCCGCGCACTCAGCGCCCCCCGGCCATTGGAAACAGGCGCGTCGTCTCTCTGGAGTGATGCAGGTGCGCGAATGATGGGCGTCGGCGAAGGAGGTTCGTCCGCCTGGAGCGCCGCTGGCATGCGGATGATGGGCGTCGGCGAAGGTGGCTCGTCAGCCTGGAGCGACGCCGGCATGCGGATGATGGGCGTCGGTGAAGGTGGCTCAACGGGAGTGGGCGCAGGTGGCTCGTCCGCGAGCATCGGTGCCGCGCTCCGCCGCGCCCTCTTGGTGCGCCTTTCCTCGCGTGGTGCCTCTTTGGCGTCAGCCCGGTCCGCCGCCGGCGCATCGACATCCTCAAGCGGGTCCGGAGCCGCGGCCCGGAGAGGAGTGACGGGAGTCGGATCCGGCGCGATGACCGAAGAGGACTCGGGAGGCGTGGTCTCCTCGGAAGGTGAATTTACCGTCCCACGCGCACTGGTGGATGAGGCGGCCCGCTCGCGCAGCGGCAGGCCCATCACCACGGGGGGCTCCACGGGGCGCGCATCCGGCTCCGTCTTGACGAGCCGGGTATCGAACCCATCCTCCAGGACCATCCCCATCACCACGGGGGGCTCTTCCGCGGGAGCGGCCGGAGAAGGGGCAGGGTGCTGCGCGACGGTTTCCCGCTTCTCGACCTGGGGAATCTTCACGCGCCCGCTGTCCGGCGGCAGCAACATCGCGAGCCGGTTGGTCGGCGTCCCCGTCACCATGGTCGCCGCGGGCAGGTCGTCCTCGCGCGTGCTGGTCACCGGCCCCGTCCGCTTCTCCAGCAGCGAATCGTAGAGGTCCAGCAACTGTCCTCGGATGGAGGCGGCGTCGAGCGAGGACTCCGCGTGCTCCCGGGCCCGGTTCCCCATCTCGATGCGGCGCGGAACATTGCGCGCCAGCTCGATGATGCGCTCGGCCATGGCCTGGCTGTTCCCAGGAGGGAAGAAGAGTGCCGCGTCGTCCGGCACGAGCTCGCGGCAGACCGGGAGGTCGGCGGCGAGGATGGGGCGTCCCGCGGCGCAGTACTCGGAGACCTTCGCGAGCGGGCCTCCCTGGACGCGGTTCCGCTCCACATCGTCCAGGGCCAGCACCCCCACGTCCGCCAGCGCGAGCACCTTGGCCACATCGTCATGGTGCACGGGCGGCTGGAACTCCACCCGGTCCTTGAGGCCCAGCTCCTTCACCAACTCATCCAGGTGGGGCTGCCAGTCGGGATGCTGCGCCCCCACCAGCGTCAGCCTCGCCTCCACCTTCTCATTCGCGAGCGCGACGGCGCGAAGCAGCGTCGGCAGGCCCTGCCACCCCACATGGCTTCCCAGGTACATGAGCCGCAGGGGCTCGCCGTCAGGGGCGCCGAGGACGTCGGGGGAGAAGGGCGCCAGGTCCACGGGCGCTCGCAGGACGCGAACGAGTTCCTCGCTGGCGCCGAGTGACTGGATGTAGGAGCGCGTCGTCTGTGAGCCCGTGACGATGAGGTCCGCGTTCATCAGGCAGAACAGCTCCTGCCTGCGGATCTTCGACAGGAAGCGCCGGTCGCCCTCGGTCTGCGGGTGCGTGTAGCGCAGCTCTTGTGAGGGGAAGGTCTGCGCCTCGTAGATGAGCCTGTAGCCGTAGTCGCCCTTCAGCTCGCACAGCGCGTAGCCCCCGAAGGGGTCCGTGAAGTGGGCGAGGGCGTAGTCCTCGCTCTCGAGTTGCCTCCGCACGGCGCGTTCAAACGCCTGGATTCGCGAGGCCAGGTCGCCGGACCCCACGGGGACGCGCAGCAGCCGCGCCCCTTGGTACTTCTCGATATGGGAATGGTCTGGCGTCTTCGCCGATAGCACCACCACGGAGAAGCGGTCCGGCAACGCCTTGAGGTACTCGGTCAAACGGCGTGACGAACCGGAGGGGCCGGGGATGACGTCGAAGCTGCACAGGAGCAGTCTGGGCAGGTCGCTCAAAGCGGGGGCAGAATACCGAGCTGCATCCTGGGTGTCATCGGGTGAGGTGGAGGGGAGGGGGTCGGGCGACGAACACAAGCAATGCTGGCACGTTGACCCCCCACGGCCGGCGACCTAAAGGCGACCCTGCCTATGGACGACCTCAAGAGCGTCACCGTCGGTTCCCTCAGGGAGCTGGCTCGGAAGCACCTGGGGAGCGGATACAGCAAGCTCAAGAAGGCCGAGCTGATTGCCGCCCTGGCCGGGGTCGTGCCCGCACTCGCGAAGCTCGCCCGACTCGTGGGAATCAAGGTCCCTCCCAAGCGAAGCGCCGAGAAAAAGTCCAAGGCCACGAAAAAGTCCGAGCCCATCGGAAGGCCGGCCCAGGGTGATTCTTCCCCTCCGCCCAAGAAGAAGCCCTCGGAAGAAGGCCGCGTCTCGACGCCGCAGCGCGTGGCGGCCAAGCGCACATCCGAAAAGGTGGACGGGCCACCGACCACGCGTCCCGCTCACGTCGTCAATTTTCCGCCCAGGCCTCGGGGGACTCGAGAGGCCGCGCCGCCGCCAACCGTGTCCCAGCTGGAGCCGAGTCCTCCCACGGGCGTGGCGAGCATCCCCCCGACGCAGAATCCGGGCCCGGTGTCACCTCCGGTGAGTCCACTGCCCACCGCGCAGCTTTCCGCGGAGCCGTTGATCGAGGGTTTCTTCGTCGCGCGCGTCCGGGGCGAAGAGGAAGTCCGCCGTCATCACCTTCAGGAGCCAAGGGCTCCCGAGATGGCGTCCATTCCCTCCGCGGAAGAAGAGTCCGAGGGACTGGGACCACTTCCGCTCGAGTACCAGGACGACACGACACTGCTCCTGCCGAGGGATCCGCACACGCTCTTCGCTCTCTGGGACTACAGCGCGACGGCGAGGGAGCGCGCGATGCAGGGGCTGCAGTCTCCGCGCGCCGTGCTGCGCGTCTTCGATGGGGACTCGCTGGTGCGCGAGGTGGACTGCGCGCTCGAGTCGCGCGGCTACTACATCCATGGGCTGCCCGCGGGACGTCCCTACCGGGTCGAGGCCCATTTCGTCGGTCGCGACGGACGTTCTCAGCGCATCGGTCCCTCGAGCAACCGCGTGACGCTTCCTCCCTCGGGAGTGTCGTCGGACACGACCGTTCGTTTCCTCCGACGTCCCGTGCCAGTCGACGAGCCATCCGCACCGTCTCCTGTGTTCAGCGCGGAGGTGCCTGAAGCGAAGGAGCGCGAATACATCACGTGGCACCGGGTCAGCCTCCCTGGGAGCGCGGGGACGCGGGAGGTCCCCGTGCTTCACCGTGAGGCGCTCGGACCCGCAGGCCCCTCTCGGCAAGGGCAGGGCGGGGCGTCCAGTGGCCCCGGGGTTCCCTTCGAGCACATCGGGCGTGCGCCGGGGGCTTCGGACCAGCGCTACCTCGCTTCTCATCGTTATCTCGAGGCACAAGCACGTGCGCCGGGGGCTTCGGACATGCGGTACGCCCAAGGGCCCGTGCTCTCCGCGCAGTCGCCTCGCGGGTTCGAGTATCTCGAGATGGGCCCCGAGCGAGCGCGCGACCACGGTGGCGAGCGCGCCGTCGGTGGGACGGAGTTGGCCTACTTCGAGCTGCCCGCGCGGCCCACTGGGGCCTCCTCGAGTCCCCTGGACGTGGACTCCCAAATGAAGCCGCCTTCGGGTGGTGGCCGCTCGTGAACCCTCACGGACACTCTGACCAACCATGAGCCAGGGCTCTCTCGCACTTGTCCTCCACGCGCACCTGCCGTTCGTCCGTCATCCCGAGCATGAGGACTTCCTGGAGGAAGACTGGCTCTACGAGGCCATCTCGGAGACCTATCTTCCGCTGCTGTTCGCCTTCGATGCGCTGGCGGATGAGGGCGTCCGGTTCCGGCTGTCGATGACCTTGTCCCCGACGCTCGTCACCATGCTGCGTGACGAGCTGTTGATGACGCGCTACGCGAAGCGGCTGGACCTGCTCTGTGAGCTGGGGGAGCGCGAGGTCCACCGGACTCGGAAGGACGCGACCTTCGGGCGGCTTGCGCACTTCTACCGCGACCACTTCCAGTCGTTGCGCCACGCCTTCCACGAGCGCTACCGCCGGGACCTGGTCTCCGCGTTCCGGCGCCTTCAGGACGCGGGCCATCTGGACATCCTCGCGTGCAACGCGACACATGGATTCCTGCCGCTCATGCAGCAGGTCCCCGAGGCGGTCCGCGCGCAAGTGTCGGTGGCCGCCAATCACTACCGGCAGAACTTCGGCAAGGACCCCGCGGGAATCTGGCTGGCGGAGTGTGGCTACTTCCCGGGCCTGGAGCGCATCCTGGCCGCGGAGCGCATCCGCTACTTCTTCGTGGACACGCACGGACTCACGGATGCCACGCCTCGTCCGTTGCACGGCCCCTACGCGCCCGTCTTCACCGAGGCCGGTGTCGCCGCGTACGCGAGAGACCCGGAGAGCAGTCAGCAGGTCTGGAGCGCCGAGTACGGCTACCCGGGCGATCCGCACTACCGCGAGTTCTATCGCGACATCGGCTGGGATCTGGACCTGGACTACATCCGCCCATTCATCCAACCGACGGGAGACCGCAAGAACACGGGCTTCAAGTACTTCCGCATCACCGGCAAGACGAATGACAAGCAGCCGTATGATCCGGTGCTGGCGCGTGAGCGCGCCGTGGTGCACGCGGGCAACTTCCTGTTCAACCGACAGCGGCAGCTCGAACACCTCGCCTCGCGCCTCGGGGGCCGGACGCCTGTCGTGGTCGCGCCATACGACGCGGAGCTCTTTGGCCACTGGTGGTTCGAGGGGCCTTGGTTCCTCGAGGCCTTCATCCGCGAGGCGGCGAGGGCGCAGAACACGTTCGAGCTGGTGACGCCCGCGGACGACCTGCGAGCACATCCCGAGAACCAGGTGGCCACTCCGCCCCTGTCATCCTGGGGGGCGGGGGGCTACGCGAACATGTGGCTGGATGGCGCCAATGATTGGGTGTACCGCCACCTGCATCACTGTGCCCGGAAAATGGTGGAGCTCGCCCGGGACTTTCCCGAGGCCACGGTTCCTCAGCGCCGGGCGTTGAATCAGGCCGCGCGTGAGCTGCTGCTCGCCCAGAGCTCCGATTGGGCCTTCATCATGAAGACCGGAACGATGGTGGAGTACGCGCTGCGACGCACGCGGGAGCATGTGCGCCGCTTCCTCCGGCTCCATGATGACCTCCGCGCGGGGACCCTCGATGCAGAGTGGTTGGGTCACGTCGAGGGGCGCGACAATCTCTTTCCAGAGCTCGACTACCGGATCTACCGACCCGGATGAGCTCCTCAGTTCGTCACTCGCACGGGATGCATATGAACCGCTCTTCCATCCAGTTCCGGCGTGCCCTGAGCACCGCGCTTCTGTTGTTCGTCCCATCCATCGCGGGGGCCGAGGCGCCGGCGCGGACAACACCGTCCGCACAAGGACAGTCCGGCACGCTCCAGCCCGCCACGCGAGAGGCCCAGGCGCTTCCTTCGCTGGCTCCGTTGGTGGACTCGGTGAAGACCGCGGTGGTCAACGTCGATGTCCAAGCGCGCGGAGGAGGGGGGGGCAGGGGTTCGGAGGACAATCCGCTCTTTGATCGCTTCTTCGGCGGAGGGCGCAAGGAGCAACTGCGCCAGGGCGCGGGTTCGGGGTTCATCATCGAGCCCGCGGGCATCGTCCTCACGAACAACCACGTGGTGGAGGACGCGGTCTCCATCACCGTGCGGTTGGACGATGGACGGTCCTTCTCCGCTTCGGTCGTCGGGCGGGACCCGCTCACGGACGTCGCGCTGGTGAAGATCAAGGAGAAGGTGGAAGGGCTGCCCACGGTGAAGCTAGGGGACTCGGATGCGCTGCGCGTCGGGGACTGGGTGGTGGCCATCGGCAACCCCTTCGGGCTGGCGTCCAGCGTGAGCCTGGGCATCGTCTCCGCTCGCGCGCGCGACATCGGCGCGGGCCCTTATGACGAATTCCTCCAGACGGATGCGGCGATCAACCCGGGCAACTCTGGAGGACCTCTCTTCAACATGAAGGGAGAGGTCGTCGGCATCAACACCGCCATCGTGGGCGGCGGCACGGGCATTGGTTTCGCGGTGCCCAGCAATCTGGTGAAGGCACTGCTGCCGCAATTGGAGAAGGAAGGGTCCGTCACTCGCGCGTGGCTGGGCGTAGGCATCCAGGACCTCACGAGGGACCTGGCCAGCGCGCTCAAGCTCCCGGTGTCCGAGGGTGCCATCCTCACGCAGGTGAACGCGAACACGCCCGCGTCGAAGGCGGGGTTGAAGGTGGACGACGTCATCACCGCCATCGACGGCAAGGCCGTGACGTCGGGTGGTCAGCTCACGCGTATCGTGGCGCTCAAGCGCCCGGGGACCAGCTCCACGCTGACGGTGTTCCGCGATGGGCAGAAGCAAGACGTGAAGGTGACGCTCGGCACGCGCCCCGATATCGAGGGCGTGGCGACGCGCAAGAGTTCGGAGGATGAAGCCCAGGAGACCTCACGCCGCGTGGGCGTCAGCCTCCAGAACCTGGATGCGCGCACCGCGCAACAGGCCGGCTTCAACGAGCGGCAGGGGGCGCTCGTCACGGATGTGGTGCCAGGCTCGCCCGCGGACCGCGCCAGCCTGGAGCCGGGCATGGTGGTGGTGGAGGCCAACCGCAAGCCCGTGAACAACGCGGATGACCTGGCCAAGGCGATTCGCGCCGCGCCCGCGGGGAGCACGTTGCTGCTGCGCGTGGCCACGCCCGGTGGAGGCCGGTTGCTCCGCGCGCTTCGGATGCCGTAGGGCCGGGCTCGTGAGGCCTGGGGCGGGGGACGTTCCCCGCGCTAGGCCTTGGCGATGCCGCCGGGAGGGACGGGCGTCGCCGCTTCGGCGGGAGGCGCATGGGGGCCGCGCTCGCGGCCTGGGTGGATCTCCATGCCCAGCTCGAACGGCGTCGTGCGATTGCGGCCCGTGCGCTTGCTGCAATACAGGGCGGCGTCCGCGCTATCGACCAGCCCCTCCTGCGAGGTGGCGTCGGTGGGGTAGTGGGCCACGCCCACGGAGACGGTGACATGGCCCCCCGGCAGTCCTGGCTGGGTGAGGACCACCGTGTCCGCCACCGCGCGGCGCAGCTTCTCCGCCACGTCCACCGCGTCATTCTTGGTGGCCTGGGGAAGGAGGATGACGAACTCCTCGCCGCCGTAGCGCGCGAGCGTGTCCACCTTGCGCACCCTCGAGCGGAGGATGTCGCAGACGCGGCGCAGGGTCTCATCACCCACGCGGTGGCCGGCCAGGTCGTTGAGGCGCTTGAAGTGGTCCACATCCACCATGAGCAGCGCCAGGGGCGTGCCGAAGCGCTGCGCGCGCGCCAGCTCCAACTCCATCCGCTGGAAGAGGTGACGCCGGTTGGGCACCCCCGTCAGCGGGTCCGTCATGGTGAGCTTCACCGTCTCGGCGTGCAGCCGGGCGTTCTTCACCGCGGCCGCCGCGATATCCGCCACCGCGGTGAGCAACTCGATTTCTCCCGCGGAGAAGCTCGCCACCACGGGGCGCTGGAAGTTCACCACGCCCAGCAGGCTGCCCGCGTGCACCATGGGCAGAGCGAGCAGCGAGCCCGTGTCCATCGCCTCCACCACGAGTCCTCGGCGCGCGAAGACGCTGGTGGGGTCCGTGACGTCCGGCAGGTAAACGGCCTTGTGTGTCTGGGCCGCGCGGCCACAGGCGCCTTCGCCGAGGGCGAACACCAGTCCCTCCGCGCCGCGATGCTCCGGCCACGCCTGGCGCACCTCGAGCGAGCCCTCCGTGTTGAGGAGCATGATGGAGAACTCAGGAATCTGGAGCCGTTCGACCACCAGGCGCGTGACGGCCTCCAGCAGCTCATCCAGCTCCAGCGTGGCGTTGAGCGAGCGCGTCACATCGAACAACAGTGACAGCTCCCGCAGCCTCTCCTCGAGCTCGTCCTTGAGCGCCAGTTTCTCCTTCACCAGCTCCAGGTCGCGGTGGGTGTCGATCTCCTCAGCCTTCATCGCCGTGAGGCGCGCGAGCATCTGATTGAAGGCCGCCGCCAGACGGGAGATTTCATCCATGCCGCGAGCATCCGCTCGGACCAACAGGTCTCCCGCGGCCGCGCGCCCCATGGCGGAGCTCAAGCGGCGAAGCGGCCGCGTGAGGTTGAAGTGCAGCGAGAGGGCGATGACTCCAGCGAGCGCCACGGCGAACAGCGCCATGGACCCCAGCGCGCGACCAAACACCCCCGTCAATTGCTGGTGCAGCGCGGGCTCCGTCATCCGCATCTGCAGCACGCTGGCGCCCGGGATGTCTCCGCTCGCGTGACAGCTTCCGCACTCCGGTCCACCCAGCGGGCGGACGACTTCAGTGACTCCGTCCGCCGAGCGCGCCGTCTCGGGACCGGGGCGGGTGAGCCGAGCGGCCTCCGGGTGCTGCGTCCCCACCTCGGAGGGCTCGCGAGACCAGCGCACGCGCCCATCCAGTGTCAGCACTCGCACGTCCGCCACCGAGCGGAACAACCGCGTGTCCGAGTGGAGCAC
Source organism: Myxococcus stipitatus (assembly GCF_037414475.1). Next base: position 201,552 of record NZ_CP147913.1, on the reverse strand, counting down.
CTCCGCCACCGCGCCGTGTGCGGGAGCACCGGGCCCATTCGCGAGCAGGAACGTGGAGGCCACGAACTCCGCGAGCGCGAGCGACTCCACTTGAGTGGCGTCCTGGACCGCCATTCGTGCTTCGCGCCAGAAGTGCCCGACGCCAAGCAACGCCACCACCAGACCCGGGAGAGCGATGCTCCACAGCAGCTTGCGACCTACGGTGTCGGGTCCCAGGGGCATGCGAACGTTCGCGTCACTTCGATGGAAAGAGTGGAGCCCGTTTCACGAAGAGTCCTCGGAATTGTCAATGGGCTGACGCGGACTGTCAAACGTACTTGCATGGAAATTTTTCTGCTCCATTGGCGCGTTGGGTCGACGCCGATGGATGTCCGCGTGCGTCGTGCCAGGCGCGCTGATTAGAAAGGACGACCGCATGGCGACCGAGCTCTTCACGTCCTCGCTGCTCCCCGTTCCTCACGGTTTTGCAACACGCGCTGGAGGTGTCTCGGAAGGTCCGTTTGCCTCGCTCAACCTGGGCTTCTCCACGGGGGATGAGCGGACGAAGGTGGAGGAGAACCTTCGCAGGCTCGCACGCGCTGCGGGTGCGCCCTTGGGGGCCTTGTCGCGTGTGTCACAGGTTCATGGTGACCGGGTGTTGGAGGCCCGTGTGGACGCATCCTCCGAGACGCTGAGGGAGCCGGAAGGCGAGGCCGACGCGCTGTGGACGGAGCAGGGCGGGGCCTGGGTGGCGGTGGGCACGGCGGACTGTGTCCCCGTGCTGCTGGTGGATCCAGAGGGCAGGCGCGTGGCGGCGATCCACTCGGGGTGGCGGGGGACGGACGCGGATATCAGCGCGCGGGCCGTGGAGACGCTGGTGGCGAAGGGGGCTCGGCCGGAGCGGTTGCTCGCGGCGGTGGGGCCCGCGATTCAGCGGTGCTGCTACGAGGTGTCTGCCGAGCTGGCGCGGCGTTTCGTGGACCGCTTTGGCGCGGAGGTGGTGGAAGAGGAGGGGGGCCGCTTCCGGCTGGACCTCAAGCGGGCCGTGCGAGAGACGCTGCTGCGCGCGGGGCTGAAGGAGGCCCATGTGGACGTGCTACAGGCTTGTACCGCATGTGAGCCCTCTCGGTTCTTCTCCCACCGGCGCGACGCCGGGCGGACGGGGCGTCACCTCAATTTCGTGGTGAACCGGTTCTAGGATGGGGCGGCCACGGCCGTTTTCTTGACGCTCTCCGACGTGGCTTCCTATCCTCGGAGGGACTTCTCTCCGTCGAGGACCGTGCTCGCGCGCTCCGCCATCTTCCGCCTGCTCGCCGTCGCGCCCCTGTGCGCGCTGTGCGCATGTGCCACCAACGCCGCCTCGAAAGAGGAGGTGGGGGCGCTGCGAGCGGAGCTGCGCACGCTTCGCGAGTCCCAGTCGCGGTTGTTGGAGCGGCTGGAGCGCATGGAGGCCCACGCCGCCGTAGAGCGTGCCCGGGACTCCTCCACGTCGAAGCCCGCCGCGATGGTGAAGGTCACCGCGCCGGAGCAAGGGGAGCCATTGTCGGCCACGCCCGAGCTGTCGGTGGTGAAGCTCAAGCCTCGCTACGAGCCCGCGCCCAAGCTGCCCACGCAAGTGGCGGTGCTGGAGCCCGAGTCGGACCAGATGGAGATGTACATCAGCGCGGTGCCGGACGCCGCGCCCCCCGCGTCTGGCGGGGCGACGATGGTGGCCTCGCGTGAAGAGGCCGACCCCGCGGACCAGGCCGACCCGGATGTGCTCGACGCGGACTACGAGAAGTCCGTGTCGATGCTGCGCACGGGCAACGTGGAGGGGGGCGTGGAGAGACTGCGCCGCTTCTCCGAGGAGAACCCCCGTCATCCCCGCGCGGACAACGCGCTGTACTTCAGCGGGCTGGGGCAGATGGGGCTCAACGAGTTCAAGGCCGCCGCGAAGACCTTCGAGCGGCTGATCGCCACCTATCCCGCTGGAGATGCCGTGCTGGATGGCATGCTCCGGCTCGCCGAGTGCCGGATGCGGCTCAACCAGGCCGCGGATGCCCGGGCTCTCTACACGCGTGTCGTCACCCAGTTCCCGGGGACGGCCGCCGCCACTCAGGCGGAGCAGCGGCTTGCCGCGCTCCGGCAGTAAAGTCTTCTCGAAAGGATGTCGTGCGATGCGCTCCCGGATCCTCACCTCGCTGATGTTGAGCCTCGCCGTTGCCCCTGCCTGGAGCGCGCTCGCGCAGCAGGAGGAGGGCAGTGGCCCGGAGGACACCGAGGCTGGCAGCGAGACCGAAGGCGCCGAGGTCATGGACGAGGCGCCCGAGCGCCCCTCCGGCACCACCGTGCAGCTTCCCCCGGGTGCCCCCAAGGGACGTGACAGCGCCCCCGGCGAGGTCCACACGGTGCAGGACGGCGACACGCTGTGGGACCTGTCCTCGCGCTACCTGGGCAGCCCCTGGTACTGGCCGAAGGTCTGGTCCTACAACCCGGAGATCGCCAACCCGCATTGGATCTACCCGGGCAACCAGGTGCGCTTCTTCGGCGGCGGTGAGGAAGTCCCGCAGCGCGTGGACACCGGCGAGGAGACGCCCGACGTGGCCGCTCCGACCGAGATGGCCACCGCCGCGGTGACGGTGACGGGGAAGATCGGCTACGACGTGTCGTCGGCCCGGCCGGTGACGACCCAGGGCTTCGTGACTCCGCGCGAGCTGGACGAGGCGGGCCGCATCGAGGGCTCCCCCAACGGCGCGCACATGCTGTCCTTCCCGGACAACGTCTACGTGCGCTTCAAGCGCAACGCGCCCGCGAAGGTGGGGGACCGCTATGTCGTCTTCCACACGACGCAGCCGGTGAAGCACCCGCGCACGGGCAAGCCGCTGGGCTTCCTGACGGACTTCGTGGGCACGCTGCGCGTGGTGCGCGTGGACAAGGGCGTCGTGACGGCGCAGATCGTCGACACCTGGGACGGCATCGAGCGCGGCGACCTGGTGGGCCCCTACGGTGAGAAGCTCACGGACCGCGTGGCTCCCCGCCCCAACACGAAGGAGCTCAACGCCACCGTCGTGACGCCGCTGGTGCCCTACCTGTCGCTCCTGGGGGAGCACCACACGGTGGTGCTGGACAAGGGCAGCGCGGACGGCGTCCAGCTGGGCAACACCTTCACCATCCTCCGCCAGGGCGACCCGTCCCGGACGGTGCTGGGCCAGATGTACGCCAAGCCTCAGTCCAAGGAGGACAAGACGCTGCCCTGGGAAGACATCGGCACCTGCATGGTGACCGAGGTGAAGGAGCGCACCAACAACTGCCTCATGATGCGCTCGCTCCAGGAGGTCAGCCCGGGTGATCGCGCGATGATGATGGTGAGCAACGCTCCCACCGCCAGCCGCTGAAACTCGGCAGGAAAAGTGCATCCCCTCCCGCGCCGGAGGGGTTGAGTGCTTGACCGGTGGCGGTCCGGTGTTTATGTGTCGCGCCCCTCCCAGCGGACCCATCTTCTATATAGGTGGGATTCGAGCGGGGGTCGGGTATGGCGGACGCAGAGACGGACAGCCTCACGGCGGAACAGCAGGCATGCCTTGCGCTCTGGACCGTTCCCGGCCTGGGGCCGAGGACGCTGGCCGCCTTGCGCGTCTACGCGGACGAACATCTCTCCTCGCTGGCGTCGACCCCGGTGCGAGACTGGGTGTCCGAGGCGCCGGTTTCCCCACAGATTCGCCGCCGGCTCCTGAGCGTGGAGCGGCTGGCGCCCTTGGCGGAGCAGGTGATGGAGGCCTGTCACGCGGGGGAGATGAGCGTGGCCTTCGCGGGGCAGCCGGCGTTTCCGGAGCGGCTCCGGGAGGTGGTGGACGCGCCTCCGTTGCTCTTCCACCGAGGACGGCCCGGGACTCCGCGACGGCGGGTGGCCATGGTGGGCAGCCGTCGCCCGGACCAGGGCTTCCTCCCGTTCGCCCGGGCGTTTGCCCGGCAGGTGGCCGAGGGTGGGGTCGGCGTGGTCTCGGGAGCGGCGGTGGGCGTGGACCGGGCGTGCCACTGGGGCGCGCTGGACGCGGGCGGGGAGACGTGGGCGTTCCTGGGGTCGGCGCTGGATGTGTTGGACCCCGCACAGGCGGGCCTGTTGCCCCACTTCCTGGAGGGGGGCGGGGTGTTCTTCAGCGAGCTTCCGCCCGGTGTGCGGGCCAGCACGACCACTTTTCCGCGTCGCAACCGGCTCATCTCTGGGGCATCGGATGCGGTCCTGGTGCTGCGGGCGGGGGCGGAGTCGGGCAGCTTGTATACGGCGAGGGCGGGGCGGGCGCAGGGGCGGACGGTGCTGGCGATGCCTGGTGACGTGCGCCAGGACGGGGCGGCGGGCTGCAACGCCCTGCTGCGGGAGGGGCACGCGAGCGCGTGCCTGGACGTCAAAGACGTCTGGCGGGCGGTGGGTGTTGACCCTGGGTGGATGGTGGCGCCGGAGGTGGGGGACGCGAGGGCGGGGCTTTCCGCGGAAGCGCGGGGGGCCTATGCGGTGTTGGACCGGATTCCCCGGACATTCGATGAGGTGCTGGCCGGGAGCACCCTCACGCCGGCGGCGCTGGTGGGCGCGCTGGTGGAGCTGGAGATGACGGGGCTGGTCATCCAGCACCCGGGCAGGCTGTACGAGAAGATCTAGGTAGGAGAGTCATGGCCACGCGGACGAAGAAGAAGGCGGAAGAGACTGAGGCGACCGAGGAGAAGGCGCCCCGCAAGGCGACCGGTCGCACGGCCGCCAAGAAGAAGCCTGCGGCCAAGAAGGCCACGGCGAAGAAGGCCGCGGCCCGCCGGCGCACGACGAAGAAGGGGGACGACGACGCGCTGCCCACCGTGGAGGCGGACGCGGAGGAGGAGGCCACTCCGCGCGGCAAGGGGCCGCACTACCTGGTGGTGGTCGAGTCGCCCGCCAAGGCGAAGACCATCAAGAAGTACCTGGGGTCCGGCTACTCGGTGAAGGCGTCCGTGGGCCATGTGAAGGACCTGCCCAAGAGCAAGATGGGCGTCGACGTGGAGCACGACTTCCAGCCCGAGTACGAGGTCATCAAGGGCAAGGAGAAGGTGCTCAACGAGCTCAAGAAGATGGCGAAGTCCGCCGACAAGGTCTTCCTGGCCACGGACCCCGACCGCGAGGGTGAGGCGATCGCCTGGCACATCAAGGAAGAGCTCGCGCATCCGGACGCGATGCGGGTGACCTTCAACGAAATCACCAAGAAGGCCATTCAAGAGGCCATCGCCCAGCCGCGAGAGCTGAACCAGGACAACTACGACTCGCAGCAGACGCGCCGCATCCTGGACCGGCTGGTGGGCTACCAGATCTCCCCGCTGCTCTGGCAGAAGATCCGCCGGGGCCTGTCCGCTGGCCGCGTGCAGTCGGTGGCGGTGCGCCTCATCGTGGAGCGCGAGGCTGAAATCAAGGCCTTCGTCCCCGAGGAGTACTGGACGCTCGACGCGCTCTTGGAGGGTCCCTCCGGCCCGCCGCCGTTCAAGGCCAAGCTGTCCAAGGTCGACGGCAAGAAGGTGGAGCTCAAGGACCGCGTCGGCACGGAGGCGCTCGTCTCCGAGCTGCAGGGGGCCGACTTCACCGTGGCCAAGGTGGACCGCCGCGAGCGCCGCCGCAACGCGCCCGCGCCGTTCATCACCTCCAAGCTCCAGCAGGAGGCCGCCAACCGGCTGTCCTTCACGGCGAAGAAGACGATGACGCTGGCCCAGAAGCTCTACGAGGGTGTGCCCCTCGGCGAGGAAGGCCAGACGGCGCTCATCACGTACATGCGTACCGACTCCACGCGTCTGTCCGACGACGCGGTGAAGCAGGTGCGCGAGCTCATCGGCACCAAGTATGGCGCGGACTACCTGCCCGAGGAGCCGGTCGTCTACAAGTCGCGCAAGAGCGCGCAGGACGCGCACGAAGCCATCCGTCCCACGTCCCTGGAGTACCCGCCGGAGCGGGTGCGGCCCTTCTTCGAGGCCATGGACGAGCAGGACATGTTCCGGCTCTACGAGCTCATCTGGAACCGCTTCGTCGCGTGCCAGATGAAGCCCGCCGTGTATGACCAGACGAGCGCGGACATCTCCGCGGGCCGGGCCACGTTCCGGGCGTCGGGGAGCACGCTGAAGTTCCCCGGCTACCTCGCGGTGTACGGCGCGGGCCTCACGCCGGAGGAAGAGGCGGAGAAGGAGAAGGCCAAGGCCGCGGGCGACGAGAGCGCGGATGGCGCGGACGCGGTGGGCGACCTCCCGGTGCTCAACGACGGCGACAAGCTGGCCCTGCAGAAGCTCCTGCACGAGCAGCACTTCACCCAGCCGCCCCCGCGCTTCAGCGAGGCCACGCTGGTGAAGGAGCTGGAGGAGAAGGGCATTGGCCGTCCGTCCACCTACGCGGCGATTCTCTCCACCATCCAGGACAAGAAGTACGTGGAGAAGCTGGAGGGGCGCTTCCGGCCCACGGACCTGGGGCAGATGACCAACGAGATGCTGGTCAAGCACTTCCCCCACGAACTGGACGTCACCTTCACGGCGACGATGGAGGAGAAGCTCGACCAGATCTCCGACGGTGGCACGAGCTGGAAGTCCGTGCTGCACGACTTCTACGGGCCGTTCAAGGAGACGCTCGAGAAGGCCAAGGCGGAGATGCGCGACGTCAAGCGCGAGGAGATCAAGACCGACATCGCTTGTGAGAAGTGCGGCAACCACTTTGTCATCAAGTTCGGAAAGATGGGGCACTTCCTCGCCTGCTCGAACTACCCCGACTGCAAGAACACCAAGGACTTCAAGCGGGACGCCGAGGGGAAGATCGTCATCGTCGAGGAAGAGACGACGGACGAGCTTTGCGAGAAGTGCTCCAAGCCCATGGTCATCAAGCGCGGCCGGTTCGGGCGCTTCATGGCGTGCTCGGGCTACCCCGACTGCAAGACGTCCAAGCCCATCTCCATCGGGGTGAGCTGCCCAGACTGCAAGCAGGGCTACCTCACGGAGCGCCGCAGCGGCCGCGGGAAGATCTTCTTCGGCTGCAACCGCTACCCGGACTGCCGCTTCGCCGCGTGGGACCGGCCCCTGGCGGAGGCGTGCCCCCAGTGCGCGTCGCCGTATCTGCTCCAGAAGTTCTCCAAGCGGGACGGCGCGTACGTCGCCTGTCCCAACAAGGAGTGTGGCTACCGGCGTGAGGTGACGGAGCAGGCGGGCGTACCCACGGACCCCGGGACGTCGTCCGCGGCCTGAAAACCCAAGTGTTTACAGGGGGCTGGCCTGACCGCGGCTTGACAGCTTCGGCGGGCCCGCCCTACAACCCGCCCAATGATTTCCTCGGTGGTGAGCGAGCTGCTGGTCAACGCGAGCCTCGCGGCCGCGGATGCGGGAAAGCTGGGCGTCACGGACTCCGTCATCAAGTTCTTCAAGGATGGCGGTCCGTTCATGTTCGTGAACCTGTTCTGGCTGGCGTGCTCGTTGGCCGTGGCGGTGGAGCGATTCGTCACGCTGGTGTTCCGCTACAACCTGAACCCGGCGCCCTTCATGGAGCAGATCTCCAAGCTGGTGCGCAGCGGCAACCTGGACCGGGCCGTGAAGGTGTGCGGCATGGCGCCAGCGGCGCCCCTGGCCAAGGTCATCCGCGCGGGGCTGGTGCACGCCAACCGGGGTGAAATCGAGGTGGCCAAGGCGGTGGAGGAGGCGCTCGTCGAGCACAGCCCCCACGTGTCGAAGCGCATCCCCTGGCTGTGGTCGCTGGCGAACATCGCCACGCTGGTGGGCCTCGTCGGCACCATCTTCGGCCTCATCGGCACCTTCCAGGCGCTGGGCAACGTGCCCGCGGAGCAGAAGCAGATGCTCCTGTCGGACGGCATCTCCAAGGCGATGAACAACACCGCCTTCGCGCTCTCCATCGCGGTGCTCTGCATCATCTTCCACCTGTTCCTCACGTCGTATGCGAAGGCGCTGGTGGAGAACCTGGAGCTCAACGCGCTGAAGCTGGAGAACCTCTTGTCCCGGCGCGGGAGCGTGGACCCGTCCGCCACGGAGCTCGAGGCCCGAGCGTCGTAAGGCCGGCGAGCGCGCTCCATGGCGTTCTACTACTCCCGCCGCAAGCTGAAGGTCCGCGAGGACGAGGAAACGGGCGAGCTGAACATCGTCCCGTACCTCGACATCCTCATGAACCTCATCATCTTCATGCTGCTGTCGATCACCGGCCTGGCCTCGTTCGGCATCCTGAACGTGAGCGCACCGGCCTATGGTCCCGCGCCCACGGGCGTGACGCAGGCTTCGCCCGCCGATGAGCCGAAGCTGACCCTGTCCGTGCTCATCTCCCGCAAGGGGCACTTCGTCAGCAGCGAGAGCGCCATCCTGGGAGAGCAAGGCGAGCCCACCGTGCCCACGAAGGGCGAGGGTGACTACGACTACGCCGCGCTCAACGCGTGGATGGTGAAGATCAAGTCCGAGTTCCCCAAGGAGACGAAGGTCATCGTGGGCGCGGATGGGGACATCCCGTACGACGTGCTCATCCAGACCATGGACGCCATCCGCGAGGAGCAGGGAGCTCAGCGCCGGCTCTTGTTCCCCGACGTCACGCTGGCGGGGACCTGAGCCATGGCCGAGCCCCTGTCACATGCTCCGGAGGCTGTCGATGAGGAGGCCCTCGCCCGGCTGCGTTTCCGCCGGGCCCTGGCGCGCAAGAAGCGCAAGGAGCGCGAGGCCTCAGGGGAAATCAAGGAGCTGAACATCACCGCGATGATGGACATGATGACCATCCTCCTGGTGTTCCTGCTCAAGTCCTTTGCCTCGTCGTCCGCGGCGGTGACGGCCTCCGAGGATATCCGTCCCCCCATCTCCACCACGCGCGCGACGCCTCGGGACACCGTGGCCGTCACCATCACCCCCAAGAGCATCCTCGTGGGGGAGCGTGAGGTGCTGCGGTTGACGGACGGTCAGCTCCCCACGCAGGCCCTCCAGGGCCGGCTGGTGCTTGCGCTGGACGCGCAGCTCAAGAAGGAAGTGGAGAAGCTGAAGTACATCGCCGAGCGCAATCCGCAGGCGCCCTTCAGCAAGGAACTCTCCGTCATCGCGGACCGCAAGGTCCCCTACGACATGCTCCTCAGCGTGCTCTACACGGCGGGGCAGAACGAGCTGGAGAACTACCGCTTCGTCGTCCTCAAGAAAGAGGGCGACTGAAAGGCGCTCCCAGCGGCGTCTGCCCGGGAGCGCCCCCAGCGTGGGCCTTCGGTGTCGCTACAGGGACGGCGTGGCGTATGGGCCGCCGCGTATGTCCTGCTCGTGGGAGGTGGCGTCCTCCTCGCAGCGGATGGCGAAGGGGAGGGCCTCCAGCCGCTCCATGGAAATCTCCTGGCCGCAGTCCACGCATTCGCCGAAGACGCCCATGTCCATGCGCCGCAGCGCGGCGTCGATGAGCATGATTTCGCGGCGCTGGGCCTCCATGAGGCTGGACAGGGTGTAGTCGGCCAGCTCCGACTGCGCGTTCTCCTCGTACTCGGGATCCCTCTCCTGCTCCTTGAGCGCGGTGAGCTCGCGGTGCGTGCCGTCGCTGGTGGCGAGGATTTCCCGCCGGCGGCGCTGGAGAATCTCGCGGACCCTCAACAAGTCATTGGCTCGGCTCATGATGGCCTCGTCCTTCCGGGTTGACGTCTTCGGGTGCGTCTGGCGCTTGCTCGGATGAACGCCGTCCCCGAGCGATGAACGCGAGAAACGTAGGGTTTCAACCCAGGTGGGGAAACCGCGCCTTCCAGCCGGGGAGGGCGGTGGCTCGGAGGGCGGCCGGCCAGTCCCGGGGGGCTGGCCCCGCCGCCAGGTTGACGCCGCTGGTTTCGCGACTGGGACAGGGGGTGCCAGTCCTGGTAACTGTTGCGGACGGGCATGCGCCTGGCGCTCCCGGGAGGAACAGGATGGCCGACGTGAAGCAGCAGCGGGTGACGGTGATTGGTGGGGGCCTGGCGGGCACGGAGTGCGCATATCAACTCGCCCGCCGGGGCGTGCCGGTGGTGCTGCGCGAGATGAAGCCCCACAAACGTTCGCCGGCCCACAAGTCGGATTCGCTCGCGGAGCTGGTGTGCAGCAACTCGCTGCGCTCGGACAACCCGGAGAGCGCGGTGGGGCTGCTGCACGCGGAGCTGCGCGCGTTGGGCTCGTTGATTCTCCAGAGCGCGGATGCGCACCGGGTTCCCGCCGGGGACGCCCTGGCCGTGGAGCGCGAGGGCTTCTCCCGTGCGATTACACACGCGCTCTTGAGCCAGGCCGGCGTGGAGCTGGTGGCCGGTGAGGTGGAGACGCTGCCGGAGGAGGGCCCCGTCGTGGTGGCCACCGGGCCGCTGACGTCGGACGCGCTCACGCGTGAGCTCGAGCGCCACGTGGGGCAGAAGCTCTATTTCTACGACTCCATCGCCCCCATCCTCTCGGGGGACTCCGTCGACATGTCGGTGGCCTTCCGCCAGAGCCGCTATGGAAAGGGAGGCGGGGACGACTACCTCAACCTGCCGATGAACCGCGACGAGTACTACCGCTTCATCGCCGAGGTGAAGGCCGGGCAGAAGGTCGTCCCGCACAGTTTCGAGGAACCCAAATACTTCGAAGGCTGTCTGCCCATCGAGGTCATGGCGGAGCGAGGCGACGACACCCTGGCCTACGGGCCGATGAAGCCCGTGGGGTTGAGAGACCCGCGCACGGGGCAGGAGCCCCATGCGGTGGTGCAGCTGCGCATGGAGGACCGCGCGGGCACGGCCTGGAACATGGTGGGCTTCCAGACGCGGCTGACGTGGGGCGAGCAGAAGCGCATCTTCACGTCCTGCATCCCCGGCCTCCAGAGCGCGGAGTTCCTGCGCATGGGGCAGATTCACCGCAACACCTTCATCGACTCGCCCCGGCTCTTGTCGGCCGACCTGTCCCTGAAGTCCGAGCCCCGGCTGTACTTCGCGGGTCAGATTTCGGGCGTGGAGGGCTACGTGGAGAGCGCGGCGTGTGGCTATCTGGTGGCGTTGGCGCTGCACGCGAAGTTGAGCGGCGCGCAGTGGGTGCCGCCTCCGGCGACGACGGCGCTGGGCGCGCTCTTCCGTCACGTGACGGGCGAGGCGCATCCGCCGGACTACCCGCATCAGCCATCCAACATCATCTTCGGTCTCTTTCCGCCGCTGACGGGGCGGATGAAGAAGGCGGACAAGCGGGCGGCGTACTCGGCCCGTGGGAAGCAGGACCTGGCGGCGTGGCTGCCGCACGCGGGTGTCCCGGCGTCGGGCGCCCCGGAGCTCGAGGAGCAGAGGAACGCATGATGCGGCCGAAGCTGGGACGACTTCTGGGCGCGGGCCTGATGGCCTCGCTCGTGTGGGCGGGCGCGGGATGCAAGAAGGGCGCGGACGCGGAGGCGGGGAGCCGTGCGTCCTCCGCGCCGTCGCCGAGTGCCGCGCGGCCCCCAAGCAGTCCTCCCGCGTCAGGCCGCGGTGCTCCCGCTGGCGCGGGGCAGGGGCTCTTGCTGGAGGCGGGCCGGGCCGCGGACCTGCGGGTCACCTCGGACGGGCGCTTCGCCACGTACTTGATGGACGGGCAGAAGCCTCGGCTGGATGGCGTGCCCCCTCAGATGTTGCTGGGCTCACTGCACGTGGTCGCGGTGGATGGGGGAGAGCCTCGCGTCCTGGGCGAGAGCGTGACGAACGTTCCGGGCGGGCTGCTCTTCACGGCGGACTCGAAGCACGCGCTGTACCTCACGGGCTACAACCCGGCTTCGCAGTCGGGCTCGCTCAACGTGGCCGTGCTGGATGACGTGAAGGCGGACCCCGTGGTGCTGGGCACGGCCGTCAGCTACATGCTGCCGTCGCCGGACGGCACGAAGCTCGCCTTCGTGGATGGCGGCAAGCTGAAGCTGGGGCCGCTGCCGGCGGGTCCCTTCGTGGACGTGGCGGCCGAGGTGAGCACCGCGCAGTTCACCGCCGATGGGAAGTCGCTCTTGCTCAAGCGCCGGTTGTCCGCCGCGGGCGGACTGGCCGTGGTGTCGGTGGAGAAGCCGGAGGAGGCGCCCCGAAAGCTGGCGGACCAGGTGGGCGACTACGCCGTGTCGCCGGACGGCAGCCGCGTGGCCTTCCAGGTCCGCAGTGAGTCCGTGCGCGGGCTCTATGACTTGTATCTGGTGGAGCTGCCGGCGCAGAAGCCGAAGCGGCTGGCCGTGGCTTCACAGGCGTTTGGCTTCTCTCCGGATGGCAAGTGGCTGGCGCGCTCGGAGAACGGCAAGCCGGACGTCCCGGGAGACTTGTACGTGGGCCCCGCCAGCGGTGGACCGGGCCGGAAGGTCGGCGAGCGCGTGGAGATCTTCTCCTTCTCGCCCGACTCGCAGGCGGTGGGCTTCCTGGACAAGTACGACGTGACGGCGCGCGCCGGATTGATGGCCGTGGCTTCGCTGCCGGACGGGGCGCCGAAGCGGGTCGGGGACCGGGTGCCCAACTTCGTGTGGGGCTCGGATGCGCGCTATGTCGCGTTCCTCTCGCGCTTCCTCAAGCCCGAGTACTCCGTGGACCTGATGCTCTATCCGCTGGGCGCGGAGAAGGCGGAGAAGGTCCACCGGGGTGTGTTCGGCTATGGCTTCATGCCCGGCAACGGGCAGGTGGTGTTCCGCTCCAACTGCATCCGCAACGGGCGCGCTTGTGACTTCAAGGCGCTGGAGTTGCCCCAGAAGGAGGACCCGCGGACGTGGCTCCAGGGCATCTTCAGCTACAAGCTGTCGGCCGATGGAAAGCGCGTGCTGGCGACGTACGCGCGGATGGACTCGGACACGTACGACATCGCTGCCTACGACGCGAAGACGCAGCAGCGGAAGCTCTTGGACCAGGGTGTCCAGGTGCCCGTGCACTTCGGCGGCAAGGACGACGCGCGGGCCGTCTACATCATCGCGCAGGGGGCGAAGGCGGGCGTCTACAGCGTGTCCGCCATGCCGTAGTCCGTTGAGAAGGGGCGCGGGCTATCGCAGGGAGAGATGGAAGCTCACGCCCCCGTCCTCGACGTCGAAACCTCCGTGCGGCCCGAGGATGAACAGGGAGAAGAGCGCCATGCCCAGGCACGCGAGGGCGACCTTGCGGCCGGTGCGAAGGGAGTGGAAGAACGTGGTCTCGTAGTTCACGCCCACGTAGCGCAGGGCGAAGAAGAAGCCCACCGGGAGCAGCGGCGTGTCGTTCACGGTGAACCACAAGGTGGAGAGCGCGAGCAGTTGGTAGAAGCGCTTGCGGCTCAGGTGGAAGCGGTCGTCGTACTCGGCGGTCGTGTCCATGGGGGTGACGCTTTCGGGATTGGGTGTGCCGCGCGCTGACTGCACGGTGGACGCCACCTGTGTCTCCCTGGTGTTCCGCTGAGTTGGCCCTCGCGCGTGTCCAGGCGCCGGGACGCCGGGTCCGAGGTGACAGGCGAGCGCTCTTCGCCTGGTAGGAATGCCGTCGCGAGCCCGTGCGAGGAGTCCCCGGGTGTGCTTAGGTCCGCCGCCCGTATGACTTCGACTCCGCTCATCTATCGCCGCTATGGCGGCTCGCTCCAGGTCGACATCCCCACCTTCGACGTGCTCGTCGAGGCCGCGCGCATCCCAGAGACGCAGTGGATTGCCACGGCCTGTCCGCTGGAAGGGTTGAGCTGCGACCCTGCCTTCCTCGCCTTCATGGACTCGGATGGCAACGGGCGCGTCCGCGTGGCGGAGGTCCGCGCCGCCGTGGCCTGGGCGGCGAAGTTCCTGAAGGACCGGCGTGGCGCCGACGCGGGCAGTGACGTGTTGGAGCTGGCCTCGCTGTCCATGGATGCAGCGCACCTGCGCGGCGCGGCGGAGATGATTCTGCGCACGCTGGGCGCGCAGGACCTGGGGCGCATCTCGTTGGCGCAGGTCCGCGAGAGCGACCAGGCGCTGCGCAAGTCGGGGCAGAACGGCGACGGAATCGTGGCCCCCGCGCTGCTGTCCGAGTCGCTGCGCCCGCTCGCGAAGGACATCATGGCGAGCTTCCCCGAGGTGAAGAACCGCTCGGGCGAGGCGGGTGTCGACGCGGCGATGTTGAAGCGCTTTCGCGAGGAGCGTGAGGCGCTGCTCAAGCACCTGGACACCCGTGCCACCGTCTTCGTCTGGGGTGAAGACAGCGAGGCGCGAGCGCGCCGCATCCGCGACGTGGCGCCCTTGCTGGACACGTATTTCCTCCAGTGCCGCCTCGTGGCCGCGCAGCCCGAGGCCGCGGCGAGCCTGCGGTTGCGCTCGGAGCGTGTCGAAGGCGCGTTGGGAGACGCGGCCGCGTTGGGCAAGGCGGTGGGGGAACTCCCCATCGCGGCGCCCGAGGCCGCGGGTGTCCTCGAGTGGTCCCGGCTCCTGCGCGGTCCCGCGTATGAGCAGTTGCAGGCGTTCCGCCGCGACGTGGCCGGGCCGGTGACGGGCGACCTGGAGCGGCTTTCGGACGCGGCGTGGAGGGACCTGGTGGCGAAGGCCGACGCGGTGCTCGCGTGGTTCGCGCAGCGCGACGCGAATCCGCTGCACAAGCTCGCGGGGGCGCTCGCCTCGGTGTCGCTGGCGGACCTGGATGCGATGGACGCCGCGTGCCAGGCGGACCTCGCGCTGGCGCCCACGCTGGCGGCCATCATCGAACTGGAGCGGCTGGTGCTGTATCAGCGCTGGCTCCTGGTCTTCGCCAACAACTTCATCAGCATGCCCAACCTGTACCTCCCCAAGGCGCCCGCGCTGATGGAGAAGGGGACGCTCATCCTGGGCGGCCGCAAGTACACGTTGTCGGTGCTGGTGAAGAACCGCGCGGAGCACACCTCTCTGACGAGCCAGGGCACCACGTGTGTCCTCTACGTACAGGTGGCGCCGAAGGACGGCACGCCGGGCTACGAGGTGGCGGTGCCCGTCACGCGCGGCCGGAGCACGGACCTGGTCGTCGGCAAGCGCGGCGTCTTCTACAACGTGGACGGCGTGGAGCATGACGCCACGGTGACGCATGTCATCCGCCAGCCCGTGTCGCTGTGGGAGTCGATGACCATGCCCTTCACGCGCATCGCCTCGTTCGTCACCAGCAAGGTGGAGGGCATGGCGAGCGCGGGGGAGAAGACGTTCGACGATGCGCTGGAGCAGGGCTACACGCACGCGGCGACGGCCAAGCCCGCTCCCGCTGCTCCCGCGGCGGGGGCTCCTGCCCAGGCCGCGCCAGGGGGGCTCGCGGGGGTGCTCGCGGCGGGCAGCATCGCGGCCGCGGCGCTGGGTTCGTCCTTCGCCTTCATCGTCTCGCAGGTGAAGTCGCTGACCATGGCGGATGTCATCACCGCCGCGTCCATCATCGCCATCGTGGTGATGGCGCCCGCGGGGTTGATGGGGTGGCTGAAGCTGCGCCGGCGCAACCTGGCGCTGCTGCTGGAGGGCTCGGGCTGGGCGCTCAATGACCGGCTGATGCTCACCCGTGGACTCTCCACGCTGGTGACGCGCCGCCCCCGGCTCCCCCAGGGCGCCCGCGTGGACCACCGGGACATGGTCCGCCCCGCGCTGCTCGCGCAGCAGGACGACGATGGCGAGACGGAGGGCCTGTCCGGCTGGGCGCGCCTGGGCCTGGGCGTCCTCATCGCCTTCGTCCTGCTCTGGCAGGTGCGAAACCCCATCCTCACGTGGATGTGCGAGAAGGCCTGGCTGTCGGAGGCCACGTGCGTCGCGCTGCTTCCCTCGCACGCGTCCAGCACGCCGGCCGTTCCTCCGGCCGCGGCCACGGCCGCACCCGCTCAGGCGCAGTAGCCATTTCGCGGGGCCCGGAATCTTGCGAGGCTCTCCGGGCCCCCTACGCTCTGGCTCGCCATGACGAACCTGTCGCCGCTCCTGGAGAAGTTCCGAGTCCACCTCGAGGACGAGAAGGGTTCGTCACCGCACACGGTGCGCAACTACCTCATCGACCTGGTCGACTTCGAGCGCTACCTCACCGAGCGGATGAAGCTGTCGCTCCTGGCGGGGACTCACGCCGCGATTCGCGGCTATCTGGGCACGCTCAGCGTGGACCACGCCCCCGCGAGCCGCGCCCGCCGCCTTGCGTCCATCAAGTCCTTCTACAAGTACCTGGTGCGCCAGAAGCTGCTCCCCGCCAGCCCCGCGAAGCTGGTGAAGAGTCCGAAGCTGCCCAAGGCCCTGCCCAAGGTGTTGCCCGTGGAGGAGGTGTTCGCCCTCCTGGACGTGCATGACCTGAAGTCGGTGCTGGGCCTGCGGGACAAGGCCATCCTGGAGCTGCTCTACGGCGGCGGGCTGCGTATCAGCGAGCTGTGCTCGTTGGACCTGCTCGACGTGGACCGGAGCGGGCGCATCATTCGCGTCATGGGCAAGGGCAGCAAGGAGCGGCTCGTGCCCGTCAACGCGCAGGCCATCCGCGCGCTGGAGGCCTACCTGTCCCGCCGGGGAGAGCTCCTCGCGGAGCCCCATGACGCGCAGGCACCGGACGCCATCTTCCTCAACTTCCGGGGCGGACGGCTCACGCCCCGCAGCATCCGCCGCCACCTGGACGCGCACGTGCTGAAGTGCGCGCTGGCGCGCAAGGTGAGTCCACACGCGTTGCGTCACTCCTTCGCCACGCACCTGTTGGGCGGCGGCGCGGATATCCGCAGCATCCAGGAGCTGCTGGGCCACGCGAGCCTGTCCACCACGCAGCGCTATACCCACGTCACCTGGGAGCAGCTCCAGCAGGTCTACGACGCCGCGCATCCCCGGGCGTGAGGGCGGGGCGCTTGCGCCTCGGGCCCGAGGAAACGGTGCGGGAGCGGACAGGCGGGCGGTGTTCCTTGGAAACGGGGGGCGCGGCTTGTTAAACCCGCACCATGTTCCACGGCACCACCATCCTCTGTGTGCGGCGCGACGGGAAGGTCGCCATCGCCAGCGACGGCCAGGTCTCCCTCGAAAAGACGGTGATGAAGAACACGGCGAAGAAGGTCCGCAAGCTGGGGGAGGGGCAGGTCCTCGCCGGCTTCGCGGGCAGCACCGCCGATGCCTTCACCTTGTTCGAGCGCTTCGAGGGCAAGCTCAAGGAGCACCAGAAGAACATGGCGCGCGCCTGCGTCGAGCTGGGCAAGGACTGGCGCACCGACCGCTTCCTGCGGCGCCTGGAGGCCCTGCTCATCGTCGCGGACCGGGAGAAGACCTTCATCCTCTCCGGCGCGGGTGACGTCATCGAGCCGGACTACGGCATCGCCGCGGTGGGCAGCGGAGGCCCGTACGCGTTCGCCGCCGCGCGTGCCCTCATGGCGCACACCCAGCTGTCCGCCCGCGAGGTGGCCCAGCAGTCGCTCGCCATCGCCGGTGAAATCGACATCTACACCAACTCCAACATCTCTCTCGAAGAGCTCTAGGAGCCACCCCTTGGCTGAGACGCGAAAGACTTCCACCTTCACGCCCCGCGAGGTGGTGGGAGAGCTGGACCGCTACATCGTCGGGCAGAACGCCGCCAAGCGCGCGGTGGCCATCGCGCTGCGCAACCGGTGGCGCCGTCAGCAGGTCTCCGACGACCTGCGCGACGAAATCTATCCGAAGAACATCATCATGATTGGCCCCACCGGCGTGGGGAAGACGGAGATTGCCCGCCGTCTGGCGAAGCTGGCCCAGGCGCCCTTCGTCAAGGTGGAGGCCTCCAAGTTCACCGAGGTGGGCTACGTGGGGCGCGACGTGGAGTCGATGATTCGCGACCTCGTCGAAGCCGCCATCTCCCTGGTGCGTGACGAGGAGACGGAGAAGGTCCGGCCTCGCGCCGAGGAGATGGCAGAGGACCGGCTCATGGAGTTGCTCCAGAACAACGGCGCCCCGCGCACGCCGTCCTCGCCGCCGCCGTTCGGCTTCTCTCCTCCGCCGCAGCGGTTGGGGGACTCGGAGCGCGACAAGCTGCGCGCCCAGCTTCGCGCCGGAACGCTCGATGACCAGTTCGTCGAGGTGGAGATGAGCGACAGCGCGCCCACCTTCATGCGCGGCTTCTCGGGGCAGGGCATGGAGGAGATTGGCGTCAACCTCCAGGACCTCTTCAAGAACATGCCGGGCATGAACAAGACGCGCCGCCGCCGCGTGCGTGTGCCCGAGGCGCTCCAACTCCTGCGCCAGGAAGAAGCCCAGAAGCTGGTGGACCCGGACCGCGTCCAGCGCGAGGCCGTGGCCCGCGCCGAGTCGAACGGCATCGTGTTCATCGACGAAATCGACAAGATCGCCAGCCGCGAGGGCGGCAAGGGCGGCGGGGGCCCGGACGTCTCGCGCGAGGGCGTGCAGCGCGACATCCTCCCCATCGTCGAGGGCTCCACCGTCAACACCAAGTACGGCATGGTGAAGACGGACCACATGCTCTTCATCGCCGCGGGCGCCTTCCACGTCTCCAAGCCCAGCGACCTCATCCCGGAGCTCCAGGGCCGCTTCCCCATCCGCGTGGAGCTGGAGCCGCTCTCCGGTGACGACCTCATCCGCATCCTGCGTGAGCCGAAGAACTCCCTCTTGCGGCAGTACACCGCGCTGCTGGCCACCGAGGGCGTGCGGCTGTCCTTCTCCGACGACGCCGTGACGGAGCTGGCGCGCATCGCCCAGCAAGCGAACGAGCGCACGCAGAACATCGGTGCTCGCCGCTTGCACACCGTCCTGGAGCGGCTGCTCGACGAGGTGTCCTTCTCCGCCAGTGAGCTGGGGCCTCGGGACTTTCAGGTGGACGGCAATTATGTGCGCGAGCGCCTGGGCGCCATCATCCAGGACGAGGACCTGTCGCGCTACATCCTGTAGCGCGCTATATGGCGCGCTCGCAGCCGTCCCACTCACGCTCAAGGAAGGTGACCCCCTTGCCGCAGCCCGTACCCGCCACCGCAACCCCGGCCTCCAACGACACCCTCATCCAGAAGGCCAAGAGTCATCTGCTGCAGAACTACAAGCAGCAGCCCATCGTCCTGGTCAAAGGGCGAGGGACTCGCGTCTGGGACGCGGACGGGCGCGTGTACCTGGACCTCATCGGCGGCGTGGCGACGTGTGCGCTGGGACACTGCCATCCCGACGTGGTGGCCGCTGCGCACGCGCAGCTCGACTCGCTGTGGCACGTCTCCAACGCGTTCTACTCGCAGCCGCAGATCGACCTGGCGGCGAAGCTGTGTGAGTGGAGCGGGTTGTCGCGCGCGTTCTTCTGCAACTCCGGCGCGGAGGCCAACGAGGCGTTGCTGAAGCTGGCCCGCAAGGTGATGAAGGACCGCGGGATGCCGGGGCGCTTCGAGGTCATCACCTTCGAGCGCAGCTTCCACGGCCGCACCCTGGCCACCGTCACGGCGACGGGACAGCCGAAGTACCATGCGGGCTTCGAGCCCTTGCCCGCGGGCTTCCAGCACGTGCCCTACGGCGACCTGGACGCCGTGCGCAACGCGGTGAAGTCCACCACGGCCGCCATCCTGGTGGAGCCCATCCAGGGCGAGGGTGGGGTGCGGCAGGCCCCGCCGGGTTTCCTCAAGGGGCTGCGCGCGTTGTGTGACGAGAAGGGCCTGCTCCTGCTGGTGGATGAAATCCAGACCGGCATGGGCCGCACGGGCATCCCCTTCGGCTTCATGCGCGACGGCATCCTCCCGGACGCCATCAGCATGGCCAAGGCGCTGGGCAACGGCCTGCCCATTGGCGCCATGCTGTGCCGCGACGAGGTGGGCGCGAGCCTGTCTCCGGGCAGCCACGGCTCCACGTTCGGCGGAAACCTGGTGGCCGCGGCCGCCGCGAACGCCGTCCTGGACGTGATTCGCGGGCCAGGCTTCCTGGAGGAGGTGACGGCCAAGGGGGCCTATTTCCTAGGCCGCCTCCGGGAAATCCAGGGGCGTCTGCCCGCGGGCCGGGTGGTGGAGGTGCGCGGCCAGGGGCTGCTCATCGGCCTGGAGATGGACCGGGATGCGCCCCAGGTGCTCGCGAAGCTGCGCGAGGCGGGGGTGCTGGGCAACGCCGCCGGCGACCGGACGGTCCGTTTCGCCCCACCGTTCACCATCACCCGCGAGGAGCTGGACGAGAGCCTGGCCATCATCGAGCGGGTGCTGACCGCCCTCTAGAGACTGGCACCCTGGAGACGGGGAGCCTGGGCGGGGGCAAACTGGGTGTTTGACGCCCCGCTCCCCCCAAACCTAGGCTTTCCGTCTTCGGCAACCCATTCGTGGACCGTCCTGTGAGCTCGCCAAACACGATTGTCGGCCTGGGGGCTCGGACGGACCACATCGCCACCGTGCCCAACGTGGACCCCGCTCGCCTCCAGCTCTCGCCGGAGGAGTCGGCGGTGCTGTCGCTCGTGGGCCGCGTCGAGCGCATCGAGCTGGTGCTGTCACGTTCCACCCTGGGTGAGGCTCGCACCATCGCGGTGCTGCTCTCGCTTCGCGCGAAGGGCGCCATCGTCCCCGCGCGAGTGGTGCCCCGGAACCAGCCTGCCCCGGCGGTGGATGCCGCGCTGGCCGAGGACGTGGACCTGGAGCCCGAGCGGAAGAAGGAGATCATCGACCTGGAGCGGGCCCTGGACGGGATGGATCATTTCGCCGTCCTCGGGTTGCGTCCCGGTGCCCCCGCCGCCGAGGCGAAGCAGGCGTATTACAACGCGTCGCGGCGGTATCACCCGGACCGCTACTTCGGAAAGAACCTGGGCAGCTTCCGCGCGCGCATGGAGCGCATCTTCCGGAGGCTGACCGACGCGCACAACGTCCTCACCCAGCAGGACAAGCGCGACGCGTACCTCAAGGCGAATCCGGCCCTCGCGCAGGCGTCCGCCAAGGCCGCCGCGCCCGTTGCCCCCGCAGCTCCGCCCGCCGCCGCGTCGTACCCCGAGATGGAGCTGACGCCGCTCACGCCCGTGCCGAGGTCGCTGCCCCGCCCGCCGCCCGTCGCGGCGCCTCCTCCTCCCGCGCCCGCACCGGTGAACGATGCGGAGTCGGAGGCCCGGCGCGCGGAGCGCCAGGCCCGGCTCGCCCGCCATCCGTACATGGCGCGCAACGTGAAGCTCTCGGAGCTGGTGGCGCGAGGCAAGGCGGCGGTGGCTCGGGGCGAGTGGGAGCGGGCGTATCAGGACTTCCACCAGGTCCAGACGATGGACCCGAAGAACCGCGAGGTGGCGACGCTGCTCCTGGAAGCCCGCAAGCGCCATGACGAGCAGCGCTCGGCCATCGAGGTGGCTCGGGGGCGCGAGCTGGAGCAGCACAGCGACGATGTGGCGGCGCTGGCGGCGTACCGGCTGGCGTACTCGCTGGATGGGGCGAACGCGGAGGCGGCGTTTCGCGCGGCGAAGCTGGGGCTTCAGCAGGGCCAGGATGTGGGGGAGGTGCGCGTGCTGGCGCAGCGGGCCGTGGACCTTCAGGGGGCTCGGGTCGAGCACCATCTGTTGTTGGGGCGGATTCTCATGGATGGCGGGTCCAAGAAGCTGGCCAAGCGGGTGTTCGAGGATGCGGCGAAGTTGGAGCCTGACAACGCCGAGGCCAAGGCCGCGCTCAAGAAGCTGCGCTGGACGTTCTAGGATGGACACGCTCCGCCATGGCTGAGTCCGAACCTCTCATTGGCATCGACCTGGGGACGACGAACAGCATCGTCGCCACCGTCCAGGACGGGCAGCCGGTCGTCATCAAGAACCGCACGGGCCAGACGCTGACGCCGTCGGTGGTGGCGGTGTCGAAGAACGGCAAGCGCCTGGTGGGTGGCATCGCCAAGCGCCAGGCCATCACCAATCCCCAGGAGACGGTGTACGCGGCCAAGCGGCTCATCGGCCGGAAGTTCTCCTCGCACGAGGTGCAGGACGCGCTTCGCACGCTGCCCTACGAGGTGGTCGCGGGTCAGCACGATGACCTGCGCATCCGCATGGGAGGCAGGGACCTGTCGGTTCCGGAGATCAGCGCCATGATTCTCCAGGAGCTGAAGGCGGACGCGGAGGCGCACTTCGGCCGCCCGGTGAGCAAGGCCGTCATCACGGTGCCGGCGTACTTCAACGACGCCCAGCGCCAGGCCACCAAGGACGCGGGCCGCATCGCCGGTCTGGAGGTCCTGCGCATCATCAACGAGCCCACCGCGGCGGCGCTCGCGTACGGCTTCAGCCGCACGGTGAATGGCCGCGTGGCGGTGCTGGACCTGGGCGGCGGCACCTTCGATGTGTCCGTGCTGGAGATCAACCAGGGTGTCTTCGACGTGGTGGGCACCGGCGGCGACACGTACCTGGGCGGCGAGGACTGGGACAACCGCATCATCGAGTGGCTCGTCTTCGGCTTCGCGAAGGAGCACGGCATCGACTTGCGCAAGGACCGCATGGCCTTGCAGCGGCTCAAGGACGCGGCGGAGAAGGCCAAGGTGGAGCTGTCCAGCGTCCGCGAGACGCAGCTCAACCTGCCGTTCATCAGCACGCCTCCCGGAGCGGGCGCCGCGCTTCATCTCCAGGCCGCGCTGTCGCGCGAGAAGCTGGAGGAGCTGACCTCGGACCTGGCCGAGCGCGTGGTGGGCATCACCACGGAGGTGCTGGGCGAAGCGGGCGTGCGCGCGTCGGAGCTGAAGGAAGTCATCCTGGTGGGCGGCATGTCGCGCATGCCCAAGGTCGTCGAGGCCGTGCGCACCTACTTCCGCCGCGAGCCGTGCAAGGGGGTGCACCCCGACGAGGTGGTGGCCCTGGGCGCGGCGATTCAAGCGCACGCGCTGGTGGCTCAGGAGGGTGAGCTGCTGTTGTTGGATGTCACGCCGCAGAGCCTCGGGGTGGCCATCGCTGGTGGCTATGTGCGGCGCATCATCCCGAAGAACACGACGGTGCCCACGTCCGCCACGGAGGTCTTCGCGACGTCGAAGGACTTCCAGCGGCTGGTGAAGATCATGGTGCTCCAGGGCGAGCACGAGCAGGCGCACCAGAACGAACTCTTGGGCGAGTTCGTCCTCACGGGCCTGCGCGAGGCGCCGCGAGGGCAGGTGGAAATCGAGGTGACGTTCGACATCAACGCGGAGGGCATCGTGTCCGTCTCCGCGAGGGACCGTGAGACGAGCCTGCGCCAGTCCATCACCGTCACCGCCTCCAGTGGCCTCACCGAGGAGGAGCTCAAGCGCATCATGGACGAGCAGCGGGGCTACCTGATGGCCGCGCGCACCTCCGAGGCGCTGACCGCCAAGCGCGTGGAGCTGGACACCCTCGCGCGCGACGTCATGGACGCGCTGACGCGCGCGCGGCTCTTGCCAGGGGGAGGGGGCCTTTCCCCGGACGTGGTGCCTCGCGCCGAGCAGATGCTGGAGCACGCGCGGCGCGTTCGTTCGGGCGAGGACACGGGAGCCCTGGGGCGCGCGTGTGAGCTGCTCGCGGGATGTCTTGCCAGCCTCAAGGGCGCCGCGAGAGGCGGCATGGGGAGCTAGATGACCACGGAGCGCGCCAACCAGCTCGTCGAGGCGGGACAGTGGCTGCGCCTCAGTGGCGACCCGCAGGGGGCGCGCAAGCTGTTCGAGCGGGCGCTCGTGTTGGACTCAGGCAACGTCCGGGCTCGCGAGGCCCTGTCGTCGCTGGACGTGCCGGTGGGGCGGGGCGCTCCGTCTTTGAACTCACCCCACGACATCCTCCCGCTGTCGTCGCTGGAGGGCGACTGGGGCGCGTGGGCCGAAGGTGAGCCCGGCCCGCTGGACGAAGAGGATGAGGAGCGCTCGCCCAGCGTGCTGTTGCCGGACGTCGACGAGCCGCCTCCTGGCAGCGACGTGCTGGACCTGCTGGCCCGTGACGCCGCTCCCACCACGCAGGAGTTCGGCGTTCCCGAAGGCGACACGGATGAGTTTGGCGTCCCCACAGGAGAGAGCGAGCTGGAGCGCCTTCTCCGAGGGGCGACGGACCTGCTGGAGCTGGATGACCATTCGGGGGCGGTCGACCTGCTCTTCAAGGCGCAGGAACTGGCTCCAGGGGACCCTCGCGTCGAGGCGCTTCGTGCGCGCAGCGAGCGGATGTTGATGGGCATGCTCGAGTCGAAGCTCGGAGACCTGGGCCGCGTGCCCCGGGTTCGCCTCCAGCCTGACGACATCATCTGGCTCAGCCTGGACCACCGCGCGGGCTTCGTGCTCGCGCAGATTGATGGCGCGGTGACGTTCGAGGACCTGTTCGCCCTGTCGGGGATGACTCGGCTGGATACCGCTCGCATCCTCGCGCAGCTCCTCGACGAAGGTGTCATCGCCGCGGCCTGAGCCCGGATCCGCAAGTCAGATTGACAGTCGACTGTCATGGTGACAGTTTCATGGCGTGTCGTGCGCCATTGGAAGCGGGCCGTGCGTGCGGCATGCGTGAGGCGCATCCATGAACAGTGATTCCAGCATCCCCGCGCTCCCGTGTGTGGAGCTTGGGACGACACTCGAGTTCTATGCCCGGCTGGGCTTCAAGACGACCTATCAACAGCGAGCGCCGAACCCCTATGCGGCCATGAATCGCAACGGCGCGGAGCTCCACTTCTTTGGGGTGAAGGGATTGGACCCGGCGGCGGCCTACAGCGTCTGTCTCATCATCGTGAGCGAGGTGGAGACGCTGCACGAGCAGTTCTCGGCGGCCTTTCGACAGGCCTACGGCAAGGTCCCGTTGCGAGGCGTGCCGAGAATCACGCGGATGAAGAAAGGGCAGTCTCGCTTCACCGTCGTCGACCCGAATGGGAACTCGGTCATGTTCATCCGCAAGGACGAGCCCGAGGGATATGGCGACGACGACATGGACACGGAGGACTCGCCCGCGACCGCGCTGGGCAAGGCACTCGAGGCCGCGCGCCGTCTGCGTGACTTCAAGGCGGATGACGAGGCCGCCGCGAAGGTCCTCGACGGCGCGGTGAAGAAGGCCAGCGGCGGGACGATGTTGGAGCGGGCTCGGGTGCTGCTTGCCAGCGCGGAGCTGGCGGTGGTCCTGTCGGAGCAGGGGCGTGCGCGCGAGCGGCTTCGTGAGTTGGAGGCGTTGAAGCTCTCAGCCTCCGAGCGGGCATCGCTGAGCGAAGAACGCGCGGCGGTCCAGAAGCTCCTCGGCGCGGAGTCGTAGGCACGGCATCTCGCGAGCGAGAGCGCGAGGAGGCCAGGAGCGCTCAACCCCTGGCCTCACACGGCACGGCGGGCACTACCCTCGGACGACGGCGGTCCAGGTGCCCTTCACCACGAGCTCACCACGCTGATTGCGTGACTCCGTCGTGGCGATGAGGAACTGCTTGCCCGCCTTCTCGTAGATGTCCGAGATGCGGCCCGTGGTGGTCATCACGTCGCCTGGGCGCATGACGTCCAGGAACTCCAGCTCCTGCTCGCCGTGCACGAGCATCAGCAGATTCACTTCGAGCTCCGGGTCCGCGACGGCGGTGGCGAACGGACGGATGGCGAAGACGACCGCGAAGCTGGGGAAGGCAATCAAGTCCCCATAGGGCCCCGCCTTGGCCGCCTGGTCGTCGTAGAGGAGGGGACTGACGTGAGCGGGGGGCTCGCCCGGGGTTCCGGCGGCGGGGTGCGCGCCGCCCACGGCCATGGCGAACTCGCGCAGCTTCTCCGCGCCAATCGTATAGGTGAACGGGCCGTACTCCCGGCCGATGAAGCGCTTGTCGATGGCCATGGTGGTTATCCGATGGAGGCTTCGACGACGGCGCCCCTGAGGACGGCCTCGCCGCGCTGATTGGTGGCGGTGACTTCGGTGGTGAGCCGGCCCGCTTCGATGGCGGTGACGCGGCCCTCGAAGGTGACGGTGTCTTCCGGGCGGACAGGGCGCGAGAAGCGCACCTTCACCTTGCGGATGCGGCCCGGGTCTCCGACGAAGACGGCGACGGCTTCCACCGCCCAGCCCAGCGTACAGAGCCCCTGGAGGATGACGCCGTCGAGGCCGGCCACCTTGCCGACCTCCGGGTCGATGTGGATGGGATTGAAGTCCCCAGATGCACCCGCGTAGTAGATGGGCCGGTACACGTCGCACTCGCGGACGTGCGTGAAGGTATCGCCTACCTGGAAGGAGCGTGCCATGAGGCCATCCGGTCTATCACGGCCTCGCCCTGGCCCGCCCCGTCAACTCACCCGGTCGCCGTTCCCTGGTCCAGCGGGTCTTCGACCTCGGTGCCCTCGCGGCGCTTGCGGTACTGCTCGCGCACGTACGCCACCAACTGGTCCAGATACGAGGACAGGGGAGGGCAGCGGACACCCGTGCCGTCGAGGAGCTCCAGCGTGTTGTGGCAGTTGTAGATGGCCAGGTGGTTGACGTAGCTGATGGCCGCGCGCTGAGGGCGGGCCAGCTTCTCCAGCACCGGCAGCCGCAACATGACATCGGCGGCGCGCGCGGACAGGTTGAAGCGAGGCAGCTTCTTGTTGGCCTTCTCCGCGATGAGCTCGTACACGCGGCGCGCGCTCATGGGGTTGGGGTCCACCAGATGGAACGTGCGGCCCACCGCGCGCAAGTCCTTCGACAGCCGCCACACCGCCTCCACCACGAAGTCCACGGGGACCACGTTCAGCGGCGCCACGCCGTTGCCGGGCAGGGGCAGCGGCACGACCAGCGGCGAGGTGACGAGCAGGATGCCCAGGTAGTAGGGCCCCTCGAACTTGTCGATTTCGCCCGTGCGCGAGTCGCCCACCACGCTCGACGGCCGGTAGATGGTGACGGGCAGGGTGGCGCCGGCGCGCGTGACCAGCCGCTCCGCCTGGAACTTCGTCTCCTCGTAGGGGTTGCGGAAGCTCTGGCCCCGGTCCAGCTCGTCCTCGGCGATGACACCCAGCCGGTCTCCGGACACGTAGCAGGTGGAGAAGTGGTTGAAGCGCGCCAGGTGCTCACAGTCGCGCGCCAGCTCCAGCATGTTCCGCGTGCCATCCACGTTGACGCGCCACGCGGTGTCCTTGGGCACGCCCAGCTGCGCGACGGCGGCCAGGTGGAAGATGTCCGTCACCCGTTCGCACAGGCGTTGATACTCCTCGCCGGACAGGCCGAGGTGCATGTCCACCACGTCGCCGGTGAGCAGCTCCACGGTGGCGCCCTTCAAGCGGGCCGCGTGCTTCTGGGCCTCCTTGAGCGCCTTGGGTTGGACCAGCGCGTAGATGTGCCCCTTCGGGTCCTCCCGGGCGATGTGCTCCACCAGCCGCTTGCCGATGAACCCAGGGTAACCCGTGACGAAGTACGTCCCGGCGCCGGCCTTCTTGCGCGTCTCGCTCATTGCGCGCGCAGCATACCCGTCCGTCAGCCGTGTGCGAGCATGGCGCGCCAGACTGTCTCCACCTGGGCTCGGGTGGCCGCCAGGTCCGCGCTGTTATCGATGACCCACGTCGCGTGCGCCCGCTTGTCGTCCAGGGGGAGCTGGGACGCCAGCCGGGCCTCGGCCGCCGCCTCGTCCAACCCGTCGCGCGACATCAACCGCGCCTTCTGCAGCTCCCGGGGCACCCACACCAGGGCCACTCCCGCAAGCCACGTGTGCATCCCCGCTTCGATGAGCAGCGGCACGTCGTAGATGACGCGCTCCACGCCCCGCTCCTCCAGGAACCGGAGCTTCTCGAGGAAGGCCTCGCGCACGCGCGGGTGGGTGATGGCGTTGAGGGCGGAGCGCTCGGCCTCGTTGCCGAAGACCCGGGCCGCGAGCTTCGCCCGGTCCAGGCGCCCGTCCGGGCCAATCACGCCCGGGAAGCGCTCCGCGATGGACGCGAGCCCCGGCGTGCCGGGCTCCACCACCTGCCGGGCCAGCACGTCCGCGTCGATGACCTCCGCACCCAGCTCCCGGAGCATCCGCGTGACGGTGCTCTTGCCGGAGGCGATACCACCCGTCAGCCCGAAGACGTGCACGGTGGGGGGCCTACTTCGCGGCCTTCTGGGTGGTGAACGTGAACGACTGCACCGTCTTGCCGTCCTCGTTGAAGAAGATGGCCAGCCCCAGCTTGGGGTAGAGGAAGTAGGTGCGGAAGTCGTCGGTGAGCTTGCGCTGGTAGCACGGCGCCGCGGGCACGGGGCCGGAGGGGCAGGCCGGGCCGTAGCTGGTCTCGATGGTCTCCTTGTCGATGACCGGCCCGGGGAACACGTCGATGCGCTCGATGACCTGCGAGGCGGGGTCCACCTTGAACTGGGCCTGGCTGGTGCCCTTGATGGCCTCCTTGCCCAGGTAGGCGATGGTCTCCTTGCCGTCCTGGCTCACGGTCCGCGAGGGCTCGCCGAACTTCTTGATGACTTCGTCCTTCTTGGTGACGCCAGGCTCCACGCCTTGCCAGGGCTTGGCGGCGGCGGGGAAGGCAAGGGCGAGCACGGCGAGCGCGGTCAGGGTCCTCATCACGACTTCCTCCCTAATGGAAAGGGCGGGCGGGGCTCAAGCGCTGCCCTCTCTTTCAACGGACGATTCCGACAGGCATTCAACCACGAGACGCCTTGCCCCGTCCGGGGGGGTCTGCTACTTCGCGAGCCATGCGCGCATCTGGCTTCAGGGTCCTGCCCGTCCTCCTGCTGGCCCTCTGTGGCGCGGCCGGAGCGGCGGATTTCGTCGGCGCCGACAGCTGCAAGGGCTGCCACCCGGAAGCCTACGAGGCTTGGATGCAGTCCAAGCACGCCCGCGCGGTGAGCTCCCTGTCCGAGCAGCAGCAGAAGGACGGCCGGTGCCTGTCGTGCCACTCGCCAGACCAGGTGGCGCAGTCGCAGGCCAGTGTGAGCTGTGAGACATGTCACGGGGGCGGGCAGTACTACTCGCCCGAGTACGTGATGAAGGACCCGGAGCTGGCGCGGCTGGTGGGGTTGGTGGACCCGTCAGAGAAGCAGTGCCGCTCCTGCCATGACGCCTCCTCGCCCTCCTTGCGGCCGTTCGACTTCAAGGAGTCGCTGAAGGCCATCGACCACTGGTCGGCGGAGCGCGCCCGTCGCGCGGCCCGCACCGAGGCGTCCACTCCCGCTACTCCTCCCACCACCACCGCGAAGAAATAGCCGCGTGATCAAGATTCTCGACGCACGCTTCGTCATCACCGCCGTGGAGCCCAAGGGCTATCCACAGGGACATTCCGCGGAGGTGGCTTTTGTCGGCCGCTCCAACGTGGGCAAGTCCTCCATGATCAACACGCTCACCGGCCGCAAGAAGCTGGTGCGTGTGTCGAACACCCCCGGCCGCACCCGCACGCTCAACTTCTTCGACGTGGACCTGGAGCGAGGCCCCGTCCGTCACCAGGTCCGCCTGTGTGACTTGCCGGGCTATGGCTTCGCCCGTGCGAGCAAGGCGGACAAGGCCCAGTGGGAGAAGATGATCACCACCTACCTCGAGAAGCGTCACCGCCTGGAGGTGGTGGTGAGCATCATCGACGCGGAGGTGGGGCCCACGCCGGATGACCTGGCCACGCTCGACTATCTCCAGGCGCACAAACGCAAGGTGATGGTGGTGGCCACGAAGATTGACCGGCTCACCAAGGCCAAGACGCGCCCCCGCCTGGTGGAGCTGTCGAAGCAGTTGGACCTGCCCATGGAGGCCATCCTGCCGTTCTCCTCGACGGAGCCGCGGGGCGTGGACGAGGTCTGGAACGCGCTGCTCGACACGTTCGGCAAGTCCTCCCGCGTACGTCCCGAGTCCTCCGAGGACTGACAGCATCGGGTAGTCGCCGCTCGGGTGGGGGTTCCCCTCCCGACGGGCGGGGCGCTGTGGTAGGCACGCCGCCGTGTCCGAAAACGGCAAGGGTCATGGCAGGGATTCGCAGCTCGCCTTGCGCGAGCTGCAGCAGCAGTTGATGCGGTTGTCGCCCAAGCGGCGGGTGGATGCGCTCTTGGACGGGGCGGATGCGCAGGCCGTGGTGCGCGCGCTGCCGCCGGAGAGCCTCTACCTCACCATCCAGGAGGTCGGTCTGGCGGACGCGACGGAGCTCGTGCAGCTCGCGTCCCCCGCGCAGTTCCGCGCCTTCGTGGACCTGGGGGCGTGGCAGCGCGACAAGCTGGACGCGCACCAGGCGCTCACGTGGCTGCGCGCCTCGCGCGGCGGCTTCGACGACACCGCCGAGTTCCTTCGCAAGCTCCACGCGTTGGACCTGGAGGTGCTGGAGCTGGTGCTGCGCGAGTTCGTCGTCCTTCATGACCGGGAGGAGAACCCGGACGTCAACCCGCAGGGCGTGACGGTGGAGACGCCCGAGGGCCGCTACCTCGTCGAAATCACCGCCGAGGGCGTGGAGATGTCCGCGGTGCGCGCGCTCATCAACGACCTCATCGCGGAGAACCCCTTCGAGGCGGTGCGTCTGCTGGAGGCCGTGCGCTGGGAGATTCCGGGCGAACTGGAGGAGACCGCGTTCCAGTTCCGCAAGGGCCGCCTCTTGGACCTGGGCTTCCCCTCGCTGGAGGACGCGGTGTCCCTCTTCAGCCGCGTGGACGTGGGGGCGCCGCGCGGGCGCGCGCCGGGCACGGCGCTGGCTTCGTCGCAGGGGCATGTGGACTACCTTGAGGCCGCCTTCCGAGGCCTCACCGACGTGGAGCGGCAGAACGCCGAGGATGAGCTGACCGGCGTGGCCAACGCGGTGCTCGTGGCGGAGCTGGCGGACCCGGGTGACCTGGATGCCGTGCGGCGCGTGGGTGAGATGACGCGGGACTACCTCTCGCTGGGTCTGGAGCACCTGACGGGCGCGGACCCGGCCCAGGCCCCGGAGGTGCTGCGCGACACGCCGCTGCGGCGCGTGTTCCAGACGGGCTTCTCGCTGACGCTCCAGCTCAAGTTCCGCGCGGACCGGCTGGCCAAGGCGCCGGGCGCCATCGTCGATGGCGTGCTGATGGTGCTGCCAGAAGAGGCCGCCGCGCTGGAGGCCCTGCGCCGCAAGCGGCCTCGCCGTGCGTTGCGCGTGGAGGGCGCGGAGCCGGTGCCATTCCGTTCGCTGCGGGAGATCGCCGCCAGCGAGGCCGTGCTGGCCCGCGCGGAGGCCCAGGTGGAGGTCCTTCGCGGAGTGTTGGGCGGGACACCCGAGGCGGCGCGCGCGGCGGTGGCTCGCTTCGGCGCGCCCATGGAGGCGCTGGGGGTGGAGCGCCTCTTCGCCGCGGTGGTGGCCATGGCGGTGCTCGAGGTTCGCGCGGATGCGCGGCCGGTGCCGCTGGGCCGGGCGGTGGAGCTGGGCCAGCGCCTCTTCGAGGGGACCCCGCAGGCGCCGCGCCTGCTGCCCTCCGCGTCCGAGCGGGCCTTGTCGGGACTTGAGGGCGCCGTCGCGCCCGAGGCTCGTGAGGAGTTGCGACGCATGGTCGGCTTGACGCTCGCGAAGCTGCTGTCGGAGCTGGGCCCGAGTTGGCTGGAGGACCTTCAGTGGAGCCCCGTGGCCTCCGAGGTCCTCCCGATGGAGACGAGCCCGGTGCCGTAGCTTTTTCAGTCCCGGTGGGCCTCGGGGAGTCGCCGAGGCCCTCCAGCCCGTGGAGTTCCGGGGCCTTGCGTGCCTGGGAGCTGGCACGTCGTCTGCTTCTGTCTGGCCCACGCGAAGCGCGAGGCGTGGAACTGCCAGAGGAGGAGGGACATGGTGCCGGGAGAGCAGGGGCAGCGCCGTGACGTGTGGGCCTTCTATTCGCTGACCGCGTTCGCCGCGGTGATGTACGCGGTGCCCGGGGAGTGGATTCCCGCGTTGGCACCGCTGCGGCTGGCGCTGGTGACATCGGGGATGGCCGCGGGGCTGATGGTGGTGCGGAGGCTGGGGCGGGCGGAGCCGCTCTCCTTGGACGGCCCCCGAGGCTGGGCGCTCATCGGGTTCTCGACCTTGGCGCTGGCGTCCGTCTCGTGGGCGGTGAACCCGGAGGCCGCGAGCTACACCGGCATCGAGCTCATCAAGCTGACGGCCATCTACCTGACCGTGGTGAATGTCATCACGAGCCAGCGGAGACTGGCCGTCGTCTGCGGGGCCATGGTGCTCGCCTCGGTGGTGACGTCCATGGGGGTCATCGATTGGTATCGAGTGGGGGAGGACTTGGTGGAGGGCTTCCGCGCGCGCTGGGTGGGCGTGTACGCGGACCCGAACCACATGGCCATGAACATGGTGCTGGTGGTGCCGCTGGCGGTGGCCTTCATGGCGCGCAAGGGCTCACCTTGGGTCTGGCGGCTGGCGTGTCTGGCGGCGGCGGTGCTCGCGGTGATGGCCATCGTCGTGTCGCACTCGCGCGGCGGCTTCATCGGCCTGTCGGTGGCCATGTCCCTGTGGGCCATCCGCGAGAAGCGCCGCATCCAGTCGATTGTCGTCGGCTCGCTCTTCGTGCTGGGCCTGGTGGTGTTCGCGCCCGACAGCTTCTGGCAGCGCAACGAGACGGTGGCCGCCTTCCACGAGGACGCCTCGGCGATGGGGCGCGTCTATGCATGGCAGGTGGCCAGCCGCATGAGCCTGGACCGCCCGCTCCTGGGCGTGGGCGCGGGGAGCTTCCGCTTCGCTTGGGCGGAGTACGCGCCGCCCGAGGCCCGGCGCGCCTACGTGGCCCACAACATCTTCCTGGATGTGATTGGGGAGCTGGGCTGGGTGGGCATGCTGTTCTTCATGGTGTTCGCGGGAGGCGCCGCCGGAGGCACCTTCGCCGCGGCGAGCAGCCGCGAGGTGGGGTGGCTCGCACGCGCACTCAGCGCCTCCATCGCGGGCTACCTGACGTGTGACTTGTTCTCGGGCTACATCCTCTCCGCGCACTGCTACATCCTCTTCGGCCTGGCCGCGGCGGCGGACCGCATCGCCCGAGCGGAGCAGGCGGCGGAGGTGGACGGCGCGCCGGAGGCAGGGCGCGTGCCCACGGGCCCGGCGGGGACGTGGGAGGGAGCGGGCCATGCGGCGTGAAGACCCGAGCATGGGCACGCGGCCCGTGCGCCTGGTGCAGTTCACCCGTTCCTTCCACATCGGCGGGACGGAGGTGCAGGTGCTGGAGCTGCTTCGGGGACTGCCCCCCAGCTATCAGCTCCAGGTCTCCGTGCTGGAGGACGCCGGGCCGCTGATGGGCGCGGTGTGGAAGCTGGGCTACACGGCGGAGACGTTTCCCCTCAAGGGCTCCGTCGCGCAGGCCAACACCGCGTACCAGGTGCTGCGCATGGCCCGGTGGCTGCGCTCCAACCGCGTGGACCTGGTCCACGTGCATGACTTCTATTCCTCGCTCATCGCCGTGCCGGCCGCGAAGCTCGCCGGCTGCAAGGTCATCGTCGGACGCCTGGACCTGTCCCACTGGCAGGGCCCCACGCGCCGAGCGGTGCATGCGCGGCTGACGGCCCTGGCGGACCATGTCGTGGTCAACGCGGAGGCCATCCGGCGGCTGCTCGTGGACGAGGAGGGCCTGCCCGCCGCGCGCATCTCCGTGATCCACAACGGCCTGGACCTGGCGCGCTTCGATGCTCGCTCGCGAGAGGGCCTCAAGGCGCCCCTCCCCGACACCGGCACCGCGCCCGTCGTCGTCCATGTCGCCAACATGAACCACCCGGTGAAGCGCCAGGAGGACCTGCTCCTCGCGCTCGCCATGCTCCACCACGGGGGCACGCCGCTCCACGCGTTCCTCGTGGGGGACGGCCCTCGCCGCAAGGAGCTGGAGACGCTGGCCGCGGAGCTGGGGGTGTCGGACACGGTCCACTTCCTCCGCCACCGGACGGACGTCGCCGCCATCTACGCCCGGGCGACCCTGGGCGTCCTCTGCTCCAGCGCGGAAGGCATGTCCAACGCCGTCATGGAGGGCATGGCCGCCGGACTCCCCATGGTGGTGACCCGCGTTGGAGGAAACACGGACCTGGTCCGGGATGGCGAACGAGGACTCGTCGTCCCGGCGGAACGGCCCGCCCAACTGGCCCAGGCCTTCAACCAGCTCCTGTCCAACCCTGAGAAGGCCCGCCGGATGGGGCGCGCGGCCCGGGAGTTCGTCGCGCGGGAGCTGTCCCTGGAGCGGCTGGTCCGCCTCCATGACGCGCTGTACCAGCGAGTGGTCCACGGCCCCTGAGGGCATGTCAGACCGGCGTGGATACTTCGCGTCGCTCGCCGGCAATGGGGACCGGGCTTCGCCGTAAGGTGGGGTAATCCCACCCTACCTCGGAGCACCTCTCATGTTGTTTCCACTTCTGGTCGTGTTGGCCTCGTCCCCGGCTCCGCAGTCTTGGAAATTCGACACGGACGGAACCCCCCGGGTCCATGTCTCCAATGTTGATGGCGCAGTTCGCGTAGATGCGGTAGACGGGAATAAAGTGGTAATCGAGGCGGTTCAGGAAAATCCGGGGAGCGGGCGGAAGGCGACAGAGGTCGAGGTTACCCAGGAGGGTGACGACATCCGGGCGAGGGTGTGCTGCGGCCCCTGCGAGGAGCAGAGGCACTCGTGCAAGGGGAGCTTCAACCCCGTGAGGTTCGTGGTGAAGGTGCCGCGCGACTCGGAGGTGGAAGTCTCGGTGGTGAATGCGGGGGTGACGGTGCAGGGCGTGAAGGGGGAGCAGCGTGTGTCCGCCGTGGACGGTCGTGTGGAAGTGAACGGTTCGGAGCGACGGTTGTGGGTGAGCACCGTTAAAGGGGAAGTGGTCCTGGCCCCCAAGAAGCTCGAGGGTGCTGAAATCAGCACCGTGTCGGGCGACGTCCGGCTGAAGCTGCCGGAGCGAGCGGATGCGCGGGTGGAATTCACTTCGGTGGGGGGAAGTTTCAACGGGAAGTCCGTCGCCCTGGGCACCAAGACCCAGACCTACGGCGCGGGCACCCATGAGGTGGAAGTCAGCACCGTGGGCGGTTCGCTGACGATCCAAGAATAAAAGGCTTTCGAGGCCCGTCTCCTAGTCAGGCGGCCCGGGGCGCTCGCCGGTGAAACTCCAAGGCGCCGGCGAGCGCTCACTTTTTCAGCCCTGCTGCCCCCACGAGCCGTGGCGCGAGGCACAGGGCCCTGAACGCCGGGATGCCCCCTGAGGGCGTCCCGGCGTTTCTCTTTTCAGGCCGAGGGTTTCTTGAGACCCGGGTGCTCCGCGCCAATGGCTTGCGTGACGTGGGTGAAGCCGTCCTTCGCGAGCAGTCGGGCCAGTTCGGGGAGGATGCGGCGAACCATGCCGGGCCCCTCGTAGATGAAGCCCGTGTAGACCTGCACCACGGACGCACCCGCGCGCAGCTTCTCGTAGACGTCCCGCGCGTTGAAGACGCCGCCCACCCCGATGATGGGCAGCGTGCCCCCCGAGCGCTGATACGCGCGCCGGATGACGGCGTTGGCGGGCTCGCGCATGGGCGCGCCGGACAGGCCTCCGGCCTCCTTCGCCAGCGGATGCTCGAACGGACGCGCCACCGTGGTGTTGGTGGCGATGAGCCCGGCGAGCTTCCGGGCGCGTGCCACGTCCACCACTTCATCCACCGCCTCGGGCGTCAGGTCGGGGGCAATCTTGAGGAAGAGGGGCTTGCCCGGCGCCACGGTGCCAAGCCGCTCCTGCACGGCGCCCAGGAGCGCGGAGAGCTGCTCCGGCTCCTGCAGCTTGCGCAGGCCCGGGGTGTTGGGGGACGAGGCGTTGACCACCACGTAGTCGCCCAGGGGCCCAAGCGCGTCCACGCAGGCCACGTAGTCGTCCACCGCCTGCTCCAGCGGCGTGTCCTTGTTCTTGCCGATGTTGACGCCCAGCGGGCCGGGCTTCCAGTCGCGCTGACGCAGGTGGGCCGCGGCCACGGCGGCGCCGTGGTTGTTGAAGCCCATGCGGTTGATGACGGCCTGGTGCTCCGGCAGCCGGAACAACCGGGGCTGTGGATTGCCGGGCTGGGGGCGGGGCGTGACGGTCCCAATCTCCACGGCGGAGAAGCCGCAGGCGAACAGTCCGTCCACCGCCTCCGCGTCCTTGTCCAGGCCCGCCGCCAGGGCCACGGGGTGGGCGAAGCGCAGCCCCGCCACCTCCACGGCCATCGCGTCGGTGGCGCCGCCGAGCGTGCGCTCGCGCATCGACTGGCACAGTCCCCGGAAGTGGCCCAGCTGGCGCAGGCCGGCGATGCCCATCCGGTGCGCTCGCTCCGCGGAGAACTGGAAGAGGAGCGAGCGAGTCAGTCCGTACATGCGCGTGCTCAGGCCGGGATGAAGGACGCCTGCCGCGCCCAGGCCAGGGTTTGATCCACCTGCTCGGCGGTGAGGATGCCGTGGCTCTCCACCAGCTCGATTTCGCGGCGCATGTCCGTCTCGAGCAGATAGGGGCCGTCGGTGTTGATGGTGAACTTCACCTTGCGGTCCCAGAAGGTGCGGATGATGTGGCGCAGCTCCTCCACGCCCTCCACCGCCTTGGTGTGCAGGTTGGACGTGGGGCACAGCTCCAGGACGATGTCGTTCTCGCGCAGCACCTTCATCGCGTTCTCGTCATACGCCGCGCGGATGCCGTGGCCGATGCGGTGGGGCTTGAGCTTCTCCACCACGGACATGACGCCCTCGGCGCCCGTGCCCGCCGTCTCCCCGGTGTGCACCGTGCACTTGAGGCCGCCGCGCCGCGCCCGGGCGAAGAGGTCCTCGTACTGCGCGACGACCTCCGGCTTGAGCTCCATGGCGTTGGTCTCCGTGCCCGCCAGGTCGATGCCGTACACGCCGCGCGTGCGGTACTTGATGGCCTTGTCCACGAGGATGCTGTTGAGCCGGTGGTCGAACTCGCGGGCCAGGCAGAAGATGAAGCCCACCTTCACCCCGTACTCCAGCACCGCGCGGTCCATGCCTCGCAGCGCCGCGTGGATGATGTGGTCCAGGTCCAGCTCCGAGTGGAGGTTGCGCTTCATGGGGTTGAAGCGCAGCTCGATTTGCGTCACCCGGCTGCCCCGGTACTCCTTGCCGATGATTTCGTAGACGGAGCGTTCGATCGCGCTGGGCGACGACTGAATCTTCTCCGTCCACGTGTGGAGAATCTTGAGGTAGTCATCCAGGCTTCCCACCTTGCCTGGACGCGAGGTGATGAGCTCCACGAAGTCGAAGTAGTTCTTGACGGGGAGCTTGAAGCCCTGCTGGTGAGCGATGGACCAGAGGATGTGGGGGGCCACCGAGCCACCCACGTGGATATGCAGGTCAATCAATTCGCGTGCCATGGCGGCATGTATGCACAGTGCCGGCCGCGCGTAAAGGTCGTGGCCGCTACCGTCTCAGCAGCACGTACACCGCTCCGCTTCCGCCGTCCTCCGGACGTGCGCTGCAGAACGCCAGCACCATCGCGCTGATACGTTTCTGAGACAGCCACTCCCTCACCCACGTCTTCAGGACGGGGGCCTGGTCCCTGGAGTTCAAGCCCCGGCCGTGGACGATGAGGACACACCGCCTGCGGGCGCGGCGGCTGTCGGAGAGGAAACGCTCCGCGGCGGAGCGGGCCTCGGCCTGGGTCAGGCCGTGCAAGTCCAACTGCGCCTGTCGGGGGAAGTCGCCCCGGCGCAGCGAGCGCAGCAGGTTGCGGTCGACGCCAGGGCTGATGCCCTCGATGAGCTCGCCTGAGTCGGAGATGTCGAAGTCTCCTTGGCTCGCGACCAGCTCGGACAGCTGCGCGAGCGCCTCGGCGTTGTCGTCGATGAGCTCGGGCAGGCGTGGGTCCGTCTTGGGGGCCTCGCCGCGATTCGTGATTTGCGCGACGCCATCCATGGCGGAGAAGAAGAGGGAGGCCTCGTCCTCGGCGCTGTCGCGGGGGGCCTTGGCGGCGCGGACGGGGGCCGCAGGCGGCTTGCGCTTCTGGGCCTCCGCGGTGGCGCGGGCCTGGGCCTCCTGCTTGTCCTTGTCCTGGATGGACTTGATGGCGGACTTGAAGGGGGTGTTGTGAAACGCCTCGTCCTTCTTCTTGGGCGGTGACTTGCGCTGCTGGCTCATGGGGCGGCCCGTGTCCTCGTCGTCGGGGGCGGTTCCTGTTTGTAATCGCCGTCTATAGCCCGCGCAGACGCCGGATTTCCTCATAGGCGTCGCGCACCTCCTGGAACTGGCGGGCGACCTCGTCGGCGTCCTCTCCCGACAGGTGGGCGTGTTTGTCGGGGTGCAGCTCGGCGGCGAGCCGGCGGAAGGCCCGCTTCACGTCGGAGTCCGAGGCCTCCGCGGACAGCCCGAGCACCTCGTAGTGCAGGGTGGCGTCGCCCAGGTGGATTGCCGCGATGGCCCGCTGCTCCGCGTCCGAGAGGCCCAGCGCCACGCCCACCCGTCCCAGCACCTCGCGCTCGGAGCGCTGGAGGGCGCCATCCACGAGGGACAACTCGAAGAGCGCCTCCTGCAGCCTCCGCCGCTCGAGCGCGGGGAGGGCCTCCTGGCAGGCGGCCGCGGCGTCATCCAGGCTGGGGGGATGGGAGATGAAGTCCTTGAGCCGGCCGCGGACGAACTCGAGCGAGTCCGGGCCGTACTTGAGGACCTCCTCGAAGTAGCGGCGAATCTCCCGCACCTCTTCCCGGCGCACCTCGCCATCGGCGCGCGCCACTTCCACGAAGAGGGCACACAGGCTGCGGGTGAGGTGCGCGTCGGACTCCTCCTGCACGGACGCGGCGTCGCGAGGTCCTCCTCGTCCGGCGAAGGCGGAGGGCTCGAGCGGAGGGAAGTCCGCGAGCGCGTCCGGAGACTCGGAGGGCAGGGAGTTCATCTCGTCGAAGCGGTGGCCGGCGAATCCGCCCGCCACGCCCAGAAGGATGATGGCCCACGGGTTGCCGATGAGCAGGCCCACCATGAGACCCAGCATCACCCCCAGCACTTTTCCTTGTCCCATGACCTCGGTTTCCCTCCCGCCAGGCCGCGGAGTCTCTCATAGAGTAGCCCGCTCTATGGCCCAGTTGATTGATGGCAAGGCAGTGGCCGCGCGCGTCCGGGCGGAGGTGAAGTCGGAGGTGGACCGCCTCCGGGCGGAGCGAGGCCTCGTCCCGGGACTCGCGGTGGTGCGGGTGGGAGACGACCCCGCGTCCCAGGTGTACGTGGCGGGGAAGAAGAAGGCCGCGGAGGAAGTGGGCTTCCGCTCCTGGGAGCACCACCGGGACTCCACCCTCTCCCAGGACGAGCTGCTGGCGCTGGTGCACCGGCTCAACGAGGACCCCGCCGTCCACGGCATCCTCGTGCAGCTGCCGCTTCCCAGGCACCTCGACGCGGAGGCCATCATCTCCGCGGTGCGGCCGGAGAAGGACGTGGATGGCTTTCATCCGCTCAACGCGGGGAACCTGCTCCTGGGGCGTCCGGCGACGCGCGCCTGTACCCCGCTGGGCGTGATGCGGCTGCTGGAGGAGGTGGGTTGCGAGCCCGCGGGCAAGCGCGCGGTGGTGGTGGGCCGCAGCAACATCGTGGGCAAGCCGATGGCGCTGATGCTCCTCCAGCGCAATGCCACGGTGACGCTCTGCCACAGCAAGAGCGACCTGCGGGAGGAGGTATCGCGGGCGGACATCCTCGTTGTCGCGGCCGGGGTGCGTGAGCTGGTCAAGGGCGCGTGGGTGAAGCCCGGCGCGGTGGTCATCGACGTGGGCATGAACCGCAAGGAGGACGGCAAGCTGGTGGGTGACGTGGAGTTCTCCGCCGCGGCCGAGCGCGCCTCGTACATCACTCCCGTCCCAGGAGGTGTGGGGCCGATGACCATCGCCATGCTCATCCGCAACACACTCGAGGCCGCCATGCGCCAGGCCACCCCTTCCGCCCATTGACAGACCCGGTAGTCATCTCGCGCATGGCGGCTGGCGCGTGAGGGTGTGGCGTTGATGACGCTCCCCGCACGCGGGCCACTGCTCGCTCCGGCTCCTGGCTATTGAGGGCGGACACGAGCCGGAGGGAAGACAGCGGTGTGGCCCCTCCGGCGTCTGGGCCCGCGCGAGGCGTGGGCGAGGAGTCGGCGCATGAGACGGTTCAAGGCCGGAGTGATGTTGACTTGTGGGTGCCTCCTGGGCTCCCCGGGCCTCGCGGAAGCCCAGGCGCCTCAAGCCACGCTTCATCCGGTGGTCCTGGCCCATGGCATGGGCGGGTACGACAACCTGCTGGGCTTCGCCTATTTCGGGGACGAGATGGGATTGTTCGTGGGCGACGCGTGTGACGAACCGCTCGAGTGGCACTGCAATCCCGGCCTCCATCCTCGGCAGCGGACGCTGGGCTCCCAGGTGCTGGCGTTCCACTCCTCGGAGGTGCGGGGCCTGGACCTGGCCTCGGAT
The DNA here is from genome assembly GCF_037414475.1 of Myxococcus stipitatus. The sequence goes on along the minus strand of NZ_CP147913.1, from coordinate 161,693 downwards.
ATCGAAGGCATCCTGGCGACGACGGGCGCCACGCGGGTGAACATCATCGGTCATTCACAGGGCGGCATCGACGCGCGCAAGGCGGCCAAGGTGCTCTTCGAGCGACGGCATCGCGCGGTGGTGGACGTGCTGGTCAGCGTGTCATCTCCCCACCGGGGCTCACCCATGGCCAAGCACATCCTGGACCTGGGGCCCGGGGTGACCTCCGTCGTCGCCGCGCTGGCGAACATCTTCGGCGACAGCGTCTATGAGCCAGGCAATGACGCCATCGGCGCCGTCAAGCAGCTCGTCTACGACGACGTCCAACCGAGCGACGGTGTCGTCACGGGCATGAAGGCCTTCAACGCGGCCTATCCCATGGACTCGCAGAACGTCTCCCTCTACGCGTCGCTGCTCACCGCGCAGAGGGCCCCGCAGGTGAATCCCGCGTTGTTCCTGCTGCGGCTCGGGTTTCTCGACATCGATGGAGATGGATACTGCGTCGATGACTGCGATGGGGATGGCGCGGCGGGAAAGGGAGACGGTATCCGCGATGACCGCGACGATGACGGCGTCGTGGGTATCAACTCCCAGCAGATGGGGAAGCGCCTTCGCTACAAGGAGTCTGCGTATGGACCGGGCATCATCGCCGAGGACCGCTCCATCCCCGCGGTCACCGACCTGAATGCGCCAGGCCCGTCGCAGATGACGTCGATTTCCAGCGTCCTCGACCAGGACCACCTGGATGTCGTGGGCGTCGGGCCCGACCTGTTCAACGAGCCCAAGTTCTACGCCGCCATCATCCAATACATCCAGCAGCACGAATGATGCGGACCCGGCGTCTCACGCCCACGACATCACGTATTCGCAGTCCAGCAGGCTCAGGGGGCGTCCGCGCACGCGTGCGACGCGGGTGCCCACGGCCTGCAACACCGCTTGCAACACACCCTCGTGGTACGTGTGGGGCATGAAGTCCCGGAACACGTTGAAGCACGCGTCCTGGGAGCCCGTCCACGTCACGTGCCGCTCACCATAGGTGACGGCGGTGCGATAGCCGGAGGGCAGGTTGTTGATGAGCCGGCGCGGGTCTCCCGCGGCGAGCATCAAGAAGCTGCGGCCCACCACCGAGTCGAGGAAGTCATGTGTGGCCTGCGCGCCGATGATGCGCATGGCCGTCTCGAAGCCGCCCAGCCGGGGCGCGAGGATTTCCGCCGCGGCGAAGGACATCCGCAGGAAGGCGCCCACGGGATAGAGGAAGAAGGGGACGAAGCGCCGCTCACCCGACGCCGCGAGGCACCTCGCCGCCGCGGTCTCTCCCGACTCCCTCCGCACCACGTCCATCACTCCCAGGAAGAACATGCCGCGTGCGCGGTCCTCGGTCGCCGCCAACCCCAGACGTCGTTCCAGCTCGCAGCCTGGGTCGAGTGCTTCTCGTTCCCGGCTCCGGAACGCAATCACAGTCATGGACGCCCCCCTGACGTAGAAATTGAACCTGATACCCACCCGCGAACGGGCTCATCCCTGAAAGTGCGGCAATCCGGGTGAGCTGAGAAGCCCGCCTGGCTGGGACGCGGGTCGGTGTGTGCTGTCTCGGTGGGGACAGTTGAGGGCTGTCTCCAGACACAAAGGGGAGGGCGCGCGCGGAATCCAGGCCGGCGGCGGGGTGGCGGCCAATGCACAACACGGGATGCCCGCCCCGGTTGATGTGGCGGCTTTTGTGCGTTTCGGACCACTCAATGGAATGAACGTTTGCCAGCCGGAGGCGTCGCACGTGAACCTTTCGGATGGCGACGGCGCGACGCGGCAACCCCCGCGCGATGGCTCGCGCAGGGGCTTGGGGCGCTGCTTGTCTTCGTCTCAACGGCTCAACATCTGGACTTCGATGTGGCGATTCATGTCGCGACCCTGCGTCGTGTCGTTGTTCGCGACGGGTTTCTCGGAACCCACGGAGGCGACGTCCACGCGATTGGCGGGGATGCCGTCCGCGACGAGGGCGGAGCGCACCGCTTCGGCGCGGCGCTGCGCGAGTTGCTGGTTGGCGGCCGGGTCACCCGTGGAGTCCGTATGGCCGGCGATGCGGACGCGGGCCTCGGGCTTCTCGCGCAGCACCGACGCGAGCTGCCCCACGCTGGCATCGCTCTGCGGCGTCAGCGTCGCGGAGCCGTCCTCGAAGCCCACGCCGCCCAGGATGAAGCTGTTGGCGCCGCTGTCGATGGCCTGGCGCATGCCCTGCGCGTCCTGGACGACGGCGGGCGCGCGGGTGCCCGTCGTGCCCGCGCCACCCACGCCGGTGTCCTCGGGCGCGGGCCGCGCGGGTTGCGTCGGCTGAGCGGGTTGGGCCGGCTGCGTGGCGGCCGCCTGTTCACGGCGGGGGGGCTCGCGCTTGCCTCGGGTGAGGAACCAGCCCGCCAGGAGCGCCAGCAGCGCCACGGGGATGACCCATGACAGGTTCTGTTTGCGGGGCTCCGGGGTGTGCACGGGCGTGTGTTCGATGGGCTGCTGGCGCCGCACCGTCTCCACGGTGGGGAGCGTGCGCGTCTCATGGACCTCTTCGACGACACGAGGCCCCGTGGCGCCGCCCATGCCCAGCACGCTGCCCAGGCCCGCGGGCAGCGCGGAGGAGATGATTGAGCGCTGGCTGCCGAGCAGCTGGCTCAGGCCCGACGCGCTCATCCGGTTGTCGCGCACGTGTTTGCCAATCACCCCCATGAGCATGGGGGCCACCACGGCCAAGAGGCTCGACGCGGACTTGCTGTTGCTGAAGCCGCCGGAGCGGCCGAGCGCGTTGGTGAGCATGCCCAGCTTGTCGCCGAACAGGCCGTTGAGCATGCCTTGTCCCCGCTCCGCGGTGTCTGGCGAGAGGGCGTCCTCGTTGCCCGCGTCGGGGCCGGTGAAGCCGCCCTCGTTGAGCTGGGACATGAGGCGCTGGGCACCGGCCTCCGTGGAGCCTCGCTCCACCACGCTCCCTCCCACCGCCGCGATGGCGCCTGGGAGCGCCCGTGTCAGGGTGCTCGGGTCCTCGCCCAGGGAGGAGCCCATCTGTTGCACCACGTTGCCCGTGAAGCGCTCACGGACCATGTCGATGAGATTGAACGCCATGCGAATGCCTCCTGCGATTCGGGCGGCACCAGTCGCCCCCGGTGAGGGGAGTCGCTCACCGCCTGCGTGGAGCAGAGGGCTCCGATGCGAACGACTCTTCAGGGAAGGAGGGTGCGGACGGCGCGCTAGGGCAGCATCGCCCTCCTGGCGGGCCCGAAGGACCCAGCCGCTGACCGCCTCCTCGCACATGCGGCCCGCCTGGGGCGGCCGGGCCTTGACGGCGGAGAGGGACAGCGCGAGCGTCCGCGACTCAACGTCGTGGGTGGGACCCGGGAGGCGCACCGTGGTGACACGCGAGGAGCGAATCGAGGGAGGAGTCCTCGGCCTGCTGGTGGGGGATGCGCTGGGCGTGCCGTATGAGTTCCACGCGCCGGAGTGGATTCCCGCACGGGACGCCATCGAGTTCGAGCCCCCCGCGGGCTTCGGACGCGCGCACCCGGACACGCCCCCTGGCACCTGGTCCGACGATGGCGCGCACGCGCTCTGCCTGTTGGACTCGCTGCTCTATCAGGGCCGCCTGGACCCGGAGGACCTGGGGCGCCGGCTGGTGAACTGGCGCGAGTGGGGTTACCTCGCGGTGGATGGCTGCGTCTTCGACGTGGGCATCCAGACGGACCGGGCCCTGGCGGCGGTGCGTGCGGGGGTGCCTGCCCTTCGCGCCGGGCCTTCTGGCCCGCAGGACAACGGCAACGGCGCCTTGATGCGGGTGTTGCCCCTGGCGCTCTGGCACCGGGGGAGCGACGCGGAGCTCGCCACGGATGCCATGGTTCAATCCCGGGTGACACATGGACACGCACGCTCGCAGGTGTGTTGCGCGTTGTACTGTCTTTGGGCTCGGCGTGCGTTGGAGGGCTCGGCCCAGCCCTGGGCGGAGGCGGTGAAGGCTTTCCGGGCGCTGTATCCGGAGGGCACCGAATCCCGCCTGGAGCTGGACACCACCGTGCTTCCGCTGGGCGCCGAGGACACTCCGGGGCGGGGGACGGGCTATGTGGTGGACTGTCTTCGCTCCGCGAGGGACTGCGTGGGCGCCGCGGCGGCATACGAGGACGTGGTCCGCTCGGCGGTGCGCCTGGGGCATGACACGGACACCACGGCGGCCGTGGCGGGTGGCATCGCGGGTGTGATTCACGGCGTGCGGGGCATTCCAGCCCGCTGGCTGCGGGCGCTGCGCGGACGCGAGCTGGTGGAGCCGCTGCTGCACAAGCTGCTGGCTCACTCGGGACGTTGATCGAAAACCGCAGGCTCCGCCCCACCCACCCCCCCGGGGCAGGGCGGAGCCCTCAATCCGACGCCAGCCGTCGGCGCGTCCACCAGCCCAGGCCAGAGCAAGCTCCAGCCCATTCGGGCCGCGTCCACCGCCGTCACCACGCCGCGGATGATATGTCCAGATGGATTTCCTGCAACTCGATTTAAAGCAGGATTTTCAGGATGTCGAGATGTATGGCTTTGGCATTGTACCCAGGTACAACGCCTGTCATTGGGGACAGCGGGCTACCTGCGGTTCCTGGCGGGGGTGGTTGTTGTCGATATCACAAGCTGCATAGTCGGATAAAACTGCATTGCCTGATAGTCTCGACTCGTTAGAATGGGGCGGATCCTGAGGGGCCAGTGCGGCCGGGGTGAGCCTGAGGATGTCGAACCAACACGAGGCGGATGCGCCCGCGGAGCAATCGCGTGCGGGGCAGACGGGTCCGCCGGACGTCATGCGCTCCGCCGCGTCCATGGCGGAGTCCGGGGAGTCGGAAGCCAGGCCGCTCGACGCGGCGGTGGAGGCGCGCGCCTGCGCGTTGTGGAGGGATTACCTGGCGGCGGTACGGAGCCGGGTGGACCGGCTGGGCGTGGGGCTGATGGTGGGGCAGTGGTTGTTCGTGCTGGCCCTATCGGTGGCGCTCTCCGCGCATCCCTGGGAGTGGCGGGGGAGCCCCGGTCCCGCGCCGCTGTGGGTCGCGCTGCTCTGGGGCGGACCGCTGTGCATCATCCCCTCGACGTTGGCGGTGTTGCGGCCCGGTGCGGGGGGGACGCGGCATGTGATGTCGGTGGCGCAGGTACTGTGGTCCGTGCTGCTGGTACACCTGTCCGGCGCTCGGCTGGAGACGTACGTCCATGTCTTCGGTTCGCTGGTGCTGGTGAGCTTCTATCGGGACGCGCGGGTGCTGGTGACGGCGGGGGCGGCCGCGGTGGTGGCGCATCTCTTGAGGGGGATGGTCTGGCCCCAGGCGGGTGTCTCCCTGACGGGGACTCCGGGGGGCGGCGTGCTGGAGCTGGTGTTCTGGGTGGGCGTGGTGGATGGCGTGCTGGTGCTGGCGTGCCGGGGCGCGACGCGGGAGATGAAGCGCGTCGCGGAGCGGCAGGGCGGGCTGGCGCGTGTTCGCGAGGGGGAGCTTCAGGAGCGGGAACGGATGTTGGAGCGCAGCGGCCGGGAGTTGAAGGACTCGCGGGAGCAGGTGGCCCGGATGGAGAAGCTCGCGGCGGTGGGGCGGCTGACGGCGACAGTGAGCCATGAGCTGCGCAACCCGCTGGCCGCGGCGCGCACGGCCAATGCCGCGGTGGTGCGCAGGCTTCGCCATGTGGACGGGGCGCGGGAGGACGCGCGCTTGCAGCGCTTCCTCGACATCATCGAGCGGGAGCTGGCGGTGTGCACCAGCCTCACGTCGGAGATTCTGGAGTTCGTGCGCGAGCGCCCGTTGGTGCTGCGTCCCTGTTCCTTGCACGGGCTGGTGGAGGAGGCCGTCGACGTGGTGCCCCGTCGCGAGGGCGTCCGGGTGGAGAACCGGGTGCCCATGGGGCTGGAGTCACCGTGGGTGGACCGGGAGCTGCTTCGCCAGGTGCTCATCAACCTGGTGCAGAACGCCGCGGAGTCCATGCCTCCGGGACGCGAGGGGCTGGTGTTCGTGTCGGCGGAGCTGAGCGGGGGGCGGGCCTTCCACATCCGGGTGACGGACAATGGTGAAGGCATCCCCGCGCAGGTGCTGGAGCACATCTTCGAACCGCTCTTCACCACGAAGGAGCATGGCACGGGGCTGGGGCTGCCGGTGGTGGCCAGCACCGTGCGGCAGCACGGCGGCACCCTGCGCGTGGAGAGCCGTGAAGGGGAGGGCAGCGTGTTCACCATCTGCCTTCCCCACGCGCGGGCCTCGGCGGAGGTCGCTTGTTCCTCCTAGTCCTTCGCGCGTGGAGGGCGTGGGCGCCTCTAATAGTGCCGGATGAGGCGCAGGGACGAGGGGCCGGAGAGGCCCGTGAGGCCCGAGGGTGACAGGCACGGGGTGAGGTCGTTGGGGGTGATGCTGGACATCATCACCGCGGCGTCTCCCTGGAACGGCCCATCCACCACCCAGCCGATGGAGACGTAGGCCTGGGCGCCATGGACGTAGTCCACGCCGGAGCGGAAGAGCGCCACCGTGGAGACGCTGCCATCATTCCAGGTGAGGGTGGCCTCGGTGGAGCCCTGGAGTCCCACGCAGCTGCTCTTCACCTCCGCCGCCACGAGCAGCTCCCCGGACGTGATGTTCGGGTCGCTCGAGGTGCACGTGTCGTAGCTCGTCTTGTTCGTATACGCGACGGGTTGGAGCCAGAGCTGAAGGCCCGGCTCCCAGGTCTGGTAGGCGCCGCCGGTGCACGTCACTTCCGTTGTTCCGATGTCCGCCAGGTCGGCCTCCGCCATGGCGGGCATGGCTGGGAGGACGAGGGCGGCGCCCAGGGACAGCAGTGAGGTGGACTTGCGAAGGTTCAGCGGCATGAGGCGGCTCCATGAGTGCCACGCACCGGGCCGGCCTCCATGGCCGGTCCCGCCGTCCCTCGTGCGGGGACGGTGGGTGCGTGGGAGCCGAATGTGTGCGGCGCCTGGTGGGGCGAAACCAGTCCGCCCCCGGTGCCATGTGCCTGTCTGAATCCGTGCCACCGCCCGCGGTGGGGACGGGGGCCTGGCGTCAGCTCCGGAAGGCCTCGCGCACGCCATCCCGGCGCAGCGTGAAGAGCATCCAGATGGCCACGGGCACGCCGACGACGCAGGCGGGGGACAGGATGTAGAGCGCGGTGATGCCGCCCACCGTCGCCAACCCGTAGCCCTTGAGGTTGAGCGCGCTCATCGCGCCCCACGCGGACAGCACGCCGCAGAGGATGCCCACCAGCAGCATCAGCGCCAGCGCGGGCGTGAGCTCCAGCGCGTTCGCCGGGGCCCCCGCGGGAGCCAGCGGCGAGGACACGTGGAGCGCGGCCAGCACGAAGCCCGCGATGTTGAAGAAGACGTTCAGCACCCCGGTGCACAGCAGGAAGAAGGCCGGAGCGCGGATGGTTTCGATGACCTTCGCGCGGGGGTCGGTAGAGGGGAGGTGGATTCCAGGACCGCTCATGTACGGGCTCTCAGGGCGCTCACGATCATCCGCGTGGCCGGGGACTTGTTGAGTGTGTAGAAGTGGATACCAGGCACGCCGCGCGACAGCAGCTCCATGCACTGCACCGTGGCGTGCGCCACGCCCAGCTGCACCACCGCGTCCGGCTGGTCCTTCACCCGCTCCATCTGCAGGCCCAGCCTCATGGGCACGGTCGCGCCGCACATCCGCGTGAAGCGCTGCACCTGCTCGTAGTTGGTGATGGGCATGATGCCCGGGACGATGGGGACGTTGATGCCCGCGCGGCGCGCCCGCTCCACGAAGTCGAAGTAGAACGCGTTGTCGAAGAAGAGCTGCGTCACCACGAAGTCCAGCCCCGCGTCGACCTTGGCCTTCAGATGACGCAGGTCGTCGTCGCGGGAGGCCGTTTCCACGTGGCCCTCCGGATAGCACGCGCCCCCCATGCAGAAGTTGAAATCCTCTTCTCGGATGAATCGCACCAGCTCCGAGGCATAGGTGAAGCCGCCCTCGGCGGGCGTGAAGGTCTTCTGCCCCAGGGGCGGGTCCCCTCTCAGCACGAGCACGTTGTCCAGCCTGGCGTCCGCGAGCTTCTGGAGCAGCTCCCGCAACTCCTCCCGCGTGTGCCCGACACACGTCAGGTGCGCCATCGCCTCGATGCTGGTCTCCGCCTTGATGCGGGTGACCAGCTCCAGCGTCCTGTCGCGCGTGCTGCCGCCGGCCCCGTACGTCACGGAGACGAACCCCGGCTCCAGAGGTGCCAGGTCCTCCAACGTCCTGAGGAGGTTGGCCACACCTTCGTCGGTCTTCGGCGGGAAGAACTCGAAGGAGAAGCAAGGGTTGGACGGATTCAACCGATTACGAATCTTCATGGCGGACCCAGTGTAGACCTTCCCCGTCGGCCTTGATCGGCCAAGGTGCATGGCTATAGTCCGCGCCGCTTTCAACCCCCTTCAGGAGAAGCCGATGGCCCGGCGTACGCCGCTCAACGAGGCCCACCGCGCGCTGGGCGCTCGGATGGTTGACTTCGCGGGTTGGGACATGCCCGTGCAGTACTCTTCCGTCATCGCCGAGCACGAGGCGGTTCGCAACTCCGTTGGACTCTTCGACGTGTCGCACATGGGCGAGGTGGAGTTCTCGGGCCCGGGCGCGCTGGAGACGGTCAACGGCCTCATCTCCAATGACCTTGCCCGTATCGCTGACGGGCAGGCGGTCTATGCGGGCTTGCTCAACGAGCAGGGAGGCTTCGTCGACGACGTGGTCGCCTACCGCTTCAGCCCCGAGCGCATCCTCATCTGCGTCAATGCCAGCAACCGCGAGAAGGACTTCGCCTGGATGAAGGAGCACGCGCGGGGCGTCGCGCCGGTGGACCGCGGCGACGAGTACGCGCAGATCGCCGTGCAGGGCCCCAAGGCCGTGGGCCTGGTGCAGCGGCTGACGAAGACGGACACCTCCAAGATTGGCACCTACCGCTTCGCGGAGGGCGAGGTCGCGGGGGTTCGCGCCATCATCTCGCGAACCGGTTACACGGGCGAGGACGGCTTCGAGCTGTACTGCGCTCCGGGCGACGCGGTGACGCTGTGGAACGCGCTGCTCGACGCGGGCCAGCAGGACGGCGTGAAGGCCTGTGGCCTGGGCGCGCGCGACAGCCTGCGCACGGAGATGAAGTACGCGCTCTACGGCAATGACATCGACGACTCGCACACCGCGCTGGAGGCGGGGCTCGGGTGGATCGTCAAGCTCGACAAGGCGGGCTTCATCGGCAAGGACGCGCTGGTGGCGCAGAAGGCCGCGGGCGTGAAGCGCAAGCTGGTGGGCTTCGAGCTGACCGGCGCCGGCATCCCCCGCCACGGCTATCCCATCCTCAAGGAGGGAAGCCGGGTCGGCGAAGTGACGAGCGGCACGATGGGCCCCACGGTGAAGAAGCCCATTGGCATCGGCTACGTGCCCACGGAGCTCGCCGCCGAGGGCTCCACGTTCGATGTCGAGATTCGCGGTCGCGCAGTCCCCGCTGTGGTCGTGAAGACGCCTTTCCTCAAGAAGCCCTGAATCCCTCTTGCCCCATCGAGGAGCACCCATGTCCAACATTCCGAGCAACCTGAAGTACACCGCCGAGCACGAGTGGGCCCTGGTCGAGGGCAACAAGGTGACGGTCGGCATCACCGACCACGCCCAGAACACGCTGGGCGACGTGGTCTACGTGGAGCTGCCCAAGGTGGGCCGCAAGGTCGCGAAGGGTGAGGCGTTCGGCACCGTCGAGTCCGTCAAGGCCGTGTCGGAGCTGTTCTCGCCGCTCTCCGGCACCATCACCAAGGTCAACGAGGATCTCACCGCGGAGCCCGAGATGCTGAACACCGACACCTACGGTGACGGGTGGATCATCGAGATTGAGCTCTCGGACACCAAGGAACTGGCCGACCTCCTGGACGCCGCCGCGTACGGCAAGCTGCTCCAGAACTCCTGAGAGTGAAGTGCCGGGGCGCCGTTGTTAGTGACGGTCCTCGAATTTTCCGACTCCGCCGTCGCGAGTCGCACGCGAGCTACCACCGCCATGTCCTTGAACTGGAAGTATCAGGAGTCGTTCGCCGGCCGGCACAACGGTCCGGATGAGCATGAGCTGAAGCAGATGTTGTCCGCGCTGGGCGTGGACTCGCTCGATGCCTTCATCGACCAGACCGTGCCGCCCGCCATCCGCTCCAAGGAGCCGCTGCGGCTCGCGTCCGCGCGGGGCGAGCATGACCTGCTCGCCCACCTGGAGGCCATCGCCGCGAAGAACCAGGTGTTCCGGTCCTTCATCGGCATGGGCTACTCCGACACGCACACGCCCAACGTCATCCTCCGCAACATCTTCCAGAACCCGGGCTGGTACACGCAGTACACGCCGTACCAGGCGGAGATTGCGCAGGGCCGGCTGGAGGCGCTGCTCAACTTCCAGACGATGGTGATGGACCTGACGGGGCTGGAGGTCGCCAACGCGTCGCTGCTCGACGAAGGCACCGCCGCCGCCGAGGCGATGTCGCTGGCCCTGCACGTCAAGGGCGACGACACCGGCGCCGCCTTCTTCGTCTCCGAGGCGTGCCACCCGCAGACGGTGGACGTGGTGCGCACGCGCGCCCAGCCGCTGGGCGTCGAGATTGTCGTGGGCGACCACCGCACGGTGGACCTGGGCGCGAAGAAGTACGTGGGCGCGCTGGTGCAGTACCCGACCACGGACGGCGCGGTGGTGGACTACCGCTCCTTCGCCGACAAGGTGCACGCGGCGGGCGGCCTGTTCATCGTCGCCGCGGACCTCTTGAGCCTCACGCTCTTGACGCCTCCGGGCGAGTTCGGCGCGGACGTGGCGGTGGGCAGCGCGCAGCGCTTCGGCGTGCCCATGGGGTACGGCGGTCCGCACGCGGGCTACTTCGCGACGAAGAACGCGTACACGCGCGTGATGCCGGGCCGCCTCATCGGCGTGTCCGAGGACGCGCAGGGCCGCCGCGCGCTGCGCATGGCGCTCCAGACGCGTGAGCAGCACATCCGCCGCGAGAAGGCCACGAGCAACATCTGCACCGCGCAGGTGCTGCTGGCCGTCATCGCCAGCATGTACGCCGTCTACCACGGGCCCAAGGGCCTGAAGGCCATCGCGGAGCGGGTGCATGGGCTGACGGTGGTGCTGGCGCGCGGCCTCGCGAAGCTGGGCCTGAAGCCGCGGCATGAGCAGTACTTCGACACGCTGCGCGTGGAGCTGACGGCGCAGCAGGTGCGCGCGGTGCTGGCCTCGGCCGAGGCGGCGCGGATGAACTTCCGCCGCATCGACGAGAAGACGCTGGGCGTGTCGCTGGACGAGACGACGCGCGGCTCCGACGTGGAGGCCATCCTCGCGGCCTTCGCCTCGGGCGTGGGCAAGTCCCAGGCCCCCTCGTTGGAGGAGGTCGGCGCCAACGTGGAGAGCTCCGTGTCGCCGGACCTGCGCCGGCAGAGCGCGTACCTCTCGCACGCTGTCTTCAACAGCTACCACTCCGAGACGGAGATGCTGCGCTACATCCGGCGGCTCGAGGCCAAGGACCTGTCCTTGACGCACTCGATGATTCCGCTGGGCAGCTGCACCATGAAGCTCAACGCCACCGCGGAGATGATTCCGGTGACGTGGCCGCAGTTCGGCCGGCTGCACCCCTTCGCGCCGACGTCGCAGGCGGCTGGCTACAAGGTCATCTTCGAGCAGCTCGAGCAGATGCTCTCCAACATCACCGGCTTCGCGGGCTGCTCGCTGCAGCCCAACGCCGGCAGCCAGGGTGAGTACGCGGGCCTGCTCGTCATCCGCGCCTACCACCAGGGTCGGGGGCAGGGGCACCGCGACGTGTGCCTCATCCCGTCCTCCGCGCACGGCACCAACCCGGCCTCCGCCGTCATGGCGGGCTACAAGGTCGTCGTCACCAAGTGCGATGAGAACGGCAACATCGACCTGGCCGATTTGCGCGCCCGCGCGGAGGAGCACAAGGACAAGCTCGCCGCGCTGATGGTGACGTACCCGTCCACGCACGGCGTGTTCGAGGAGGAGATCAAGGAGATCTGCTCCATCATCCACGAGCGCGGCGGCCAGGTGTACATGGACGGCGCCAACCTCAACGCGCAGGTGGGGCTCACCGCGCCGGGGCTGGTGGGCGCGGACGTCTGCCACATCAACCTGCACAAGACGTTCTGCATCCCGCACGGCGGTGGTGGCCCGGGCATGGGCCCCATCTGCGTGGCCAGCCACCTGGTGAAGTACCTGCCGGGGCACCCGGTCATCCAGACGGGCGGCTCGGACGGCATCGGTGCCATCTCCGCGGCCCCGTGGGGCAGCGCGAGCATCCTGCTCATCTCCTGGATGTACATCTCCATGATGGGCGGCGAGGGCCTCACCCGCGCGACGAAGCTGGCCATCCTCAACGCCAACTACATCGCCGAGCGGCTCCATCCTCACTACCCGGTGCTCTACCGCGGCAAGCGGGGCAGGGTGGCGCACGAGTGCATCGTCGACCTGCGCCCCCTGAAGAAGACGTCGGGCGTCGAGGTGGAGGACGTGGCCAAGCGGCTCATGGACTACGGCTTCCACGCGCCCACGGTGTCCTTCCCCGTGGCGGGCACGCTCATGATTGAGCCGACGGAGAGCGAGTCCCGCGCGGAGCTGGACCGCTTCTGTGACGCGATGATCGCCATCCGTCAGGAGATTCGCGAAGTCGAGGACGGGCGCATGCCGAAGGACAACAACGTCCTGAAGAACGCGCCGCACACCTCGCGCGTCATCTCCGCGCCCGAGTGGAACCGTCCGTACTCGAGGGAAGTCGCCGTGTTCCCGGCCCCGTGGGTGCGCGACAACAAGTTCTGGCCGTCCGTGGGCCGCCTCAACAACGTGTTGGGCGACCGCAAGCTCGTGTGCTCCTGCCCGCCCATCGAGGACTACATGACGCCGGAGCCCAAGCCCGCCGTCGCGTGACGGGCGCAACGCTCGGGTGAAGCCGAAGGCCGTCTCCCTTCTCGGGGAGGCGGCCTTTGTCGTTCAGGCGGGGTGGCCATGGGCGCGCGAGGTGCCGCCGTGCTCGGGCTCCACGTGGACCACCACGTCCACCAATTGGGGGTACGCCGCGTGGAGCGTGCGCTCCACCCGGTCCGCGACTTCGTGGGCCTGCGCGGTGGTGAGGTTGGGGTCCACCTCGATTTTCAGGTCGACGTAGACGCTCTCCTCCATGCCCCGGCTGCGCACGTCGCGGCAGGTGCGCACGCCCGTCACGGACATGGTGTGCTGCGCCACCTGGGCGGGGTCCAACCTCGCCGTGTCGGAGAGGATGTTCACCGCCTGCCGGACGATGCCGTAGGCCACCCACGCGACGAAGACCATGACGCCCAGCGCGATGATGCCGTCCGCCTTGGGGTAGCCCAGCGCCACCAGGCCCAGCGAGGCGAGCACCGCCAGCGTCACGAACACGTCCGACAGCGTGTGGCTCGCGTCGGCCAACAGCAGGCTGCTCTTGTACTTGCGCCCGTAGTGGCCCTCCACGCGCGTCACCGCCAGGTTGACGACGAGGGTGAGCACCATGACCACGGCCATGGCGGGCGTCACCTCCGCATGCCGGTCATGCAGCAGCGAGTCGAGCGCCATGCGCCCCAGCTCCAACATGCCGATGCCAATCATCGCGCCGATGCCCAGCGAGGCGAGCGCCTCGAACTTGCCGTGCCCGTAGGGGTGGTCCTCGTCCGCGGGCCGGGACGCGACACCCATGGCCACCAGGCCCAGCACGTTGGAGCCACCGTCGATGAACGAGTGCATGCCGTCCGCCGTCACCGCCGCCGACTGGCTGATGATGCCGAAGACGAGCTTCGCGCCCGCGACGACCCAGTTGGCCACGAGGATGGCGAACAACACGAAGCGGATGTGCTTGTTGCGCTGCTGGAACTCGGCGTTGCGGTCGGTGAGCGAGGTTTCCACGGCGCGGCACCGTAGTGGGAACCGCGCCCGTTCGCGAGGACCTGTCGCGATGCACGTGGGCCAGCGAACGTCAGTTGGGCTGGCGGAACAGCCGCATGCGCGGGCCTCCGCCCATCTCCAGGAAGAAGCCGAAGGAGAAGCGCACCTTCGAGTCGTCGCTCAAGAGCCCCGGAGGCGGGTTGGGGAAGGGCTGGGCGCGCTGGAACGACGACACCGCCTCCATGTCCAGGAAGTCCAGGCCGCTGCTCTTCTCCACCTGGATGTCCGTGACGCGGCCCTTCTCGTCGAGCGTGATTTCCAGGAGCGTGTGCCGGTCCTTCCCCGAGTAGATGCGCCCGGTGGGGTCTCTCTGGCGCAGCGTCTCGTTGGGGTTCCAGTGCATGCCCACGCTCTGTTTCACGCGGTTGAAGAAGCTGGCGTACTTCCACTCGCGCGAGTTGAGCATGGTGCCGTCTCCCTCCTCCACGTCGCGCAGGTGGTCATTGGGCGCGGCCCCGAGCACCTTGTCCATGGCGGCGCGGGACGGCATCAGCGACGCGATTCCCGGTGAGCCCATGCGCCCCGAGGAGCCTTCCTCCTGCGAACCCTGCGTGCCCTGCTGCATCCGCAGCCGCTTCCCGTTGCCCGTCACCTCGTCGCTCTCGTTCTGGTTCTGCACGGACACGCTCCCGGGCGTGGTGGGGTCCGTCTTCACCTTCATCTCGTTGCGGCGGTGGATGTCGGGGACCTCGAAGGCGAACTGCTGGCCGGCCTCGGACAAGGGGCGGTCGTCGTTGCCCAGGCCGTTGTTGCCGGCGATTCGAGGCGCCGTGGGCTCCACGTCCGCGCCTTGCTGCGCCTCGGGCGCCGTGCGCTGGGGCATGGCGTTGCGGTAGTTGGGCGTCTGCTCCCGGGCCCGCGTCTCCTTCTGGACGCGGTTGTTGTGCTCCGCCAGGTACTTGGCGTCCGGAGCCTCCTGGTTGTTGCCCGGCGCCAGGTCCACGACCTGCCCCTGGGGGCGGGTCTCCGGCTTCTTCTCCTCGGGCTTCTTCTCCTGGGCGCGAGGACGCTCGGTGGTCTGCGTCTTCGCCTTCGGGTCCGTCTTTCCGCGGTTCTTGGCCCACTGGTCCTGCGTCAGGGGGCGCACGGCCACGGAGGTGGGGGGGCGGGTGACCGGCTTGCGGTCACGGTCCACGGGAGAGAGGGTCCCCGTGAAGAGGACGACGGCCAGGTAGGCGACATGTGCCACCAAGGCGAGCAGCACCGCGGCGAGCAAGCGCCAGGGTGAGTCTCGCCGCCGCTTGCGGCGCCAGTCTGTCGGAGAAGAACCCGTGCTCACGGCGCGATGATAAACCTCCGGGCCCGCTGCCTAGTCCCGTCCCGTTCGCGGCAGAACAGGGGGATGGAGAAGGACATTCACGAGGCGTGCACGGTTCCACGGGCGCGCCCCCGACTCGACTTCAGTAGATGGGGGCGACTTCAGCACCATTGAAGTAGTGACGGAGGATGTCCTGGTAGCGCTGCCCGGCTTCCGCCCGGCCGATGGCGCCCGTCTGACACATCCCTACTCCGTGGCCCCACCCTCCGCCACGGAAAAGCCAATGGGTGGGCCGGCCCTCGGCGTCTCGTTCGGCTTCCACCACCGCCATGCTGCTGTTGAGCATGCCCAGCAGCCTGCGGATGTTGAGCTCGCCGCGCACCTGGGTGGCCCCCTGGTCCCCGGACACGGACAACACCCGCGCCCGGCCGGAGACCCCCCGCTCGGACAGGCTCATGGCCTGCACCCGGCCCACGCCCAGCCGGGCGACCAGGGCATCCAACTGGGCCGCGGTGAAGCGCTTCTCCCAACGGAACTTGCTTGGCTGGGCGAAGCTGGAGAGCCGGCAGGCGGCCCTCAGGTCTGGCGCCGCCAGCCACTTCGCCAGGCGGGAGGGGGCGGGCGTGTCCGCGGTGGGCTCCAGGATGTCCGGGCGTCCCCGCAGGCTCGGGTCCGGCGGGCCACCCCAGACGATGTCGTTGTCCTCGGTGTGGCCGCCACACACGGCGCTGTAGACGGAGTCCACCAGCCGGCCATCCGCGCTGAAGAGGGCCTCGCCCCGGGTGGCTTCGACGGCGGCGGTGGTGCTGGCCGCCTCACCCGTGCGCCCCCGGTACACGGCGCAGTGCTGCTCTGAACACAGGAGGTAGGGGTCCGCCAGGTGCTTGATGCCCACCTTCGCGAGCACCTCGCCGCGCGCGGTGACGGCCTGGGCCTTGAGCGCCTCCGCGTGGGCCCGGGCGAAGATTTCCGCGGGGACCAGGCCCTTGAGCAGGTCCTCCAGGGGCACCACGTTCACCACGGCGAGCAGGCCCGCGCGGTCCACGGAGAACTGCAGCGCGCCTCGGAACGTGCGGTCCTCGAAGCCGTGGAAGTCGTAGCCCACGCCGTACTCGACCTGGCGCACGTCGAAGCCAGCGCCATCGGGGGACTCCGCGTCGAGCCGGTCCTGCGCCAGTCCCACCACGGCGCCGGATTCGTCGCGGACCTCCAGGATGCCTCTCGCGGGAGTATGCGCCTCCTCGAAGAGAGTCGTCCGCACTCCGAAGCGCTGCAGCAGGTCCGCCTGCCGCTTCATGGCGTCCTCGTGGGAGAGCACCTCGTCCACCAACAGCAGCGAGCGCCGGTTGTCGATGACCTTGCCAGCGATGCCATACACCGCGCCCAGCACGTGGGTGCGCACGGGGATGCCTCGCGCGCGCCATTCCTCCTGGGCCGCCGCCAGTCCCTCGCGGTCCGCGAACCGATGTTCGCTCAGCTGCACACGAGCGGAGAGCACCGCGGGCACGCCTTGCGTCACGCGCACCGTCCAGCGAGTGCCGGCCGCGGCGTCGAGCATCTTCTCCACCGCTCCGCCAAAGCGCATCCGCATGCGCCCCCGAGGAGAGAACGTCGCCTCGCGCCGACCCTCCATGAGCCGGATGGGGAGCCGGGGCTCTCCGCCTCGGAAGTCCAGGCGCTTGAGCTCGCCGGGCCCCGGAATCCCCTGGGCCAACAGGTCTGCCCCTGGCGGCGCGGGGGGCGTCGCGGATTCAAGGCCCGCATCCGCTGTCCCCGCGTCCTCGCCCGAGGTGGATGGAGGGAGCGCGCCACCCGGCGTCCCAGCGTCCAGGGGCTCGTCTGGCGGGAGCGCCACCGGGCGGTCCATCAGATGGCCGGGCGACTGAGGGCGCGCGCAGGTCGCGAGCAGCAGGGCGGAGAGCAGGAGTGGGACGGCGGTGCGCACAGGGGGCGGCACCGTACCCGCCGGCCCGGGGCCTGTCACGGACCGGACGCCCGTTGGCCCGTGTGCCGGCACTTGTCCTGGAGCGAATAGACCGCGCCGCGCCTCGCGTTGGTCCTGCTCATGCGAATTTTCAAAGGCAACTTCCTGAAGCAGAAGACTCCCGTGGCCGCTCTGGCCACCAGCCTTTTCATGCTCGGTTCGGCTGCCCACGGAGCAAGCCTGCCGCCCATCGGCGTGCAGCCCGTTCCCGACACCCCCGTGGCGGCGCTGCCCGACCACGCGGACCACGCGGCCATCGCCACGCCTTCGGACCAGCCCGGTGTCCAGGCCCAGCCGCTGGCCGCGGCGGCCAACAAGTCGTTCTCCCGCGAGTGGGTGGTGAGCCCCTCGGGCAATGACGGCGGCGACGGCAGCGCCGACAGGCCGCTGCGCACCCTCAACAAGGCCGTCAGCATGGCGGGGCCGGGCGAGGTCATCCGTGTCCAGGGGGGGACGTACGCGGAGCGCGTCATCATCGGCGCCAACGCGAAGGCGGGGACCCCCGAGGCGAAAATCACGCTCCAGGGCGAGGGGGGCGCGCGCATCATCCCCGGGCCCGGCACGGGCGGCATGGTGCAGGTGCGCCGTCCCCACTGGGTCATCGACGGGTTCAACATCGACGTGCAGCGCCAGCCGCTCTTCGCCGTCACCTTCGAGGGGAACGTCACGGGCTCCACGCTGGTGAACTCGGAGCTGCGCGACGGGGGGGGAGGCGCCGCCGTGACGACGTTCAACAAGGCCACGGGCGCGGTCATCGAGAACAACCACATCCACGGGTTCGTGAAGAACTCGGGCAACAAGGACTCGCACGGCGTCGTCGTGCAGCCCACGTCCAAGGACATCACCGTCCGCAACAACGACATCCACGACAACTCGGGTGACTCCGTGCAGTGCCTGGGGCCCGAGGGCTTCAGCTCGCTGCCGCCGGCGGACGGGCTGCTCGTGGAGAACAACCACTTCTACGGCAACCGGGAGAACGCGGTGGACATCAAGACCTGCTACGGCGTGGTCATCCGCAACAACCGGATGCACCAGTTCCGCCCGACGAGCACGGCGAAGGGGGATGTCGTGGTGGTGCACTACTCCGCGAGCAACGTGCTGGTGGAGGACAACGAAATCTACGACGGCGCCAAGGGTATCTCCGTGGGTGGCAACCACACGGGCCCCGTGCCCACGGGCATCGTCGTGCGGCGCAACCGCGTGTACAACATGTCGAACAACGCGGGCGGGGAAGGCACCGGCATCCGCCTGGAGAACTCCAAGGGCACCGTGGTGGTGAACAACACCGTCACCTCCACGAAGACGGCCCTCGTCGTCGGCCACGGCACGGGGGGCCCCACGCAGGCGCCCGTGGTGCGCAACAACATCATCGACGGCACCGTCGTCGTCGACCTCGGGGGGCAGGCGCCGGGCATGAAGCTGGACCACAACCTCATCGCGCCCAGCGGTCAGTTCAAGCGCAATGGCGTGGTGGTGAGCCCCGAGCAGTTCAAGGCCTCCACGGGGGATTCGTCCTCCATCAGCGGTCCTCCGGGCCTGGGTGATGCGTTCAGCCCTAGCGCTGATGCCGTGGACAAGGGAGTCGACGTGGGCCTGCCCTTCTGCGGTGGAGCCCCCGACATCGGCGCGGTGGAAGTGGGCTGCTGACCTGGTGAGCCCTGGGGCAGGGCACGCGTGAGCGACTGCCTGCCAGGGTGCGCCTCACACCCGCGAAAAAGAGAAGGCCCGATGCGGAGTGATTTTCCGCATCGGGCCTTTTCTTTTGATGAGGCGCCACCCGGATTCGAACCGGGGAATGAAGGTTTTGCAGACCTTTGCCTTACCACTTGGCTATGGCGCCATGAGCTTGGGGCCGGGTTTATACGCAGCCCGGCGCCACCCGGTCAAGGATTCAACGGAAGCGGCAGAGCGGTGGATGCCGCTACCATTCCGCGCGAAGGCCGCGCGCCGCCCCGCGGGGCATGGCGTGCCGTTTCGCACCGAGGGGTTCGCTGATGCTGCATGGCCATGGGCTGTACCTGGAGGAGCACGAGTCCTTTCGCCGCACGGTGAGGGCGGTGGTGGAGAAGGAGATTCTCCCCTTCGTGCAGGCGTGGGAGGAGGCGGAGGAGTTCCCTCGGGAGCTCTTCACGCGCTTTGGCGAGCTGGGGTTCCTGGGCCTGAAGTATCCCGTGGAGTACGGGGGCACTGACGCGGGGGCGCTCTACGAGGCCGTGCTCCTGGAGGAGTTGGGCCGGTGTGGCTCGGGCGGAGTGTCCGCGGGGCTGGGGGCTCAGTTCACCATCTCCACCGGTCCCCTGAATCTGTTCGGGACGGAGGCGCAGAAGCACCGCTGGCTGGCCCCGGCGATTCGAGGCGAGAAGATTGGCGCGCTCGGCATCACTGAACCCGACGCGGGCTCGGATGTGGCGGGACTGCGCACCACGGCGCGGCGCGACGGTGGGCACTACGTCGTCAATGGCTCCAAGACGTACATCACCAACGGTGTTCGCGCGGACTTCGTGGTGCTGGCGGTGAAGACGGATGTCGCCGCTGGCCACAAGGGCTTGTCCATGTTGGTGGTGGAGAAGGGCACCCCCGGCTTCACGGTGGGGCGGAAGCTGAAGAAGCTGGGGTGGCGGGCCTCGGACACCGCGGAGCTCTTCTTGGAGGACTGCCGCATCCCCGCGGAGAACCTGCTGGGCGTGGAGAACCAGGGGTTCGCGCAGATCATGGGCAACTTCCAGTGGGAGCGCCTGTCGCTCGCGCTGGGGGCCGTGGGCGCCATGGAGGACATGCTGGAGCGGGTCGTCGAGCACGTGAAGTCGCGCCGCGCCTTTGGCCAGCAGCTCAGCCAGCTCCAGGTGGTCCGGCACAAGCTGGCGGACCTGTTCACCGCCCGCGAGTGTGCACGCCAGCTCACCTACCATGCGCTGCGCCTGCACGTGGCGGGGGAGTGGGCGGTGGCCCAGACGTCCATGGCCAAGAAGGTGGCCACGGAGACGGCCTGCCGGATTGCCGACGAGTGCCTCCAGCTCCATGGGGGCGCGGGCTACATGATGGAGTACGACATCCAGCGGCACTGGCGGGATGCTCGCCTGGGCCCCATCGGGGGAGGGACCAGCGAGGTGATGAACGACATCATCGCGAAGCAGCTGGGCTTGTAGCGCCCCTAAGCCCGGGGGCGCGCGGGGAGGGGCAGGCGTCCGGACGGGATGGAAGAGACACGCGATGGCCGGGGTTGAGCCCCGAGAGCCCCCGCGGAGGTCTTCGTGGAGCCCACCATCCTGTGTACCGAGCTGTACCTGCGTCTGGGCGATGATGAGCTGCTGGTCATCGACTGTCGCACCTCCTCTGAATGGGAACACCATGACCTGCACATCCCCGGCGCACTGAGGATGAGTCCCGGTGAGGTCGCCCGGGAACACCGCATGCTTCCCGATGACGAGCTCATCGTCCTGTGTGGTGGCGCACAGGACGGCTCCGACGTTCGCCGCGTCTGCCGCCTGCTGCGGATGCACGGACGGGAGGCGGTATGCCTCGATGGAGGGCTCCCGGCCTGGATTCGAGGGGGCTACCCGACCGAGCGCCACGCCCGTCCGCAGGTCGCGGTGCCTCGCTGAGGTTCCGTGGATGCGGTGCGTTGGCAAAGGGTGTATGGAGCGGCGGACTTCCTCCCTTGGAGAACCGTCCCTATGGCAAAGCTTCGTGCTGCCCTCATTGGCGCCACTGGACTCGCGGGCCAGCAGTTCATCGCCGCCCTCAGGAATCACCCGTTCATCGAGCTGACCGGCCTGGCCGCGTCGCCTCGCTCGGCGGGTAAATCCTACGGGGACGCTCTGCGCACCTCCAACGGGATGACCGCGTGGTTCGTCCCCGAGCCGCTCGCGCCCGAAGTGGCGCGCATGCCGGTGGTGAGTGGCGACGCGCTCAAGGCCCAGGACTACGACCTGGTGTTCTCCGCCGTGGAGGCGGACGTCGCGCGTGAGCTGGAGCCTCGGCTGGCCAAGGACATCCCCGTGTTCTCCGCCGCCAGCGCCTTCCGGTACGAGGACGACGTCCCGCTGCTCATCCCCCCGGTGAATGCCTCGCACGCGCCGCTCGTGCGCGAGCAGCAGCGCCGGCGCGGCTGGAAGGGCTTCATCGTCCCCAGCCCCAACTGCACGACGACGGGCCTGGCGGTGACGCTGGCGCCACTGGCCGAGCGCTTCGGCGTGAAGGCCGTCCTGATGACCAGCCTCCAGGCCATCTCCGGTGCGGGGCGCTCCCCGGGAGTCATCGGCATGGACATCCTCGACAACGTCGTCCCCTACATCCCGAAGGAGGAGCAGAAGGTCGAGGTGGAGACGAAGAAGATCCTCGGCTCGCTCAATGCCGGGGGCTCGGCCCTGACGCCCCACGACATCCGCGTCTCCTGCACGTGCACCCGCGTGGCGGTCATCGAGGGCCACACGGAGTCGGTCTTCGTGTCCTTGGGAACCAAGGCCACGGTGGCCGAGGTCATCCAGGCGATGCGCGAGTGGCGGGGCGCCGAGGTGGCGCGCGACCTGCCGTCCACCCCCCCGCGCTGGATTGAGGTGCTGGACGACCCGTTCCGTCCCCAGCCCCGGCTGGACCGGGAGACCCACGGGGGCATGGCCACCACGGTGGGGCGGGTGCGCGAGGATGGTGTGCTGGAGAACGGCTTCAAGTACGTGCTCGTCTCCCACAACACCAAGATGGGCGCCGCGCGCGGGTCCATCCTCATCGCCGAGCAGCTTCGGGCCCAGGGGTTGCTCGGCCGATAGCGACATCCGCCGCACACGTCGTACAAATTCAGGGTGCCATCCCTGAAACGAACCATTAGTCTGCGCGCCCACGGACGCGCTGAAGATTTCTAGAGGAGAGCTTTCATGGCCTACGTCGTCGCGGACCCTTGCATCAAGTGCAAGTACACTGACTGTGTGGAGGTCTGCCCGGTCAATTGTTTCTACGAGGGTGCGAACTTCCTGGTCATCCACCCCGACGAGTGCATCGACTGCGGCGCGTGCGAGCCCGTGTGCCCCACCAAGGCCATCTTCCCGGAGACGGAACTCCCGGGGAAATGGAAGGAGTACAAGGCGCTGAACGCGGACTTCGCCGGCAAGTGGCCGAACATCGCGGAGAAGAAGACGCAGCTTCCCGAGGCTGAGGAGTACAAGGCCAAGGAAAACAAGCGCGACCTGCTGGACACCTCGCCCGGCAAGTAGGCCCGAGGCGCCTGGTGCGCCTGTGAGGCTCAAGAAGGCCCTCTCACCCTCCAGGGGCGAGAGGGTCTTCGTCGTTCCTGGCATTCGTGTCACCCGGCATGCAGCGCGCGAAGCCGCAGCCCGCGGGCTTCCAGTGCATCTCTCAGCCGAGCGACGTCCTCGGTGGGGACGGGGCCCGTTCGGCCCTGGATGCGCAGCACCACTTCCCGGGGGCCCGTGCGCTCCACCTCAACGGTGGCGTTCAGTGTTCCCCGGACGCTCATGCTCATCGCGGGCCGCTGCGACTTCATGAAGACCTCGATGCGCTCGATGAGCTCCACGGCCGACCCGACGTGGGACGCGGGAGCGAGCTCACCAGGGGAGGCCGCGTCAGCACCGGTCGTCGCTGTCCGAGCCTCCGAAGTCGAGCCCTCGGAGGGCGCCGGCGGCCGGGCGGAGGAATCCAAGGGAGTGGGAGTCAGCTCCTGCCTCGTGTCCCTCGGTGCGAGCTGGCGCAAGCCGGGTTCCCTGAGGGAGAGCTCCCGGAGGAACAGGTCCGAGAGTCGCTGCTCCGTTCGCTCCTGACCCGAGGCCTGCGCCTCGACACGTACGGTCCCCAGTCGCTGGGACTCCACATGCATGGCCTTGCGGGTGGTGGCGAGGTTCTCCGGGCTGGACAGCGCCCCACGGGACGAGGCGACGGTCAGGGTGCTTGCTTTTGCTGTCGGCAGTCCGTCCGCTCGCGTGGGGCGGTGTGGCGTGGCCCTGTGTGCGGATGCGAGGGGCTGCCTGGATGCAGGCGGCGAAGTTCTTCGCGCCGAGGCTTCCTGGAGGGTGCGCTGGAAGCGCTCCCCATCCGGGCGGTCTCGGGTGGTGGCGTGGCTGTCTGCAGAGGACTCCGCGTCGACTTTCATCCCATCCCTCGTTCAGGTTCGAGCGAGGGACGAAGCAGTCGACATGCCAGGGCTCCACCGCCACGAAGTGTGGTGGAGACCGTCCATCCGCCGGGAACGAGGCTCCCGTGCGGGATGGCGTTGGCGGCTCAGCGATTCTTGCCGAACGCGCCAGGCTGGATGGGCGCGATACCCGTCAAGTCGTTGATGGCCAGCGGGCACGAGGCCAGCGCCATCGGCTCGACGAGGGTTCCGATGCGAGCCCAGTCGCGCTCCGGGAAGAGGAGCGCGTCGCGAATCTCGACGGTGGACAGCCCCTTCTTGTACTCCCAGAAGCGACCCCGCACGAGCACCCGGCTTCCCTTGAGCAGCTTGTTGAGGTCGGCGTACTGCTTGTCCTGGAGCGTCGCGACGATTTCCACGCGCTCGCGCTTGCGCGGCTTGCCGAACTTGAACTCGTACATCGAGGTCGACTCGAGCTCGGGCTCAATCCACGTGAGCCGGGCCACCATGCGCTCGGGCTCGGGCTCTTCGCCCTTCTTGAGGCGCTTCTTCTTGGGCTTCTCCAGCTTCACGTCGACAAGTTCCATTCCGCTGAAGGCCAGCTCGTGGTCCAGGTAGTTGTCGCGGAACAGGGCCTCGGCGGTGGAGACGGCGACCGAGTTGACGCGGGTGACCTCCTCGGCATAGCGCTCACGCAGGACGGGCAGGGTGAGGAGGAAGCTGTCCACGGGCTTCACGCCATCGGCGAGGAAGCGAAGCCGGTCCACGCCGATTGCTGGGTAGTAGGGGAGAAGCGACTCCGCGGTCTGGAGCCATTCGGGGCGGAGCTTCTTGTCGATGAGCACCCGGCGAACCATCGCGACGAAGTAGCTGTTGCCGGGAAAGCGCTCGGTGACGAGCTGGGTCCCCAGGGCCTGCACCAGCGCGGGGTCCAACATGAAGTTCTCGTCACGCTTGTGGAACTGGGTGCCCACTTCGCCGAGCAGCGTCAGGAACGCGCCCACCACCTGTGCGCAGTTCGCATCGGCGGTGCCCTGGTCCAGCGCCTGGTACAGGCGAGTGCGGAGGAAGCGCTTGTCCACGCTCTCTTCGCGGAAGACAGGGGCTTCACCCGTGCCGAAGAAGAACTCGGGCTGAGCCATGGCGGGGCCGGCCAGCAGGCCCAGGGCAAGTGCGAGCAGGGGGGCAGTGCGCATACGTCCGGGAGCCTATCACTCCAGGCTGCTCGCGGAGAGCCTCGGCGCGGGGGGATGTGTCTCTTCCCGGCGGCGACGCGCCCAACGCCATGCGGCCGTCGTGCATGTCGCGTCGCGCGGCGCGCGCGAGGTTGGAGGCGCACGTCGCGGTCCACGACCATCGAACCGAAGCGCAGGGGCTCCTTCTCCTCATCGCGATGCGGGCCCGCGCGGGGAAGTCACGCGGGGCACGCGCACCGCGCATCAGACGGAAGGGCCACGGCTGCGGAACGAGCGGGGAAGCGAGGGGACCGAGGCACCGCCGACGTCCGGCCCCGACGGTGGAGCGTGAGGTGAACCCGGCAGGTAGGAACGGAAGAGTGCGATTGGAGTTAGGAAGTGAGAGGCGGCGGGGGTGGGCGGCTGACGAACAGGCGGGGTTTGATGGACGGCGGGGTGCTTGACATGTCCGGGTGCTTTTCCGCCTGTTGACCTCGCTCCCTTTTGTGTACCTTGCCCTCGACATGGCCAGTCCCACGGAAACAACCGCGCCCGTTACCGTCACCCAGATTCTGGATGAGGCGGAGCTCATGCAGGCGCTCGCCATTCGCGAGGTGGTGTTCATCGAGGAGCAGCACGTCCCCGAGGGCATCGAGCGTGACGCGGAGGACGCGAACGCCTACCACGTCATCGCGCACCAGAGCGGTCACGCCATTGGCACGGGCCGTCTGGTCATGCTGGCCCAGCCGCCCTCGGGAGAGCAGGGGCCCTGGGGGCAGGTGGGGCGCATGGCGGTGCTCCAGGCACACCGCAAGGCGCACGTGGGTTCGCTGCTGCTGACGTCGCTGGAGCAGGAGGCGCGTCGCCGTGGCGTGAAGGGCATCATGCTGCATGCCCAGTTGTACGCGCTCGAGTTCTACAAGAAGCACGGCTACACCGAGATGGGCACGGTCTTCCTCGAGGGAGGCATTGACCATCTGGAGATGCGCAAGCGCTTCTAGCTTGTGCTGAGGTCAGCGCCGCGGCGGACGCGGTGCTGGCGGCTGTGCATGCCTGGGGTCTTCTGGCCAGGAGTGACGCGGGTACTTGCGGCCCAGTTCCTTGCGGAGCGCGGGGTAGTGGCGCTCCCAGAACCCAGCCAGGTCTGTTGTCACCTGAACGGCGCGCATGTTGGGTGCCAGCAGGTGGAGCACGAGCGGAACGCGGCCAGCGCACACGCTGGGCCCTTGGGCCATCCCGAAGAAGTCCTGGAGGCGTGATTCGACCCAGGGCGGCTTGCCCGGTTCGTAGTTCACCTTGACGCCTCGGCCTCCCGGAAGCGTGACGCGCTCGGGGGCATGGGTGGCGAGCAGCCGCTGTTGCTCGGACGTCAGGCGCGCGTAGAGCGCATCGATGAGGGACACACCCTCCAGGTCCTTGAAGCTGCGCGCGTCGGAGCATAGGGACGCGAGCGCATCGCGCAGGAAGGCATCGTCCACGGTGGGGAACTTCGCCTCGGGGAAGGCCTGGGCGAGCAGGGCCACGCGGGTGCGCCACTGTTCAAGCGCGTCGGGGTCGGCGAAGCGGCCAGGCCCCGCGGCGAGTGCGGCCTCGACGAGGACGCGTGCGGCCTGCTCCGACGCGGGAGCGGGAGCGCGGGTCTCCTCGAGCACGAGGTTGCCGTACGAGAGCCGGGTGAGGCGCTCCACGCGGCGGGCCTCGGCGTTCCACTGGAGAGTGTCTACTTCCTCGAGCGCCTCGGGGTAGAGGTCCAGGAGCCACTCGGGTTCCACGGCGCTGGCCAGTCGCACCACGGCGCCGCGTCCGGGGCGTTCCTCCGCGTCGACGGCGACCATCAGGTCGGCGTCCTGCACCACGCTCAGCTCGGAGAGGGAGGCGGTGCCGCCGCCGAACAAGAGCAACTCGGGCGCCCGAGGCCTCCGCCGACGCGCCACGCGATCCGGGTAGCCAGCGAGGGCGCTGAGCATGAGGGCTTGCTCGCGGTCCTCGGCGCGCTGGGGTTGTTCGCCTTGATTGCGAACGGCGCGCCGCAGTTGTTTCTGCACGCGGTCCACGGACTGCACGGCGCCTTGTTCGAGGGAGAGCGAGTGCATGCGCCCTGAGGCGAACCCCGTGCGTTCGGCTTCGCGGAATCGCTCCAGGAGTTCGAGCAGGTCCGAGGGCCCGCTGACGACGGCGGCCGCGCGGCCACCGCTGCCCAGGTTTGCGCGCGCTTCGCGGCGGATGTCTCGTTCGCCCATGAGCGCGGCGAGTGTGGCCGCGTCGGCCCCGACGCCGCGTCGTTCACCTTCGACGATGACGCGAGCCTGGCGTGGGTGGACGGGGAAGCGCAGGAGCCGCTGGCCCACCTGGGTGACGCGACCTTGGGAGTCCACGGCGCCGAGTCGGCGAAGCAGGGTCTCCGCGGCGTCGAGAGAGGCCGCGGGAGGGGGCTCGAAGAACGGGAAGGCGCCGAGGTCCGTCACGCCGGAGGCCCGAAGCGAGAGCACGGTCTCCGCGAGGTCCATGCGGCGGATTTCTGGGGCTTCCTGTTCGGGGCGCCCGTCGAAGTCGTGCTGGGTGTAGAGGCGCAGACAGTGGCCTGCGCGAGTCCGGCCTGCGCGGCCCGCGCGCTGGATGGCGGAGGCGCGGCTGACCTTGGACAGCTTGAGGGTGGGGAGGCCGGACCAGGGGGAGTGGCTGGCCACGCGAGCCAGTCCCGTGTCGATGACCACGGCGACACCGTCGATGGTGACGGAGGTCTCGGCGACGTTGGTGGAGAGGATGATCTTCCGGCGCGAGCTCTTGCGAACGGCGCGGTCTTGTTCCGCGGGGGAGAGGTCTCCGTGGAGGGGGAGGAGCTCGGCGCCGTGGCGTTCAGCGAAGTCGGCGCACGCGTCTCGCGTGCGCCGAATCTCACCGGCGCCCGGGAGGAAGACGAGCACGTCGCCATCCACGCCCTGCGCGAACAGTCGTTTGATGCCGGAGAGGACCTGTTGGTCGAGATGCCGGTCGTCGGGAGTGGGGAGGTACTCCAGGCTCACGTCGAAGCGGCGTCCCTGGGACCGGAGGGAGGGACAACCTCCAAGGTACGCACGGACGGGTTCGGCCTCCAGGGTCGCGGACATGACGACGAGCTTGAGGTCGGGTCGCCGGGTCTCTTGGAGGCGGCGAAGCATCGCGAGCGAGATGTCGGCGGCGAGGTGGCGCTCGTGGAACTCGTCGAGCACGACGATGCCCACGTCGCGCAAGGTGGGGTCGGACAAGAGGCGGCGGCCGAGGACGCCTTCGGTGACGAAGGACAGGCGGGTCTTGGCGCTGCGGACATCCTCGAAGCGGACCTGGTAGCCGACGGTTTCGCCGACGTGTTCGCCAATCTCTTCGGAGACGCGCTGGGCGGCGAGGCGGGTGGGGAGCCTGCGGGGTTGGAGGACGACGATTTCCTTGCCCTCGCCGAGCCCCGCTTCGAGAAGTGCGCGAGGGACTCGCGTGGTCTTGCCCGCGCCGGGAGGGGCCTCCAGGACGAGCGAACGTGCGCCACGCAGGGTGGAGACGATTTCCGGGAGGAGAGGGTCGATGGGAAGGGCGGCGTCGGCCATGGCCGGGGACCTCGAACAGCGCGAGCCAGTGTGTGCTTAAGGGGACTCGGAACCAGCGGCGCCGGAGGTCGACGCCGCACCCTTCTTCTTCCTCACGGAAGGGGCCTGGGCACGCGGGCCTTCCGAAGAAGGTTCCTCGGTGCTGGGCGAGGATGCGCGGGCAGAGGCACGCTGCCGGACAGGCTGCGCTCGTTCGGGTTCCTGGGGAGCCGCTTCGCTAGCGGGCGCCGAACTCGTCTCCGAGGTGCGCTTGCGTCCACGGCCCGAGGAGGGGGCCGACTCGGTGGAGACGCTCGAAGATGACGAGTCCTCCACCATCTCGCGCTTGCGGTTCCGGGATGCCCCAGGACGTGGACCCTCCGACGCGGAGGAGGATTCAGAGGACTGACCCGGAACACCTTCGGCGCTATGCGAGAGCGTGTTGTTCGTCTCGGCGTCCGCGTCCGTTGCAAGCGCTCCGGCATCGGGCTCCGCGTGCATCACCTCACGCTTGCGCCCACGAGGCGCCGAGGGGTGTGAGGGAGGAGGCTCTGCAATGGCAGCGTGTGCATTGTCCGCAGGGGAGGCGTCAGGGGAACCCGACCCTGCATCTTCGGACGAGGAGGAGGCCGCCTCGAGTTCGTCCGAGGGGACTGCGGTATCCGCGGAGGACTCGACCGCCGTGTCGTCGTGCGCCGAAGCCTCATCGACAGGGCCCGACTCGCTCTGCGCCGAGCCCTCATTCGTGTCCATCGAGGAGGCGGATGAAGAGACACTCCCCGAACCCAGTGCGGCGACTTCAGCGAGTTCAGCCTCGGTGGGCTCCATGGAGTCAGCGGGTTCGAGGTCGAGTGCCGCGATACCGTCATCGGAGGGCGCGAGCCCGCGTCCCGCGCGGCGCTTCGGCTTGAGACCGAGGGCCGCGGCCTCATGGACACTGGGCACGGGAACGAGCGCGGCCTCAGAGAGGAGCCGGGCCTGTCGGAGGGAAATCTCCAACTTGCGTCCCAGGTTCACCAGCTCCTCGCGAAGGACGACCTCCACTTCCGGGGTGAGCGGAGCGGGCTCATGGCTGGAGCGCCACGCGGCATGGGCGGTAGCCACCATCTCCATCACGGGCCGAACCAGCGCGAAGTCATCGCGCGCGAAGATGCGCGAGACATAGGTGCTGCGGGTGCGGCGCTCATAGGACGTGGCGTACTCGAAGACGGTCTCGCGAGGCGCGCGTCGGAGCTGAGCGAACTTGATGTGGGGGAAGAGGGCTTCGATGACGGGCGCGCGGCTGCTGGCGGTGAAGGTGATGCCCGCGTGCAGCTTCTCCAGGGCATCGACCCATAGGCCTTGTTGCTGGAACGCATACTCCTCGCGAGCCTCTTCGAGTTCCGGCAGGTCCTTCACGCGGTCGATGACACCCGCCGCGGGGGCTCGGGTGGTTCGCACCAATTCGAGTGCGGTGGCCAACCAGCTCTTCTCCGCCTCCAGTCCGGGGCGGCCGGCGAGCATCTCTCCCGCGGTCGCGAGCCGGCCTTCGAAGGACTCTGCGAAGCGGATGAGCTCATAGGACTCGAGCGTGGATGACATGCGGCGGGCTCCTCGGGAGGGCGGCGGGAGATACCACAGCCCGGGCTTGGGTCCGAGCCCGGGCGGAAGGCATCAGCGTCCGCCGAGCAAGGTTGGAAGGGCCTCGGGGTGCGTGAAGTCCGGGAACGCGGAGTGCGCGCCGGCCTGCAGGAGCGCTTCGGCCGTGAAGGTACCGGTGCCAACGCCGATGCACTCCGCGCCAATGCCGATGGCCGCGGCGACATCCATGGGCGTGTCGCCGATGATGACCACGCGGCACTCCTCGCGAGGGACTCCCAGGGTTGCTGCGCCCGCCTCGGCGCCTCGGCGAATGAGCTCCACGCGGTTCTCGTGGTCGCAGCCGAACCCACCGAAGGAGAACTGGTCGTGGATGGCCACGCGCTCCAGCTTCACTCGAGCCCCAGCGCGGATGTTGCCGGTCCCCAGTCCCACGGCGAAGCCCGGGCGCTTGCGTGCTTCGTGGACGGCTTCGCGAATGCCGGGGAAGACGATGTAGCGCTGCGCTTCGACCTTGCGGACTTCTTCCGTGAGGTGAGCGAGGTAGGCGGCGATACCGGCGTCGATGGCCGCTTCGGTGTCCTCGACCCCGATGATGCGAAGGGCCTTGCGGACGATGGCCCGGTCCGTCATGCCGGACATGTGGAACGAGTCGCAGGCGTCACGTCGTCCGTGGAGCTGCTCGAACGCCAGGTCCATGGCGCGGCGTCCGGCGCCGCCTGTGGTGATGAGGGTGCCGTCGATATCGAACAGGAGGACCGTGGGGCGCATGGCCCCCATCTAACGGAAGCCTTCGGCCGACGCGAGCCCCGAGTCGCGTCGGAAGACCTCAAGGCTCGGTGAGGGTGAGTCCACGTTGAAGGGCCTCGCGTACGAGGGGGCGTTCCTCGACGGGGAGGCGCTCCTCGAGGACCTGGCGGGCCTGCTGTCCTCCCAACCGCCCGAGCGTCAGGGCCACGGCTTCGCGCACCGGGTCTTCATGGTCCGAGAGCCGGGGGGCGAGGATCCCGATGGCCTCGACTCCCATGCATTGAGCGAGCGCCTGCGCCGCGCTGGCGCGAACATCCGCGGGCGCACGCGTATCGTCGAGGACTTCCTGGATGGAGCGGGCGCCTTGTGTCGGGTCCACCAGGGCGAGCGAGGCGATGGCCCGGGAGCGTCGAGAAGGGCCGACGGAGTTGTCCATCACGAGTGCGTTCAGGACCGGCAAGGCCTGAGCACCGAGCCGTTGCCACTGCTCCTCGCGGATGGGGCCCTGGGATGAGGCATCCAGCAAGGCCAGCACCTGCGTCCGGAGGTCGCCAGGAGAAACCAAGGGCGTGGGTGCCGAGGATTCATAGGGGGCATGCGAGAGCGCGAGCGCGCTTTCTCCTGTGGACAGGACGAGCCCGGCGCCGAGGGTGACGAGCCACCAGCCGCGCCTGGGCGAGGAACATGGACCGATGGCGTGAGGGGAGGGAGGCGGTGTCGGGAGTGGCATGAGGGACGCCTCAGACTGGGGGATGTGCCGGGTTATACGCCGGTTCCCCTCGCGAACAGGAACCCCGGTATGGTGCTCCGTCGATGGCCGGACGTGTCTTCTTCTTTCTGCAGCACGCGACGTACGAGCCTGCGTTCCAGGCGAGCTCCATGGGCATCACCGCCGCGGCGATGGGGGACGAGGTCTACTTCGTCCTCGCCTTCGACGCGTTGCGTGCCTGGGTGGGCGGGACCTTTGGCCAGCCGGAAGGCGTACGGGAGCACGAGGAGCACTCGCGCGGTGAGACCCTGGGCGTCCCCGCGCCGGCCCGGATGCTGGAGGAGGCGAGGGCGCTGGGCGCGAAGGTGATCGCCTGCGACACGACGGTGCGTCTGTGTGGCCTTGAGCCGGAAACCCTGAAGGGGCCGCTGGATGAGGTGATGGGTCTTGCCTCGCTGTGGAGGCTCACCCAGGGCGCCCGCACCCTGACGCTGTAGGGGCGCTCCGGACACGGTGAACCCGGGGGGCTGTCGCGTACGCCACACCCAGTGTGTGTCTGTCGGGGCCTAGGCATCGGTTCCTGCTGTAACCTCGCAGTACCATTCGAACCGGCGAGGCTCCTCGTTGAGGCTGTAGCCTCAGAGGGGAGTCACGCGTTACTCTGCCATGGAGCCGTCTCCGTAGACTCCGGCCGCGCGGAGCTCCGCGTCCCCCCATGAGAAGCAGAAGGAATTCATTGCCTATGCGCGCCAAGTTGCCCCTCCTGAGCGCTCTCGTTCTCGGCGCCCTCTCGGGTGTCGTCGCCACGGGTTGTCAGTCCTACGACTTCGAGCCGGTGGAGCCGCTGGCCATCGCGCAGACGACGGTCGAGGAGACGATCACGGCCCTCGCGAGCAAGCCCAACGTCATGATGTTGGTGGACGTCTCCGGCTCCATGACGAGCCCGGTGAATCCATCGCATCCGTCCTGCAAGGTGGATCGCGGGGATGGCACGATGGTCGTCTGTGGTGGCCAGCTGCCGTGCCCCACGGCGACGTGCCCCACCCGGTGGACCGAACTGCAGGCCGCAGTGCCTGGCTTCCTCGAGACCACGGGCAAGCACGTACGCTTCGGCCTCACGACGTATCCCGAGTCAGAGAAGGGCGACACGTCAGACGCCTGTAATGCCTCCTCGTCTTTGTCGATCCGAAAGGACCTGCCAGCCGAGGAAGGTGACGCTGCGTTGCAGCTGCATGCCACCTCCATCATCAACGTCATCAAGGGGATTCCCAACGCCGGAACGGGACGGCCCCTTGGCGGCACCCCAACGAGCGGGAGCATGACCTTCCTGGGGAACTTGCCGAGCATGCAAGACAAGGAGCGCAAGAACTTCGTCATCCTCCTGACGGACGGTCTGCCCAACTGCAATGTGAACAACGAATACTCTGGCCGGACCGAGCCGGTGCAGTGCAAGTGCACCATCGCAACCACGCCGGGTGCGCCTGATCAGTGCGCGTCCACCACTTTCTATGAGCGCCGTGGTTGCCTGGACACGAATGCCTCCGTGGCCGCTGTGCGCGACCTGAAGGAAAAAGGAATCACGACCATCGTTATTGGTTTCGGCGCGGAGACGGCTTCGGGTGATGGGCCGGTGGTGCTCCAGGCGATGGCGACGGCGGGTGGGTTTGCGCGCTCCTGTACGGATGACCCGACCGCCTGTGGTAGCAATGACACGTGCAACCCGGTGACGGGGCTTTGCGGCCGGAGCTTCTACCAGGCAGGCAACCAGACTGAACTCGCCGATGCCTTGGAGCGAATCAGCAAGGAGGTTCGCAACACGGAGCCTTGCCTGATTCGTCTGAAGGGACCGCAGCTGCCGTCCGACCCCAAGCTCATCGTTGTCTACGTCGAGGGCGAGCGCATCCTGGGCGGCAGTGACACCTGGGAGTTGACGGGGGACGGCGTGCGCTTCAATGGCGCGACGTGCGAGCGCATCAAGAACTCGCGTCCGGAAGCCCCGGTCAAGATCGAGATTCGCGCCATCCGGCAGCGTTAGGCAGTCGGGCGGGGGGCGGCTTTACCCGGAAGTGGGCGGGGATTATAGGTCCCCCCCGCTGCCGGTCAGGTCGCCGCCCCCACCCATGAAAGTCACCCTCCTCTCGCGCTCCGCTTCCATTCCGTCCACTCGACGCCTTGTCGAGGCGGGGCGTGCCCGAGGTCACCAGATGCGGGTGCTCAACCCGCTTCGGGTGCAGATGCACCTGGATGGGGGGGGGAGTGCGACGCTCTATTACGACCGCAAGAAGCTGGCGCCCACGGAGGTGGTGTTGCCGCGGATTGCGCAGTCCATCAGCACCTACGGCCTGGCGGTGGTGAACCAGTTCGCGCTGGGAGGCGTGCCGCTCGTCAACCATGCCCAGGCCATCGCGCAGTCGCGCAGCAAGATGCGCTCACTGCAGCTGTTGTCGGCCCATGGCATCGCCATACCCGCGACGGTGATGGCTCGGGACGCCGCTCACCTCAAGGAGATGGTGGGACTGGTGGGCGGAGTCCCCGTGCTCGTGAAGCTCCTGCAAGGGCAGGAGAAACACGGGGTGATGGTGTGTGAGAGCCTCCAGTCGCTGGAGGCCGCGCTCGAGGCGGTCCTGGGCCTGGGCCACAATCTCGTGATGCAGGAATACGTGAAGAGCACGAGCCAGGACGTGCGGGTGCTCGTCGTGGGGGGCAAGGCGGTGGCCGCCGTCAGGCGCCGGCCGAGGCCCGGGCGGCTTGCTCACACGCTCATCAAGGGAGCACGGCTGGAAGCGATGGAGCTGTCGCCCGGTCAAAGAGCCACGGCGGAGAAGGCCACGAGGCTGGTGGGATTGGAGGTGGCGGCGGTGGACCTGCTGGACGTGGAGGGCCACTCGAAGGTCTTCGAGGTGAACAGTTCACCCGCGTTGCCAGAGATGGAGGCCGCGACGGGATTGGACCTGGCCACACCCATCATCCTGCGAGCCGAGGAGTTGGTGGCTGGAGCAGAGCCGGTGTCCGTCCCGGACCTCATCCCTCCGCTGCCCCTTTCGGAACCTGCTCTACCGCCGACTCCCGCGCCTCGCGGAAAGCGTGCGAGCCGCACGCCCACCCGAGGGAGTGGGGGGGCGTGAAGAGAAAGCCGGCTCGCGCGTCGCAGGCGTGATACGCACCACTCGTTTCCAGGAGACCTCATCCATGTCGCACTTCCGAAAGTTCACGTCCGTTGCCGCCTTGATGGTGGCCAGTGTCTGGGCGGCCCCGGTGTTCGCCGAGGAGGTGGACCCGGCGAGTCTCTATGACGTCTCCACGGAGGGCTCTTCCACGCAGGTCAAGGCGGGCGAGAAGGGCGTGTTCGTGGTGTCCGTCAAGACGAAGTCTGGCGCCCACGTCTCCGAGGAGGCCCCACTCAAGCTGGACGTGAAGGCCGCGCATGTCTCGGTGGCGAAGGAGAAGCTGGGGCGTGAGGACTCGGTGTCGAAGAAGGCCGCGGGACAGCAGTTCGTGGATCCGCGCTTCGAGGTGCCCTTCACCGCCGCGGCGGCGGGAAAGGGCTCGGTGGATGCCAAGCTCGTCTTTTTCATCTGCACCGAGAAGATCTGCGCCCGCCAGCAGAAGACGCTCTCTGTCCCTGTCGAGGTTCTCTAGTTCCCATGCGTGAACGTCCCTCCCGAGGTGGTCGAGGCGAGCGTGAAGGTGGAGACTCCTCCTTGCGCCACGTCTATGGCGTGAATCCGGTGCTCGAGGCCCTGCGGGCTCGGCCGGATGAGGTGGAGCGGCTGTACGTCGTGGAGGGACAGCTGGCGGCCAAGGCCGCGGGGGAGCTGCTCAGTCGCGCCCGCGATGCGGGCGTCCGCGTGGAGAAGGTGACGCGCGAACGCATCGCGGCGCTTGCGGATGGCGGTGTGCACCAGGGCGTGGTGTTGGAGCTCCGGGGCTTCAAGTACGCGGAGCTGGAGGACATCCTCGACGCCGCCAAGGCGAGCAAGAAGCCTCCGCTCGTGGTGGTGCTGGACGGAATCCAGGACCCGCACAACCTGGGTGCCATCATCCGCTCGGCCCATGCGTTGGGCGCCCACGGGGTGGTCATTGCCAAGGACCGGGCCGTTCAGGTGACGGGCACGGTGGCCAAGGCTTCGGCCGGGGCCGTCGAGCACTGCTTGGTGGCGCGCGTCGTGAACATCTCCCGGGCGCTGGAGGAGCTGAAGGAAGCAGGGCTCTGGGTCGCGGCGGCGGACGTGGGGGCTCAGGAACCGATGTGGAACGCCCGGTTGGATGGCCCGCTGGCCCTGGTCGTGGGGGCCGAAGGCCCGGGTGTTCGCGAAGGCGTCCTCAAGCACTGTGACCACCGCCTGCGGATTCCCATGACGGGTCAGGTCGGTTCACTCAATGCGTCCGTTTCGGCCGGCATTCTGCTATATGAGGTCGCCCGGCAGCGAGGGAGCCCCTCCCGTTCGTAGGTCGGCACCTGGGATCAATCTCCTTGACTTGGGTGATGGGGACTTCTAAAAGGGCGCGCCTCGCACATCGGCGCCGGGTGGTTGACGGTTCCGGTGGAGGTGGGTAGGGCGGTGGGCAGGGGCCGGATGAGTGCCGGTGTAGCTCAGTCGGTAGAGCAACTGATTTGTAATCAGTAGGTCGCGGGTTCAAGTCCCGCCGCCGGCCAAGCAGGACGGGGCCGCGGATAAGGGCCCGAGACAAGCAGTAACGGGGTGGCGTAGTAGGAAGTGGTTGTGAAAATCTGGAGGGATACCCAAGCGGCCAAAGGGAGCAGACTGTAAATCTGCCGGCTCTACGCCTTCGATGGTTCGAATCCATCTCCCTCCACTCGGCAACGCGGGAATAGCTCAGTTGGTAGAGCGTCAGCCTTCCAAGCTGAATGTCGTGGGTTCGAATCCCATTTCCCGCTCCAAACGTTGTAGTTCATAGTATCGCCAAGCCCTGATAGCTCAGTTGGCAGAGCGCATCCTTGGTAAGGATGAGGTCACCAGTTCAATCCTGGTTCAGGGCTCCATTTTTTAGAGGAGTGTCATGGCCAAGGAGAAGTTCGAGCGTAACAAGCCCCACGTGAACATCGGCACGATCGGACACGTGGACCACGGCAAGACGTCGCTGACGGCGGCCATCACGAAGGTGCTGGCGAAGACGGGCGGCGCCACGTTCCTGGCGTACGACCAGATCGACAAGGCGCCGGAAGAGCGCGAGCGCGGCATTACGATCTCGACGGCGCACGTGGAGTACCAGACGGCGAACCGTCACTACGCGCACGTCGACTGTCCGGGTCACGCCGACTACGTGAAGAACATGATCACGGGCGCGGCGCAGATGGACGGCGCCATCCTGGTGGTGTCGGCGGCGGACGGCCCGATGCCGCAGACGCGTGAGCACATCCTGCTGGCGCGCCAGGTCGGCGTTCCGTACATCGTGGTCTTCCTGAACAAGGTCGACCTGCTGGACGACCCCGAGCTGCGCGAGCTGGTGGAGATGGAGGTTCGCGACCTGCTCAAGAAGTACGAGTTCCCGGGCGATACCATCCCCATCATCCCTGGGTCCGCCGTGAAGGCGCTCGAGGGCGACACGAGCGACATCGGCGAGCCGGCCATCCTGAAGCTGATGGCGGCGGTGGACAGCTACATCCCGACCCCGCAGCGCGCGACGGACAAGCCCTTCCTGATGCCGGTGGAGGACGTGTTCTCCATCGCCGGCCGTGGAACGGTGGCGACGGGCCGCGTGGAGCGCGGCAAGATCAAGGTCGGCGAGGAAGTTGAAGTCGTCGGTCTGCGTCCGACGCAGAAGACGGTCGTGACGGGCGTGGAGATGTTCCGCAAGCTGCTCGACGAGGGCATGGCCGGCGACAACATCGGCGCGCTGGTCCGCGGCCTGAAGCGTGAGGACATGGAGCGCGGCCAGGTGATTGCGAAGCCGGGCAGCATCACCCCGCACACCAAGTTCAAGGCGCAGATCTACGTCCTGTCGAAGGAAGAGGGTGGTCGTCACACCCCGTTCTTCAAGGGCTACCGTCCCCAGTTCTACTTCCGCACGACGGACGTGACGGGAACGGTGAAGCTGCCGGACAACGTGGAGATGGTGATGCCGGGCGACAACATTGCCATCGAGGTTGAGTTGATCACCCCCGTGGCGATGGAGAAGGAGCTGCGTTTCGCCGTCCGCGAGGGTGGCCGCACGGTGGGCGCCGGCGTCGTTGCCGAGGTCGTCGAGTAACACGCCTGGGAGGCACTCAAGCCTCCTGGCCCTAAACACCGGATTTTGAGGGGAAGGTGCCTCCTGGTAACCTTCCCCTCTCGTGTCTGATGAGGTAGGCCATGCCGAAGGGCAATCGTTCCATTATTTCGCTCGAGTGCACGGTGTGCAAGGAGCGGAACTACACGACCACGAAGAACAAGCGGAAGAGCCAGGACAAGCTCGAGCTGAGCAAGTTCTGTTCGCGCTGCCGCAAGCACACGGACCACAAGGAAGGTAAGGTCTAGGTCGGTAGTTCCTGAGAGTTCTTAGGCCAGTAGCTCCAACGGTAGAGCAGCGGTCTCCAAATCCGCGTGTTGGGGGTTCGAATCCCTCCTGGCCTGCCAAGTCTCAGTGGGAGAGGGGCCCCCGGTACCTGGAGGTACCGGGGGTTCCTGTGTTTCCGCAGTTCGTGAAATTTCGCATCCGCAGTACCTCGTGAGGCACCATGGCGACGGCATCAGAGGCCAGCCAGCAGGCTAACCGCTCGGCGATGGATCCGAAGCGGCTCGTGGTCATCTTCTACCTCCTCGCCGCCATTGTCCTGGCGCTGTTCCTGGAGCGTGTCTTCGGGATGCTCTGGGCCAGTTTTGGATGGCCTGACGGCGTGCTCATCGAGGGGTCGGACTGGAAGGTCTCCACCGTTGTGGGCTACGTCACCGCGGTGGGGCTCGCACTGTTGGGGTACTTCCATCCGAAGACCCACGTGCTCTCGCTGGAGGTAGCGTCCGAGCTGATGAAGGTATCCTGGCCTACCTGGCCGGAGACCCGGACGTCGACCATGGCCGTGGTCGTCGCTTCGGTTGTCGCGGCGGTGCTCCTCTTCTGCATCGACTCCGTCGCGTACAAATTGATGGTGGATTGGCTGCCCGCCCTGTGGGGGAAGCTGTAATGGCGATGAAATGGTACGTGGTCCACACCTACTCGAACTTCGAGAATCAGGCGAAGAAGAGCCTTGAGGAGAAGATCCGCCTCGAGGGGTTGCAGGACCAGTTCGGCGAGATTCTCATCCCCATGGAGCAGGTCGTGGAGATGGTGAAGGGCGAGAAGAAGACGTCTCGTCGCAAGTT
This sequence comes from Myxococcus stipitatus, assembly GCF_037414475.1. The sequence continues at coordinate 123,388 of NZ_CP147913.1, read as the reverse complement.
CTTCCCGGGCTACATCTTCGTGCAGATGGAGCTGAACGACCGGACGCTCCACCTGGTGAAGAACACGCCGAAGATCACGGGTTTCCCTGGGACGGCGCAGAACCAGAACCCGCTGCCCATCTCCGACCAGGAAGTGGCCCGGCTCACGTCGCAGATCTCCGAGGGCACGCTCAAGCCAAAGCCCAAGGTGCAGTTCGACGACGGCGACACGGTGCGCGTCATTGACGGGCCCTTCGCCAACTTCAACGGCACGGTGGAGGAGGTCAACGCGGAGAAGGGTCGCGTGAAGGTGCTCGTGAGCATCTTCGGTCGTGCGACGCCCGTGGAGCTCGACTTCATGCAGGTGGAGAAGACCACCGGCTAGTTTTTCGCGGGCGACTCGGATAGAGCGCCCCGCGCAGTCTCCGTGCCCTTCGGGGCACGGTCCCATGGGTGGGAGGGTCTTCCCGTCTGAAGGCCCGTTGGAACCACCCCCTCGAAAGGCAGTTGTCAGCCGATGAAGAAGGTCACAGGACAGGTCAAGCTGCAGATTCCCGCCGGCAAGGCGAACCCCGCTCCGCCGATCGGCCCCGCGCTCGGTCAGCAGGGCGTGAACATCATGGAGTTCTGCAAGCAGTTCAACGCGAAGACGCAGGCGGAGGCCAAGGAGGGGCTGATCATCCCGGTGATCATCACCGTCTATCAGGACCGCTCCTTCACGTTCATCCTCAAGACGCCTCCGGCGGCCGTCCTCATCAAGAAGGCGGCGGGCCTGCACACCGAGAAGAAGAAGGGCTCGGGCGCGAAGAAGCCTGGCAAGGAGAAGGTGGGGCAGATCACCCGGAAGCAGCTCGAGGAGATCGCCAAGAAGAAGATTCAGGACACCACCGCCGCGTCGCTTGAGGCCTGCATGAACACCATTGCTGGCACCGCGCGCTCCATGGGCATCGACGTCGTCGGCTAAGCCGCCGCCCCACTCACGGACGAGGATTTCTGTCATGGCTCAGAATGGGAAGAAGTTCCGTGCGGCTGCCGCGCTGGTGGACCGCGAGAAGCGCTACTCGGTTGCTGAGGGCTTTCAGCTCCTGAAGAAGACGGTGGAGGCTCGGGCGTCGAAGTACGATCAGACGGTCGACGTCGCCATCAACCTGGGTGTGGACCCGAAGCACGCGGACCAGATGGTCCGTGGCGCCGTGGTTCTCCCCAACGGTACGGGCGCCACCGTGCGCGTGGCCGTGTTCGCGAAGGGCGAGCGCGCCACCGAGGCGACCAACTCTGGCGCGGACGTCGTGGGCGCCGAGGACCTCCAGAAGCGCATCGAAGAGGGTTTCCTCGACTTCGATACCGTCATCGCCACCCCGGACATGATGGGTATCGTGGGCCGCCTCGGTAAGGTGCTCGGTCCCCGCGGCCTCATGCCGAACCCGAAGGTCGGCACGGTGACCATGGACGTGGCCAAGGCCATCCGGGACGCCAAGGGCGGTAAGGTCGACTTCCGCGTGGAGAAGGCCGGTATCGTTCACGCGAAGATGGGCAAGGCGTCCTTCGCCGCGGACAAGCTCGAGGGCAACTTCAACGCGCTGGTGGACCTGGTGATGAAGCTCAAGCCTGCGACCGCCAAGGGCGTGTACCTGAAGGGGATTGCCATCTCCACGACGATGGGCCCCGGCATCAAGATCGACACCCAGGAAATCCTGGCCCGCCACCGCTAGGCGGGGAGGGTAGGCTGCGGTTCCTGCCCCGCACAGGGGTGACGGAGCGGCTGCCTGCCTGACGTCTCAGGTAAGAAAGTGCTGGATCTTTGCTGAAGCCGGGGGTATAGGCCCCCGGCTTTTGCAATTGGAGCGCCACGTCATGAGACGTGCGTTTCCGACCTGGTTCATGACAGCAGGGACCCGGTCAGAGGAGAAGTGCCCCGTTGGGAACCGGGTGAATCCGGTCGGGACATGGCTTCCTCTGTCGGGTTCAAACGGCCGAAAGGTCAGCCCTGCCGAGACTGGAGGTGCGGTGTGGTGTCTCTCGGAGACTCCTCTCGCTCTGCCACTTTGGCCCAGGCATCACGCCCATCGGAAGGTGGGCCAGTAAGGAGGTGAGTCAAAGTGCTGAAGAGCGAGAAGGAGGAGATGATCAAGGAGCTCCACGAGAAGTTCTCGCGGACCAAGTCGGCCATCGTCGCTGAGTTCTCCAAGGTGGACGTGGAGACGGTGACGAAGCTCCGCAAGAAGTTCCGCGAGGGCGGCGTCGAGTACAAGGTCATCAAGAACACGCTGGCGCGCCGTGCCGCGCAGGGCACGGACGTGGCTGTCATCGCTGATGACTTCACGGGTCCGGTGGCTCTGTGCCTGAGCTACGGCGACGTGGTTGCCCCGGCGAAGATCCTGACCGAGTTCACGAAGGACATCGAGGACAAGATCAAGATCCGCACCGCCGTGGTCGACGGCCGCAAGGTCGACGTCAACGGCGTCAAGCAGCTGGCGAAGCTGCCGGGTCTCAACGAGCTCCGGGCGCAGTTGCTCGGCATGCTCAACCAGCCTGCTGGCAAGCTGGTTCGGACGATTGCGGCTCCGGGTTCCCAGCTCGCGCGGGTCGTTCAGGCTCACGCGGACAAGGCGCAGGGTTAGTTTCCCTGATTCATCCGAGAAGTTTTTCTACACCAACCTTGACGGCCGTTGCTCCCACCCGGGACGTAGGTCGTTAGTCAAACCAAGAAGGACACAGTTCCATGGCTGACCTGAATGCAATCGTTGAGCAGCTCTCCGGCCTGACCATCATCGAGGCCGCCAACCTGGTGAAGGCCCTCGAGGAGAAGTGGGGCGTCTCCGCCGCCGCCGTTGCTGTCGCTGCCCCCGCGGGTGGCGCTGCTCCCGCCGCGGCTGTTGAGGAGAAGACGGAGTTCACGGTGGTGCTGTCGAACGCCGGCGCCAACAAGATCAACGTCATCAAGGAGATCCGCGCCATCACCGGCCTGGGCCTGAAGGAGGCCAAGGACCTGGTCGAGGGCGCGCCCAAGACGGTCAAGGAGGGCGTCAACAAGGACGACGCCAAGAAGATCAAGGACCAGCTCGTTGCCGCTGGCGCCACCGTCGACATCAAGTAAGTCGTACAGGGGCTGCTTGTTTTCCGGGATTTTCCAAGCAGCTTCCTGACCGAATGTGCAGGCCGGCGCTCCCAGTGCGGGGGGTGCCGGCTTTGCCCGTTTGACCTTTGCAAATTTCCCGGCGCCGCCGCGCGTTACTGAAGTTTGCCCCGCCCGAGCAGCCGTCCCCGGAGCCAGAATGCCGACGCAGATCCAGAACAATTTCCGCGTGCGGAAGACCTTCGCGAAGATCGCGAAGATCATCGACATTCCTAATCTTATCAACATCCAGAAGCAGTCCTACGAGAAGTTCCTCCAGGCCGATATCGCCCCGGAGAAGCGTGAGGACATCGGCCTTCAGGGTGTCTTCAACTCGGTGTTCCCGATTCGGGATTTCAACGAGACCTCGTCCCTGGAGTTCGTCAGCTACCATCTGGAGAAGCCCAAGTACGACGTCGATGAGTGCCACCAGCGTGGCATGACCTACAGCGCCCCCATCAAGGTGGTGGTGCGCCTGGTGGTGTGGGACAAGGACGAGGAGACCGGCGCCCAGTCCATTCGCGACGTGAAGGAGCAGGAGGTCTACTTCGGGGAAATCCCGTTGATGACCCAGAACGGCACGTTCATCATCAACGGAACGGAGCGCGTGGTCGTCAGCCAGCTGCACCGCAGCCCGGGTGCCTTCTTCGACCACGACAAGGGCAAGAGCCACTCGTCTGGCAAGCTGCTCTACAACGCCCGCATCATTCCCTACCGCGGTTCGTGGATCGACTTCGAGTTCGACCACAAGGACCTGCTGTACGTGCGCATCGACCGGCGTCGCAAGTTGCCCGCCACGGTGCTCATCCGCGCCCTGGGCGCCGTCAGCGACACCGCGAAGAAGAACCCGCTGGAGTTCAAGGGCTCCACCGAGGAGATCCTCAACTACTACTACGCTACGGAGACCATCTATCTCCAGAGCGCGACGGACTTCGAGAAGAGCGTCGAGCTGGAGCTGCTCCCGGGCCAGCGCGCCACCCGCGATATCAAGACGAAGACGGGTGAGCTGATCGTCAAGAAGAACCGCAAGTTCACCCGCGCCGCCATCAAGAAGCTTGAAGCGGCGAAGATGAAGACGCTCCCCATCGACGCGGACGAGCTCTTCACGAAGGTGTCCGCCTACGACGTGGTGGACGAGAACACGGGCGAGGTCATCCTCGAGTGCAACGAGGAGGTCTCCCAGGACAAGGTGGACGAGCTCCTCAAGCGCAACATCAAGGAGTTCAAGGTCCTCTTCATCGACAACCTCAACGTGGGTCCGTACCTGCGTGAGACGTTGATGCTGGACAAGCTCGAGACCCCCGAGCAGTCCATCATGGAGATCTACCGCCGCCTGCGTCCTGGCGATCCGCCGACGCCGGAGACGGCCATCAACCTGTTCACCAACCTGTTCTTCAACCCCGAGCGCTACGACTTGTCCAAGGTCGGCCGCCTCAAGCTGAACTTCAAGTTCGGCCTCGAGGAGCCGCTCGACGGGCAGATCCTCACCAAGCGGGACATCCTCGAGGTGATCCGCTACCTGATCGATCTGAAGAACGGCAAGGGCACCATCGACGACATCGACCACCTCGGCAACCGTCGCGTTCGCGCGGTGGGCGAGCTGCTCGAGAACCAGTACCGCATCGGTCTGGTGCGCATGGAGCGGGCGATCAAGGAGCGCATGAGCCTCCAGGAGATCGAGACGCTCATGCCGCACGATCTCATCAACGCAAAGCCCGTCACGGCGGTCATCAAGGAGTTCTTCGGGTCCAGCCAGCTGTCGCAGTTCATGGACCAGACGAACCCGCTCTCCGAGGTCACGCACAAGCGCCGTCTGTCCGCGCTTGGGCCTGGCGGTCTGACGCGCGAGCGCGCGGGCTTCGAGGTCCGCGACGTTCACCCGACGCACTACGGCCGCATCTGCCCCATCGAGACGCCGGAAGGTCCGAACATCGGCCTCATCGCGTCGCTGTCGACCTACGCTCGCGTCAACGAGTTCGGCTTCGTCGAGACGCCGTACCGCAAGGTGGACGCGGGCGTCGTGACGACGGACGTGGCCTTCTACTCGGCGCTCGAGGAGGAGAAGCACACCATCGCCCAGGCGAACGCGGAGACGGACAAGAAGGGCAAGTTCGTCAACGCGCTCGTCTCCAGCCGCCGCGGCGGTGAGTTCGTCCAGGCTCGCGCCGAGGACGTGGACCTGATGGACGTGTCGCCGAACCAGCTGGTGTCGGTGGCCGCGTCGCTCATCCCGTTCCTCGAGAACGACGACGCGAACCGCGCCCTCATGGGCTCCAACATGCAGCGTCAGGCCGTGCCGCTCCTGCGCACCGCTTCGCCGCTGGTGGGTACGGGCATAGAGGCCATCGTCGCGCGCGACTCCGGCGTGACGTGTGTCGCGCGCCGCGACGGCATCGTGGAGAGCGTGGACGCCGGCCGCATCGTGGTGAAGGCGGACGTGCCTGCCTCGCTGAGCGACGTGTCGAGCGAGGTCGACATCTACAACCTGCTCAAGTACCAGCGCTCCAACCAGAACACCTGCCTCAACCAGAAGCCCATCATCAGCAAGGGCGACAAGGTGCGGAAGGGTGACGTCATCGCGGATGGTCCCGCGACGGAGACCGGAGAGCTGGCGCTGGGGCAGAACGTGGTCGTCGCGTTCATGCCGTGGCAGGGCTACAACTTCGAAGACTCCATCCTCATCAGCGAGCGCATCCTCAAGGACGACGTCTTCACGTCGATCCACATCGAGGAGTTCGAGTGCATCGCGCGCGACACCAAGCTGGGCAAGGAGGAGATCACCCGCGACATCCCGAACGTGGGTGAAGAGGCCCTCAAGGACCTCGATGAGAGCGGCATCATCCGCATCGGCGCCGAGGTGAAGCCCGGCGACGTGCTGGTGGGCAAGATCACTCCGAAGGGCGAGACCCAGTTGTCTCCTGAAGAGAAGCTCCTGCGAGCCATCTTCGGCGAGAAGGCCGGCGACGTGCGCGACAGCTCCCTGCGCGTGCCGCCGGGCGTGGTGGGCACCGTCATCAACGCCAAGGTGTTCAGCCGCAAGGGCGTGGAGAAGGACGAGCGCGCCAAGCAGATCGAGTCGATGGAGGAGGCGAAGCTCCTCAAGGACCAGAACGACGAGATCAAGGTCCTCCAGGACAGCGCCATCGGCCGCATCCGCGTGCTGGTTCGCGGCAAGGAGGTCCAGGGCAAGCTCGTGGACGACAAGGGGAAGATCCTCCTGAAGAAGGGGGACATCCTCGACGACGCGCTGCTGGCCACGGTGCCCTACAAGTACTGGGGTGAGATCTCCGTCGGCGACCCGCTGGACTCCCGCGTGCGCGACATCCTCCGCAACCTGGAGGAGACGAAGGAGGCCGTGAAGCTGGCCTTCGGCGAGAAGATCGCCCGCATCAAGAAGGGCGACGAGCTACCCCCGGGCGTCATCAAGATGGTGAAGGTGTACGTCGCCATCAAGCGCAAGCTGGCCGTGGGCGACAAGATGGCCGGCCGCCACGGAAACAAGGGCGTCGTGTCCCGCATCCTCCCCGAGGAGGACATGCCCTACCTGGAGGACGGCCGTCCGGTGGACATCGTCCTCAACCCGCTCGGCGTTCCCAGCCGCATGAACATCGGGCAGATCCTCGAGACGCACCTGGGCTGGGCCGCCAAGGGCACCGGTGAGGCGCTGCAGCGCTACGTGGAGGACAACTGGAGCGCGGACGCCATCAAGGAGCGCCTCAAGGTCATCTACGGCGAGGACACCGCGTTCCACGCGTTCCTCGACAAGCTGGATGAGGAGGAGATCAAGCAGCTCTGCCGCCGCTCCAAGAAGGGCATCCACGTGGCGACGCCGGTGTTCGACGGCGCGCACGAGACGGAGATCCACTCGCTGCTCGACGAGGGCAAGCTGCCTCGCACGGGTCAGATGGTGCTCTTCGACGGCCGCACGGGTGAGCCGTTCGACCAGAACGTCACCGTGGGCGTGATGTACATGCTCAAGCTGCACCACCTGGTGGACGAGAAGATCCACGCCCGGTCCATTGGTCCCTACTCGCTCGTCACCCAGCAGCCGCTGGGCGGCAAGGCGCAGTTCGGCGGTCAGCGTCTGGGAGAGATGGAAGTCTGGGCGATGGAGGCCTACGGCGCGGCGTACACGCTGCAGGAGTTCCTCACCGTCAAGTCGGACGACGTGGTGGGCCGCACGCGCATGTACGAGGCCATCGTCAAGGGCGACAACGTCCTGGAGAGCGGTCTGCCCGAGTCGTTCAACGTGCTCCTCAAGGAGCTCCAGTCGCTCGCGCTCGACGTCGAGCTGCTGGAGAGTGCCCCGCCGGAGCGGCAGCGTAGCTTCGGTGGAGACTTCCTGGGTGGCGGCGACGGCGAGGACCGGAAGACCGGGACCGAGGCCTGATTTAGCCGGAGCGCCCGCCTGACCGGCCGCCCGCCACCCTGAGAAGGGTGGGCGCGGCCGGGTCCGGGGCGGGGGCCCGAATCAGCTGGCGTTCCCCACGGGGGACGCCTCACGAGATTTCGGAGGCAACGTGAAGGACATTTTCAACTTCTTCGAGAAGCCGAAGGACCCGTTGTCGTTCAACGCCATCCGCATCGCGCTGGCGTCGCCCGACAAGATTCGGCAGTGGTCGCACGGCGAGGTGAAGAAGCCGGAGACCATCAACTACCGCACGTTCAAGCCCGAGCGTGACGGTCTGTTCTGCGCCCGCATCTTCGGGCCCGTGAAGGACTACGAGTGCAACTGCGGCAAGTACAAGCGCATGAAGCACCGCGGCGTGGTGTGTGAGAAGTGCGGCGTGGAGGTCATCCAGTCGAAGGTCCGCCGCGAGCGCCTGGGCCACATCACCCTGGCCACGCCGGTGGCTCACATCTGGTTCCTGAAGTCGCTGCCAAGCCGCATCGGCAACCTGCTCGACATCACGCTCAAGGAGCTGGAGAAGGTCCTCTACTGCGAGAGCTACATCGTCCTCGACCCCAAGTCGACGCCGCTGCAGAAGGGCGAGCTCATCAGCGAGGAGAAGATGCACCGGCTCTACCAGGAGCACGGTGAGGACTCCTTCACGACGGGCATGGGCGGCGAGGCCGTCCGCGAGATGCTCAAGGCGCTGGACGTGGAGCGTCTGTCCGAGGACCTGCGCAAGGACATGCGCGAGACCACCAGCGAGGCGAAGCGGAAGAAGTACGCCAAGCGCCTGAAGGTGGCGGAGGCGTTCCGCGTCTCCGGCAACAAGCCCGAGTGGATGATGCTGGACGTGATTCCGGTCATCCCGCCGGACCTGCGCCCGCTGGTTCCGCTCGACGGCGGCCGTTTCGCGACGTCCGACCTGAACGACCTGTACCGCCGCGTCATCAACCGCAACAACCGTCTGAAGCGCCTGCAGGAGCTCAACGCTCCGGACATCATCATCCGCAACGAGAAGCGGATGCTGCAGGAGGCCGTGGACGCGCTGTTCGACAACGGTCGCCGCGGGAAGACCATCACCGGCCCGAACAAGCGGCCGCTCAAGTCGCTGTCCGACATGCTCAAGGGCAAGCAGGGCCGGTTCCGCCAGAACCTGCTCGGCAAGCGCGTGGACTACTCGGGCCGCTCCGTCATCGTCGTCGGTCCCGAGCTGCGCCTGCACCAGTGCGGCCTGCCGAAGATCATGGCGCTCGAGCTGTTCAAGCCGTTCATCTACAACAAGCTCGAAGAGAAGGGCTACGTCACCACCATCAAGTCCGCGAAGAAGATGGTGGAGAAGGAGCGTCCCGAGGTCTGGGACATCCTCGAGGACGTCATCCGCGAGCACCCGGTGCTCCTCAACCGCGCGCCCACGCTGCACCGCCTGGGCATGCAGGCCTTCGAGCCCGTGCTGATTGAAGGCAAGGCCATCCAGCTCCACCCGCTGGTGTGCGCCGCCTTCAACGCCGACTTCGACGGCGACCAGATGGCCGTCCACGTGCCGCTCTCCATCGAGGCTCAGATGGAGGCCCGCGTGCTGATGATGTCGACGAACAACATCCTCAGCCCCGCGAACGGCAAGCCCATCATCGTTCCGACGCAGGACATGGTGCTCGGCATCTACTACATGACGCGCGCCCGCGAGTTCGCCAACGGCGAGGGCCGCGTGTTCAGCTCGCCCGATGAAGTGCGCGCCGCGTACGACCATGGCGAGGTGCACCTGCAGGCGAAGGTGGTCTGCCGCATCGACGGCAAGCGCAAGGAGACCACCGTCGGCCGCGTCCTGCTGTGGGAAGTGGTTCCGCGCCGCGTGGGCTTCGACGCCATCAACAAGGTGCTGGACAAGAAGTCGCTCGGCGGCCTCATCGACCTCTGCTACCGCCTCACGGGCGAGAAGGAGACGGTGCTGCTCGCGGACCGCATCCGCAGCCTGGGCTACTTCAACGCGACCCGCGCCGGTATCTCCATCGCGCTCAAGGACATGATCATCCCTGCGAAGAAGCAGGAGTTCCTGGACTACGCGCGCAAGGAAGTGGCGGAGATCGAGAACCAGTACCTCGAGGGTCTCATCACCGACGGCGAGCGCTACAACAAGGTCATCGACATCTGGGCGGAGGTCACCGAGAAGGTCGCCCAGGAGATGATGCAGCAGATCTCCCAGGAAGAGGCCTCTGGGGACAAGGACGGCAAGCGCGAGTCGCGCAAGCAGCCCTCGTTCAACCCCATCTACATCATGGCCGACTCCGGTGCGCGTGGTAGCGCCCAGCAGATCCGTCAGCTGGCCGGTATGCGCGGCCTGATGGCGAAGCCGTCCGGCGAAATCATCGAGACGCCCATCACCGCGAACTTCCGCGAGGGCCTCTCCGTTCTGCAGTACTTCATCTCCACGCACGGCGCCCGCAAGGGTCTGGCGGACACGGCGCTCAAGACGGCCAACTCCGGTTACCTCACTCGCCGTCTCGTCGATGTGGCGCAGGACGCCATCATCAACGAGTACGACTGCGGCACCATGGACGGTCTGTTCATCGGCGCCCTGGTCGAGGGTGGTGAGATCATCGAGCCGCTCGGCGAGCGCATCCTGGGCCGCGTGGCCCTGGACGACATCCTCGACCCCGTGACGGGCGAGGTGCTGGTGCGCGCCAACGAGGAGATCGACGAGGACCGCGTCCGCCGCATCGAGAACAGCGGTCTGGACAAGGTGAAGATCCGCTCGGTGCTCACGTGCCAGGCCAAGCGCGGCATCTGCGTGGAGTGCTACGGCCGTGACCTGGCGCGTGGCCGCAAGGTGTCCGTGGGCGAGGCCGTCGGCGTCATCGCGGCGCAGTCCATCGGTGAGCCGGGTACGCAGCTGACGATGCGCACCTTCCACATCGGTGGCGCGGCGACGCGGCGCGCGGAGCAGTCCAGCCTGGAGAACCGCTACGCGGGTAGCGTGAAGTTCGCGGGTCTCATCACGGTGCAGAAGACGGACGGCACGCTGGTGGCCATGAACCGCAACGGCGAGCTCGTCGTGGTCGACGACTCCGGCCGTGAGCGCGAGCGCTACCAGGTCATCTACGGCGCCCGCATCCTGGTGAAGGAAGGCCAGCGCATCGAGCCGGGCACCCTGGTGGCCGAGTGGGACCCGTTCGCGATTCCGCTGCTCACCGAGGTCGGCGGTGTCGTCCGGTACGAGGACATCATCGAAGGCGTGACGATGTCCGAGACGCTGGACGAGGTCACCGGCCTGTCCCGCAAGACGGTCATCGAGTCGAAGGACCCGGAGGCGCGTCCGCGCGTCTCCATCCGCGACGCCCAGGGCAACACGAAGGACCTGCCCTCGTCCCGCAACCCGGCGAGCTACTTCCTGCCGCAGGGCTCCATCATCACCGTCAACGACGGCGATGAGATCCACCCGGGCGAGGTCATCGCCAAGGTGCCGCGCGAGACGACCAAGACGAAGGACATCACGGGCGGTCTGCCCCGCGTGGCCGAGCTGTTCGAGGCGCGCAAGCCGAAGGATGCCGCGGCCATCGCGGAGATCGACGGCGTGGTGTCGTTCGGCAAGGACACCAAGGGCAAGCGCAAGCTCATCATCACCCCCGAGGTGAACGGCGAGCAGCGCACGGACCTGGCCAAGGAGTATTTGATCTCCAAGGGCAAGAACATCAGCGTCCACTCTGGCGACCGCGTGAAGGCCGGCGAGGCGATGATGGACGGCGCGGCCAACCCGCACGACATCCTCAAGGTGCTGGGCGAGAAGGAACTCGCGCGCTACCTGGTGGACGAAGTGCAGGAGGTCTACCGCCTCCAGGGCGTGAAGATTAACGACAAGCACATCGAGACCATCGTGCGGCAGATGCTCCGCCGCGTGCGCGTCACCGATGTGGGCGACACCAACTTCCTGGTCGACGAGCAGGTCGAGAAGTGGGTGTTCGAGGAGGAGAACGAGAAGATCATGGCCGAGGGCAAGCGCCCGGCCGTGGGTGAGCCGTTGCTGCTCGGCATCACCAAGGCCTCGCTCTCCACCGAGTCGTTCATCTCGGCGTCCTCCTTCCAGGAGACCACGAAGGTGCTCACCGAGGCCGCCATCAACGGCAAGGTGGATTACCTGCGCGGCCTCAAGGAGAACGTCATCATGGGCCGGCTCATCCCCGCCGGCACGGGCCTGCCGAACTACAAGCACCTCGACATCGAGGTGGAGAGCCCGACCGACGAGGTCAACGAGATGGAGGCCGCTCTGGCCGGTGCCCATGGCGACTCGGGCCCGCTGTCCGGACCGTCTTCCCGCCCGGAAGGCACCCAGACGACGGGCGCCGCCTAAGCCCCACTTGTCGCCCTCAGGGGCGGCCCCTTGATTCCCACCGCCGCCTCGGTTCCGCACCGAGGCGGCGGTTCTATTTTCCGACCCTGGTAGTCGTGTTTTCCAGGACGTCTTCCTTGACGCTCATGGCGCGACGCGTTAAATTTTGCGCAGAGAGTTTCGACACATTGAGTCGATTCCCGGTGACGCCGGGAGCAAAGGGGAGGACCACATGACCACGACGAAGCAGGCGGAGACGAACCACGAGCAGAGCACCACCGCCGAGGCGGCGAAGAGCGGACTGTCGAACGTCGAAGAATTTCTGAAGGCCCAACTCGCCCAGGCGCAGAAGCGAATCGAGGAGCTGGAGGGTGAGGCTGGCAAGGTGGTGAAGGCGCTGGATGCGCGGCGGCTGGAGGCCACCAAGGAGGCCCAGTCGCTGTGGACGAAGTTCCAGGCCGGAGAGCTGCTGGCGGACCCTCGCGTGAAGGAGCTGGGCAAGAAGGTGGACGCGGCCGGCGCGGAGCTGCGCAAGCGGTTTGACGGGCTGCAGACCAAGGTCGTCGAGACGGTCGGCGTCGCCAGCCAGTCGCAGCTTCAGGAAATCAACAAGGAGCTGGCCAAGCTCTCCGCGAAGGTGGACTCGCTGCTCAAGCCCATTCGCCGCCAGGGCGCCTCGAAGGACTCCGAGACGGCGCCGCGCGCCTGAGAACGCCGCGTTGTTGACGGACGGTATCCCCTAGACGCTCCAGGAGTGGACATGGAGCAGGCGAGGGGGCTCGTTCTCGTTTCCTTCACCCCGGGGGTGTGATTACGTGGCAGGTCCGTCGTCGCTTGCACGCCTGCCTGGTCACACCCCCTCCCGGAGAGACCCATTGGACAACAAGCCTGAGGCCCCCCGAGAGAAGAACCCTGTCGCAGAAACTTTTGAGCGCATCTGGAGTCAGGCGCTTCTGGCTGTGAACACGGCGGAAGAGGAAGCCTCCCGAGCAGTGCAGAAGGTGGCGGCGGTCGCGGGCTGGAGCCAGGACGAGGTGAAGCGTCAGGCCCAGGCGTTTTCGGACCGGCTGGCGGGACACCGCAAGGACCTGGAGCACAACGTGGAGGACCGTGTCCGTGCCGCGCTGTTGCTCATGAAGCTGCCCCGCCGCGAGGAGCTGCAGGCCTTTGGAAGCCGGTTGGACCGACTGGCTGAGCGCATCCAGGAACTGGAGCACCGCAAGTGACTTCTCCCGCCCCCTCGGGCGGGAGGTCTTTCGGCACGCGGTTCTTCGAGTCTCTCCACGCCCTCAGCTCTGGCTGTTCCCGACTCCCCCTGCTGGCGGGAATGGCGCTCGTCGTGTCAGCGCGGCTGGTGCCGTTGCTGGAGGAGCGCTCCGTCCAGCCCGTGGTCCCCGAGCGCGTGGTCGCGGAGAGCGCGTTTCCGGAGGCGTCGCTGATTGACGCGGTGCTCTCCCGTCGGGCTCCGGACCTGGGCCTCACGCTCCGGCGGCAGCTGGGACAGGCCATCGCGGAGGAGGCTCGGACGGCGGGGTATGATCCGCTGCTCGTGCTGGCGCTCATCGACGTGGAGTCGGACTTCGCGGAGGAGGCGGTCTCCGAGAAGGGCGCGCGAGGGCTGATGCAGATCAAGCCCAGCACGCTCCACTTCCTGGCGGAGAAGGCGGGGCTGCGGCTATCCCGTGAAGAAGTGACGGCGGACACGGCCCTGTGTGTCCGGCTGGGCATCCGCTACCTGCGCTCGTTGCAGGACCGCTTCGGCGGAGACCTGGAGCTGGCGCTGATGGCGTACAACGCGGGGCCCACCCGTATCCGCAACGCCATCAAGCAGGGCGAACTGGAGCGGTTCCGGCGGTATCCTCGGGCCGTGCGGCGTGACTTCCGCCGCTTCCGAGAGGGCCATGGCCTGGGTGGAGACTGGGCCCTGGCTCAGCGCGAAGCCCCCAGCGCCGACGCCGAGCCCACCCCCTGACATCCCCGTGAATCTCCAGGCGCCGCGGCCGCTCCAAGCGGACGCATGTGCGCCTTGTCCCGTCCTTCAGGGTGCGCTAAGCGTTGCAAGTGCCCGGGACTGTTGGAGATTCCTAGGAGTGACAACATGACTCGCCCGTTTTCGAGCACGGCGCTCGTCGCCGCCCTGGTCGCGCTGAGTCCGATGGGGGCCGTTGCTGGCTCCGTCTATCTCAACGGTGTGTTGATTGATGGCGTCACCAACCAGAAGTTCGAGAAGGCCACCGTCCGCATCGATGAGGCCGGCAATGTCCACATCGATGCCGCCGGCTACCGCGTCTCGACGGTGACGCCGCAGCCCCCCACGGCACAAACCCCCAGCCCCCCGACGAAGCCCGCGACGCCTCCGGCCGAGTCGGCGGCACCGGGAACGGCGGCTCCCGCCGCGCCCGTCGCCTCGGCGGCGCCCCCTCCCGCCGCTCCCGCCGCGCCGCAGCCTCGCCCGGACCGCATCACCCAGCGTTACTGGCTGGTGACGGAGCAGACGGTGCCGGGGATGACGGACTACGACATCGACGTGTACGTCAACTCCCGCTGGCTCAAGAAGCTGCGGAGCAACGACGACCAGGTCGTGGCGGATATCACCAAGCACCTCCAGCCCGGGGGCAACCAGGTGATGCTGGTGGCGCGAAAAATCGTCGCGGGGCAGAAGCGCAGCGATTCGCCCAAGCACGTGTTCCGGGTCATCATCGGGGAAGGGAATGAGGGCGGTGGGAACGTGATGATCGACAACCCGCTCATCCGCTTCCAGGCGTCGGCGGCGGAGTCGAAGGACGTTACGCAGGAGTTCACCCTCACCACGCGCTGACGGGGAGAGGGTCACGGAGACACGTCGTGTTCAACCTGGACGAGCGCTACCGCGGACTTCCCGCGACACGCGAGCAGATCCTCGCGCTGCACACCTCGCTCAATACGCCCCATGTGGCCATCCCCGGCAAGCAGGCGGGGCCCTCGCAGGCGTTCGTCGTGGGGTTGCGAGGAGGGCAGGGGGCGGCCGTCTTCGTGTACCTCTACCTCTCCGAGGCGGAGGATTGCGCCGTGTACCTGTCCGGCCGTCGCAACATGACCGCGGATGAGTACCGCGACGACGAGAGCGAGGCGCTGGCGTTCGTCGAGTCGCTCGGCTTCATGATGGACGATGGCAACTGGCGGGCCCAGTCCGCCGAGCAGCAGGACGAACTGCTCAAGACGTTGCCAGTGTTCTTCAAGGACCCGAAGTTGGTGCCCGCGGTGAAGGCTCGCGCGGAAGAGAAGAAGAACGTCACCACCACCCTGGGCCGGTTCCTCGCGGCCTTCTGAGTCCGTCTCCCATCCCTTTCCCGTCGTCGAGAATCGTACCCATGCTCCGGCTTGCCTCCGCTACTGGTTCCCTCGCGCTCCTCCTGGCGCTCTCCGGCTGTGCCCATGTCCCTTCGGAGAAGGAGCGCCGTCTCGCGGAGATCCACTACGACCTGGCCATCACGGCCCAGCAGGATGGCCACATCCAGGACGCGGTCCGCGAGCTGAACGTGGCGCTGAAGAACGACCCGGACTATCCCGAGGCCAACAACGCGATGGGCGTGCTGCTCCATCTGGCCTTCCAGAGACACGGGGAGGCCGTGGAGCACTACCAGCGCGCGTTGAAGATCCGGCCGGGCTTCTCCGAGGCCCGTACCAACATGGCCAACGTGTACCTGGACCAGGGCAACTACGACGAGGCCATCAAGCTCTATGAGCAGGTCCTCAATGACATGCTCTACCTGACGCCCTACATCGCGCAGGGCAACCTGGGCTGGGCGCTCTACAAGAAGGGCGAGACGGAGCGCGCGGTGGGCAGCCTCAAGGCGGCAGTGACGACGAACCCCGGCTTCTGCATGGGCTACCGCAACCTGGGCATCATCTTTGACGAGACGGGCCGCACCGAGGACTCGTGCCGGCAGTTCACGCGCTTCCGGGAGTCGTGCCCCGAGGTGGCCGAGGCGTACATGCGTGAAGGCGTGTGCCTGGCCAAGTTGGGCCAGGCGGATGCCGCCAAGCAGTCCTTCGCGGTGTGTGAGACGAAGGCCAAGCCCTCCGAGCAGGGAATCAAGGACGACTGCCGAAGGCTGCTCGAAAAGCTCTAGTCTGCTATCTGGGCGTACCGTGGACCACGTCGACTTCGGCAAGTACCTCAGCCAGCAGCGGGAGCTTCGAGGCCTGTCGCGCGAGGACGTCGCGCGAGAGACCAAGATTCCGCCGACGCTCATCTCCGCGCTGGAAGCGGGGCAGGTGGAGCGCCTGCCTTCGCGCATCTTCGTGGTGAACTACATCAAGGCCTATGCCCAGGTCATCGGCCTGTCGCCCGAGGAGGCCGTGCTCCGCTACGAGGAGGTGGACCGCTCGGTGCCCGCGCCGTCGCCCGCGCAGCTAGAGCAGGAGCGCCGCAAGCGGGCCTATGTCGGGCTGTCCGTCCTCCTGGTGGCCCTCGCGTTGGGCGTCTACCTGTTCCTCGTGCTGAGCGGGAAGCTTCCCTCTCCGCTCGCGCGTTAGCTGACGCCATGGAGCGCTACGACGACGACGCGCTCGTGCTGTCCACCGTGGACTACGGCGAGTCGGACCGGCTCGTCACGCTGCTGACGCGCGAGCATGGGAAGCTGACGGCCTTCGCCGCGGGAGCTCGGAAGAGCAAGCGGCGCTTCGCGGGCGCGCTGGAGCCGTTCATGCGGCTTCGCGTGCACCTTGTCGAGACGCGTGGCTCCACCGTGCGCCTGGACTCCACGGACATCGTCGCGGGCTACTACGCCGCGCGCGAGGACCTGTCGCTCATCGCCCGGGCCTTGTACGCCGTGGAGCTGTGCCGCGAGTTGACGAGAGACCACGAGCCGCAGCCGGAGCTGTTCTTCCTGCTCGAGGGCTACCTGGGCCGGCTCGACGCGAAGGAGGCGGGGCCCACGTCGCTGCTGGCCTTCGAGTTGTCGGCCCTGGCGCATGCGGGGCTGATGCCGCGTTTCGATGCGTGCTCGCTGTGTGGGGGACCTCCCGGTGAGCGCCCCCGGTTCGACCAGGCCCATGGCGGCGCGGTGTGTGAGCCGTGTGGCGTGCGCGCACGGGAGTCAGTGCCCGTCCCCGTGGCGCTGCTCTCCGGGCTGCGAGCGCTCCAGGAGGGCGAGCGCACGCCGCTCCCCGCGGACCTGCGGGCGCGGGCGCGGGGCCTGCTCAATATCTTCATCGCCCACCACCTGGGCCGCCGCCTCAAGAGCGTGGACTTCATGGCCCAGGTGGGCCTGGACTGACGAAGCGGCGCGCCTGACGCCGCGGTGGGAGGGACTGTGAGCGACGGATTGCCGTCACCGCTGGATGTGGTGTGTTTCGGTGAGACGTTGGTGGACTTCCTTCCCTCCGAGCAGGGCCTGCGCGTACGGGAGGTCCCCGCGTGGCATCCGTGCCCCGGCGGTTCTCCCGCCAATGTCTCGGTGGGGTTGGCCCGGTTGGGGCTGCGGTCCGCCATGCTGGGCGTGGTGGGCTCGGATGAGTTTGGCCACTTCCTGCGCGAGCGCCTGGCGAAGGATGGCGTGGACGTGAGTCACCTTCGCCAGACGGCGGATGCTCGCACGGGGCTGGTGTTCATCTCCCTGGATGCGCGCGGCGAACGCAGCTTCACCTTCTTCCG
The DNA here is from genome assembly GCF_037414475.1 of Myxococcus stipitatus. The sequence goes on along the minus strand of NZ_CP147913.1, from coordinate 105,942 downwards.
CACCCGGTCCGCGGAGTTCCTCCTGTCCGGCGTCGACGTGGACGCGGCCTTCCTGCTCCGCGCCAAGGCCGTGCATTGTGGCTCCAACTCCCTTCAGCGCGACGAGGCTCAAGAGGCCACGGTGCGGATGCTCGGGCTCGCGCGCGACGCGGACCGCATCGTGAGTTGCGACCCCAATCTGCGGCTGCATGCGTGGGAGGACCCCTCGCTGCTCAAGGGGCTGCTCGCGCGGATGTTGCCGCTGTGCACCGTCGTCAAGCTGTCCGAAGAGGAGATTGGCTTCGTGACGGGAACCGAGTCTCCCGAGGAGGCCTTGTCGAAGTTGTCCACCTTGGGCGTGCTTCTGCCGGTGGTGACGTTGGGTGCACGAGGCGCGCTGTTTCTCTGGCAGGGCGAGCGGATTCATGTCCCGGCGCCGTCTGTCCACGTGGTGGACACGACGGGCGCGGGCGATGGCTTCGTCGCGGGCCTCTTGCATGGGCTCGTGAGCTGGTACGGCGGGGCCCGCGCACTGGCGAGCGCGACGCGTGAGGAGTTGGTGGCGTTGACCACCTTCGCGTGCCAGGTGGGCTCTCGCGTCGTGGAGAAGCCCGGGGCCGTGGAGGGGTTGCCTCGAGCGGAAGAGCTGCGCGAGGTGTGGCCCAGCCGAGTCCTTCGCTGAGCCCCACCGACGAGGAAGGCGTCTACCTGGGAGAGATGCGAGCGAGGAACGCGTTCCCTGAAGCAGTCCCCGTCACGGGACCCGAGCCGAAGTCGAGCGTGCCCACCAAGGGGCCTCCGAGGACGACATCGCGCCGGCCCACACTGACGACCTGATACGCGGTCTGGTGGTTGACGTCTCCAAACGCTCGGCTCCAGCGAGTCCCGCCGTCACGGTCGAGCTTCACCACGAAGATGTCATTCCCACCCATGCTCGTCAGAGGCCCGTCGCCCAGGTCGATGGTCGCCTGGAACGAGCCCGTCACCACCGGGTTGCCGGCGGGGTCCAGGCTTACGTCGTGACCCCTGTCGGGGCCGGGACCACCGAATTGCCGGCTCCAGCGATGGGTCCCCTCGGAGTCCAACGAGACGACAAAGACATCCAACTCCCGGCTGGTGAGCGGGCCGCCGCCAAAGTCCACCGTGCCGATGAAGGAACCCGCTCCGATGAGGTTCCCCTCCGGGTCCACGGCGATGCTCCATCCCGTCTGCTGATGCGCGGCGCCAAACGCCTTCGCCCAGAGTGGCTGCCCGAGTGGGTTGAACTTCAAGACATAGGCATTGAAGCCGGGGGTGGAGAGCCATGGCACACCATGGATTCTGAGCTCATCCATGTATGCGTCGCTGATGAAGAGATTCCCCTCACGGTCGGATGCGAGCCTGACGAGGTTTCCCATCCCCGTCTCGTAGATGTGATGCCAGACAGTGGCTCCCGTGTTCCGGTCCAGCCTCGCGACGAAATGATTCACCGCGCCCTTCACGGGAATCGGTCCGTCGCCCAGGTCGATGATGCGGTCGAAGTAGCCGCTGACGAACACGTCCCCGTCAGGCGCCAGCGCGAGGGTTCCTGTTTGTTGTTGCCCGAGGTTGCCAAAGCAACGGCTCCAGACGTGGCGTCCCGTCGCATCGAACTTCGCCACGAAGGCGCGTGGGTTGCCTGGCTCCCCAGGGCAGGGCAGGGGACCTCCACCGAAATCGAGCGCTCCCCAGAAGTCGCCCGTGAGGAGCACATTGCCTTTCGCGTCGATGCTGACGCCTGCGACTTGTTGATAGTTGGAGTCACCAAAGCGGTGCCGCCAGAGCAGTTGTCCTCGGGGATTGAATCGCGCGACGTGGATGTCTGAGTTGAAGCTGGAGACCAACGCCACATGCCCGTCGGATTGCGCGGCGAGTTGGCCCATTCCCTCGGTGTCCAATACCGTCGTCCATCGTCGACGTGTGGCTTCGAGCGGAAGCTCCTGCTCCCGGTCATCGCCTGTCACTGGCGTGGCTGCCTCCGGCTCGGGCAAGGCCTCACATGCGGCCGCCAACATGGACCACCCGACAAGGGATGTCACTCTGAATAGTCTATTCATGAGGGCAGGCTAGGGAGCGGATTCATCCCGCCGCAAGGCCGCCCCGGGTCAAGCGTTCGGGGGTGAGCGACACGTGTCGAATGGAGTGGGCTGTTCAGCGCGCCAGGGGTTTGAGGATGTCGTAGTCGAAGCGCTCATACGGAGGCGTCACCCGCTGGCGAGTGACGTCGTAGCGCTCCAGGCTGTGAGCCTGTGCGTCTGTCTTTCGCCCGGTCTCCGCCATCCAGCGCACCAGGCCCAGGTAGGCCTCGTCGATGGCCGAGGCACTTCCCTGGACTCTCGTCATCGCGTACTCGCGCGGTGGAAGCACCCACGAGAGCATCCCCTCGGGCACCGAGTCGAGCGTGGCCACCTCGACGCAGACGCCATACGTGTAGACACCATCGGAGTGGTCTCGGAGGAAGTCGCTTTCGGGGGACACGCCGTGGAGCACCTCCTGATTCACGAGGTTCGGGATGGAGGGGAGCCTCGCGAGGAGCTCGGTCCAGGCGAGGGGGACCCGGTGGCTCAGTTCACTGCGGCGACCGACGACCTTCAGCCCCACCAGCTTGATTTCTTCTCGGGACACGACGGAGACCTTCATGGCGCGCTCCTTCCGGCGGTGATGGCCACATACCCTGCACCTTGAAGCTGGTTGAAGCTCCAGGGGAAAGTGGCCGCATGCTGTCGATTTCCGCCTTCGCAGACCGCTGCGGCATCTCTCCGAGCGCCCTTCGCTTCTACGAGCGAAAGGGATTGCTCGTTCCGGCGCAGCGCCGGGAGAACGGCTACCGGTCCTATGCACCCGAGCAGGTGGCCGAGGCCCGCTTCCTCGGAAGCCTGCGCGCGGCGGGAATCTCCCTTCGTGCCATCCGGGACTTCCTCCGGAAAGATGATCGCTCACGCGAAGCCTTGCTCACGACCTGGCGACAGGAGATGTCGGCGCGTCTGCTGTCCCTCCAAGTCGCCGACCAGTACCTGCAAGGCCTGAAGCCCTCATGGCCTCGGGTACACCTGGAGCACTGGGCCGAGCCCTCCGTGCTCCTCTGGTTCCCCGCGCGTGTCCCCGAGGGGCTCTTGCCCTTCCGCTCGGAAATCCTCGCCCACAAGAAGCTGCTCGAACGCAGGGGAGCTCGCGTGCTCACCAGTGGCTATGTGCGCACCCTCGACTTCGCGAATGGGCACCTCGTGGGGGAGGTGGGGTTTCGAGTGCGGCCCGGACGACGGACGCCTCCCGGGGCACGGCGCGAGGAGGTTCCACCCTCGCTCTTCGCCACGTTGGAGTGCGCCTTGAGGGACGACGTCGCGGCCCATCGCGTGTTCAGGTTCCTCGACGAGCTCGGCTTCCGCCCCGAGGGGCTCCATCTGGAGCGGTATCTGCCCGAAGCGCCGGACCGCTACCTGCTGATGATCGCCGTGCAGCGCCGTTCTCTCGGGGGAGGGGGCTCGTCCTGACGGGGCCACAATGAAAAGATGGGGTGGCCCATGGCCTTGTCCTCTCCGCAAGCCTCGCCCGAGACGGCCGAGTCCCCCCAGGCTCCGTCTCCCGCTTCCCTGACGTTGCTGAGCATCCCTGGAGACTCCGCCGAGGCCACGGATTCCTACTGGCTCACCCACGTCTATCAAGCGGACCGGCTGCCGCAGTTCACGCTCCGCTCCGTGCTGCTGGGCGCCGCCATCGGCGTCGTCACCTGTGCGACCAACCTCTACGTGGGGCTCAAGACGGGGCTCGCGTTCGGCGTTGCAATCACCGCGGCGTTGCTCGCCCATGCGTCGCATGGACTCCTTCGCCGGCTCTCGCCTTCACTCGCGGGCACGCCGCTGTCCACGTTGGAGACGTGCAACGCGCAGACGGTGGCCTCGGCGGCGGGGTATGCCACGGGGGGCGCGCTCGTCTCCGTGCAGGGCGCGTGGCTCATCGTCACCGGACACCATCCCTCCGGCTCGACACTGCTCGCGTGGACGTTCTTCCTGTCCGCGCTGGGAGTCCTCTTCGCCGTGCCGTTCAAGCGGCGGCTCGTCGACCATGAGCAGCTTCCATTCGCCTCGGGTACCGCGGCGGCGACCACCATCCGCGCGCTGCACTCGACGGACTCGGAGGCGCGCCCTCGGCTGCGCATGCTCGGATGGGGCGGGGCGGTGTCGGGATTCGTCACGCTGTTTCGCGATGGGCTCGCTCGGCTTCCCACGTCGATTCCGTTCCCTGGCACCTGGGGGGGATTTTCCCTGGAGCGGTTGGGGTTCGCGCTGGAGTCGAGCCTGCTTCCCGTGGGCGCGGGAGTCCTGCTGGGGCCTCGCACCACGACCTCGCTGATGCTGGGCGCGCTGCTCATCCATGGGCTCGTGGCTCCGCGCGTACTCGGCTCGGGGCTCGTGTTCGCGGAGTCAGGTGCCTTCCTCGAGTGGAGCTTGTGGCCCGGGGCCGCCGCGCTCGCCACGGCCTCGCTGCTCCAGTTCATCCTCGATGGCCGTGTCCTTCGCCGCGCCTTGCGCGGATGGTTCGCGCGCGGCGACGCGCCTCCTCATCCAGTGGACGCGCTTCAAGTGCCACGGTGGTGGCTCATCGCGGGACTGTGCGTCCTCGTGCCCGCGGTCCTGGCCGTGGCGCATGGGAGCTTTGGTGTCCCATTCGCGCATGCCGCGCTCGCCATCGCGTTGTCCTTCGTGTTGTGCCTCATCTCCTGCCGCGTCACGGGTGAGACCGATGCCACGCCCGTGGGCGCGCTCAGCCAGGTGACGCAGCTCACGTACGGCGTGCTGTTGCCCAACCAGGTCACCGCCAACCTCGCCACGGCGGGCATCACCGTCAACGCGGCTTCATCGTCCGCGGACCTCCTCACCGACTTGAAGACAGGTCACCTCCTGGGCGCTCATCCGCGCCGCCTGTTCCTGGCGCAGTTGCTGGGCTCGGCGGTGGGCGCCATCGTTGTCGTTCCGCTGTTCTTCCTGCTCGTGCCTGACCGCGAAGCCCTGGGCGGTGAGCGCTTTCCGGCCCCCGCCGCCTTCATCACCGCGAGCGTGGCGCGGGTGCTGTCCTCGGGATTGGGGACCCTGGAGCCGGCGACGCGCGCCGCCATCGGGTGGGCCGCACTGGGCGCGGCCATCCTCGTACTCGCCGAGCGAGTCGTGCCTTCTCGCTTGCGACGCTGGGTTCCCTCGCCCCTCGGGATGGGACTGGCGTGTCTGCTGCCCCCCTCGTATGCGCTGGGGCTCTTCCTGGGTGGATGTGTCTCCGCGATTTCGGGATACGTGAAATCCACGACGCTGGAAGGCCGGGTGGTGACGCTCGCGGCGGGCGCCATCGCGGGGGAGGGATTGGTGGGTGTCGCCATCGTGCTGTCACAGTCGCTCTGGTAGCCTGCACGTCCCACTGATGCGTTGTCCGAACTGTCACCGCCGCCTTCCCCTGGGCGCGGCCTGTCCCGTGCACGGGACGCGAGCTCTTGGTTCCGTCTCCTCCGAGGCGCTGCCACTCGCGGACGTTCCTGGCGTGCGCGGCGCCGCGCTCCTGGGCAGCGGAGGCTTCTCGCAAGTCTTCACCGCGTACAGGGATTCGGACGGCCTCGAGGTGGCCCTCAAGCTGGGGCGGGGGGCGCATCACGAGCGCTTCGCACGCGAGGCCAGCGCGCTGCGCCGCGTGGGGGCTCCCACCGTGCCGGAGTTGTTCGAGCACGGCGTGGCTCGCGGCCGGCCCTTCCTGGTGATGGAGCATCTGCACGGGCAGACGCTCGCGACGTGGATGGCCGCGCTCCCTGGGACGGGCGCCGCATCGCTGCCGCGGGTGCGCGAGATGCTCCGAGGTCTGTGCTCCGCGTTGGAGCGCACGCACTCGGTGGGAGTGGCCCACCGCGACCTCAAGCCCGAGAATGTCTTCCTTCGCGAGGGCGGCACGCTCAGTCTCCTCGACCTGGGCCTCGCGCGATTCCTCGACGGCGAGGGCGATGGCCCGGCGGACGATGTTCCTCCTGGAATGACACCCGCGGGGCAGCGTTTGGGCACGCCGCTCTACATGTCCCCGGAGCAGTGTCTCGACGCGCGTCTCGCGAACACGCCGGCCGACATCTACTCGCTGGGAGTCCTCCTCTTCGAACTTCTCACGGGGGCACCTCCGTTCGTCGGCAGTCCCGAGCAGATCCGCCACGGCCACGTCAGCTTGAGACCTCCGCGTGTCTCCGAGCGCGCGGAGATTCCTCCCGCGCTGGATGAGGTCCTCAGGACGTGCCTGGCCAAGTCGCCCCTCGAGCGTTTCTCCCGTGCAGCCGAGGTGCTCGCCGCGTTTGATGCGGCCTGCCTCGGCGCCGCGTCCGCGAGTGTCGTCCCGCCGAGTGAACAGGCGGCCTTGCTTCCGCCGTCGACAGGGGCAGGACCTCGGCAAGTGGCGCTGCTCGGCTTGAATGCACCGTTGTCGGTGGACGCGGTGCTGTCCGCCATCGAGCCGAGAGGCGGCATCCTCGCGCGAGTGAAGCCCGGTGGCTATGTCATCGCCTTCGCCGAGTCGCTCACCGCCGAGGCGAACGTCCGCGCGGCCGCACTCACCGCGCGCAGATTGCTGGAGAACGGTGAGGGCGCGGCGGTCCTCCACCTCGCGGAGCTGCACGTCCATGCGGGGACCTCCACGCTGCGCCTGGCGGGGCCGGCGCTGGATGCCTCGCCGGAGTGGTGGCCTACCGAATGGGTGCCGGGGGAGACGCGTGTCACCGACGCCGCCGCCACGCGATTGAGCCCGAGCGACACCGAGGCCGTGGCGCATGATGTGGCCTCGTCCATCGAGTCTTCGGCGTCCTCGGGACGTCTGCGCCTGCTCGATAGCGCCGCATCCAGCTCGGTGTCGGAGCCACCTCCGCTCATGGGGCGCGAGGCCTTGCTGGACCAACTGGAGCACGACGCCATGCGCTGTCTTGCGCATGGTGTGCCGGGCTTCTCGGTCCTCACGGGTGATGTGGGGTTGGGGAAGTCCCGGGTCCTGGAGGCGCTGGCCGCGAGATTGGAGGGGGCGGGTCGCGCTCAAGTCTTCCGCCTGCGCGCCTCGGCTCCGGATGTGGGAGCACCAGAGGCATTGCTGGAGGCACTGCGGGCCTCCGTCGCGGATGGCACGTCGCCGCTTCCCGAGGTTCCTCGCACCCGCGCTGTTCCACTCGCGGATGCTCGCCACGCGGCGGCTCGCTGGCTCGCGGAGGCACTGCGGCTCAGGGCTCGCGAGACTCCTCGCGTGCTGTTGCTGGATGACGCGCACTTGGCGGACCCGACCAGCCTCGATGCGCTCGAGGTGGCCACGCTCGCGGGGACGTCCTCGCCCTTGTGGGTCTGCGTCGTGGCTCGGCCCGCGCTGCTGGGGCTTCGACCGCATCTCGGTGAGCGCAGCGCTCATCCATCCCGCTACGTCCTGCCGCCGTTGTCTCCCGAGGCCAGCCGCACGGTGCTCCTGCATCTGCTGCGTCCCGCGGAGCACATCCCCGAGCCCGTGCTGGCGCGACTGGAGCAGCTCGCTCAAGGTGTTCCCTTGTCCCTGGTGGAGCTCGGCGTGGCGCTGAGGACCGCGGGCGCGCTGAGGGCCGCACCCGGTGGGGGTTGGTACATCGCGCCGGATGCCTTGCTGGACGTGTCGGTGACGCCGCTGTTCCAACGGCTCGCCACGCGCCTGCTCGCGGGGTTGCCCGAGGCGCACGGTGTCCTGGCCCGCTTGTGCGCGGTGCTGGGCACGGAGCTGGACGTCTCTCGCGTGGACTCCGCGCTGCGTCACGTGTCTCCGCGCGAGGAACTCGTCGGCGTGGCCACGTCACTCGACGCCGGAGCGGGGCTCCAGCGATTGGCTCGCGCCGGACTGCTGCGTCCCATGGGATTGGGCCGCTTCGCCTTCCGGCATCCGCTGCTTCGAGAAGCACTCGAGGCCCTGCTGCCCCCATCGGCCCGCCGCGCGCTGCACGCCGCCGCGCGCATGGCCACGCCGGGAGATTCTCCGGGCGAGCGCCGTCGTCGCGCGCACCATGCCGCGGCTTGCGGTGCACACGAGGAGGCCGCCAATGCGTTCCTCAACCTGGCGGAGGAGGCTCGTCGCGCGCACCAATCCGTGGAGGCGGAGCAGCACTACACCCGAGCGCTCGCGCTGCTCGCGGAAGAGGACCTGGAGCGCCGTTCGCTCGCGTTGGCCGGACGAGGTCGGGTGCGGCATCGCCTCCAACGTTTCGAGGAGGGGCTCGGTGACCTGGCCTCCGCGCGCGTCCTCGCCGAGCGCCGGGGTGACAAGTCGCTGATCGTCGACCTGTTGTTGGAAGAAGCCACGGCGCGCGACTGGATGGAGGACACCGCGGGGTCGACGGACCGCGCACGCGAGGCGCTGGAGCGAATCGAGCACCTCGACGACCCTCGATTGTCGCTGCGCTGCTCGTTGGCCCGAGGCCGTCTGCACGTTCGCCAGGGTGAGTGGGGGGCGGCGGCGCGGGTCCTCGACTCCGTGGTCGAAGGCGCCGAGCGCGCGCGTGAGCATGAGACGCTCGTCGTGGCGCTCGCGATGCTCGGCTCCGCGCTCACGTTCCTCCAGCGCACGGACGAGGCCGCTACACGTTTCGAGGAAGCCCTGGTCCGCTGCGAGGCCGCGGGGGATTCGCTGCACCTTGCCGCGGCTCTCATCAACCGCGTGCTGTTGTGGTTGGGGCAGGGAGATGTGGTGCGCATGGAAGAAGACCTGCGCCGCGCCATGGCGTTGGGCCGTGAGCTGGGCCATGCCCAGGTGGAGCGCTGGTCTACCTTCAACCTGGCGGAGGTGCTCTACATGCAAGGGCGGCTCGAAGAGGCCCTCCCGCTGGCGCGTCGCGCACATGAACTGGGCGTGCGCTTCTTCCTCGAACATCCCGTGCCCGTGGACGCGCTCCTGCTCGCGCGTATCGGCGCGGCCCTGGGGGACATGGACGAGGCGTCGCGGCAGTTGCGCTGGATTGAGGCCCACTGTCCTCCGGATTCCTTGCCGCCCACCGCGGTCATGCGCCGGCTGGTGGAGCTCCAGGTGCGAGAGTCGAAGGCCGGCACGGAGGCGCGAGAAGGCCAGGCCTGGCGAGTCCTCGAGGAAGAAGCTCGGGAGCTGGCTTCGCCCGACGAGAAGGCGGAGCTGCTCCTGCAAGCGGCCCGTTCCGCCTTCGCCGCGGGTGCCCATGCCGAGGGCCTGGCATGGCTGGCCGAGGCCGAGAGCGCCGTGTCCGCCGCGCCCTTGTGGCGCCCCCGGCTGGAGTCGCTCCGCGACGTGCCCCCGCGTCTGTAGCCCCGGCCGCTACAAACGCGTCTGCATGTGACGTGAACAGTTACAGCGGGTAACCTCCCAGATAGTTCCTCGCAGTGGCCCTGGGATTCCGAGTCGGCTGGCCTGAGGCGTGCTTCCGGAAGGTGCATTTCCCCACTTTCGTGTGCTTTACTGGAGGAGCGTCCATGGGTGTCACTGTCCGTCGCCCCCCGTCGTGGGTTGTGTCGTTGTTGCTGTGGGCCGTGGCTGGATGTGGCGGAGGAGAGGTCGCGCCGGCCCACGCTCCGGAGAGCGAGGTGGGGGAGAGTGGTGCGGAGATCCGCATCGCCAATTCGCTGTCCACGGATGCGCTGGTCCTCAACGCCATCGGCACCAACGGGGCCGCGACGACGCTGCTGGCGACGTCGAGCCTGGATTCCCTCTTCGACGCCACGCCGCTGGGAGGCCATCCGCACATCTCCAAGCAGCTGCATGATCCCGACGCGCAGAAGTTCATGGAGTACCTGGTGAGCTGCGCGCTGGGGCCCAACCAGACGCTCTGGTACTTCAACCCGAAGACTCCTGCCGCGGGCCCTCGGGTCTGGGGCGGCAATGCGGGCCTGTGCCCGAAGTGGCTGTACTCACCGCCCACGCAGGAGTGCCTCAATCGCGTCTCCGCGTGTCTCCTCGCGCGCAACAACGCGCTGGGCCGCCGCGTGGAGCTGTCCATCCGCGGCGAGGTTCAGGGCGACCCGAACGTCTTCTATCTGGAGCCGGTGACGCGGCCGGCGGAGTACGACCCCGTCTCGGCGCAGAAGCTGGCCAGCTTCAACGACTGCACGATGGCCGAGACTGGCGCGCAGCGCACCTGTGGCTGGACGGGCGATGGCATTGGCGCGTGTACGCCGGGCGCGACTGTCTGGGTCGGAGCCGGAGGTTCCGTCTCGTGTCCGGGCTCGGCGCTGGGCGCGAGCGCGGGAAGCCGGATGGTGCTGCGGGTGTGCTCGGGTGTCGTGGGCTGTGACTCCGACTCCAGCGAGGTCCTGGCGGAAGGCGATGGAAGCTGTGCTGGCACGGACCCGGTGGTGTCGTTCACCTGTCCGAGCCGGGGCTACTACAGCGTGATGACGGCGCCCTGGAACAGCGAGGACGCAGGTGTCGCGAGCGTGGCAACCACGTCCACGTCACCCCAGGCGTATGCCCTGTCGGAGGCGCAGGTCTATGGCATGCGTGAGGGCGCGTTCTACGGCAACATCTTCGACAAGAAGGCCCTGGCCACCGAGGTCTACGTGGAAGAGGTGAAGTTCGGCGACCAGTCGAAGTTCGTCGTCGTGGGAGATGATGTGGAGATCCCGGGCGCCATCTACCGCAAGATGTACTCCTGCTATGACCCGTCCTGGGCGAGCGGCTCCGCCTACTCCACGCACCGCGTCTGTGCCTTGCCGAACTCGGGTGCCAACTGCGCGGCCACTGTCGCGGGGCCTTGCTGGGGGCCTGACTCCAATCCCAAGTCGGGCAGGTGCGAATTGAACGATGGGTTGATGGTGAAGGGCGACGGTGACTTCGAGCGGTGCAAGGACCCTCAAGGCCGCCTGTGGTTGGAGCCGGTGACCACGTTCCTTCATGAGCCTTGCGGACCCGTGTCGGGGCCGGACGCGGACAAGCTCTGCGACCGTGCGAGAAAGCCGAGAGGGAAGTACTGACCCATGACCACCGGAGGCGTGGAGTCGCTCTATGGCGAGGAGCTGAGGCCCGGAGCGTTGGTGGGCCGATGGGTGGTGGAGCGTGTCCACTACCGAGGCTTGCTCTCCACGCTCTACCGGGCTCGGGACGTGAGTGGTGGCTCGCTCGCGGCGCTGAAGGTGCTTCCGACTCCGGCGTCCACGTCGGACACCTCGCTGCGCCGCTTCCGCCGCGAGGCGGCCACGCTCCAGCGCTTGAGTCATCCCCACATCGTCGGGGTGCTCGATTACGGCGAGCTTGCCGACGGCCGGCCCTTCATCGCCATGGAGTGGCTGGAGGGCAGGGACCTGGCGGCGGAGCTGGCCGCGCGAGGTCCCCTCGCTTCGCGTGAGGCCTTGGAGGTGTTGGAGCAGGTGGGCGCGGCGCTGCGTGTCGCCCACGCCGCGGGTGTCGTCCACCGCGACCTCAAGGCCCAGAACGTGATGAAGCTGTCGGGCAGCGGCGAGACGCTGTTGGTGAAGCTCGTCGACTTCGGCGTGGCGAAAGGGCTCACGCCGGATGCACCGGGCGCCTCCTCGCTGACGCACACGGGTGTGGCCCTGGGCACGCCGTTGTCCATGGCGCCGGAGCAGATTCGCGGCGAGGTGCCCGATGCGCGCACGGACCTCTATGCGCTGGGGGTGCTCCTGTTCCAGCTCGTCACGGGACAGCCGCCGTTCCAGGGTGCCACGCGCCACGAGGTGGAGGAGCAGCATCTCCACGCACCACCGCCTCGTCCCGCCGAGCGTGCTCCTGTTCCCGCGGCGCTGGATGACGTGGTGCTGCGGTGTCTCGCGAAGCGGCGCGAGGACCGCTACCCGGACGTGGGCCTGTTCCTGGAGGACCTGCGCCGCGCGGTGGGCGGAGGGCGGCCACGGGAGCTGGTGGGCCATGCCGTGGCGCTCTACGCGGAGGCCCGTCTCTCACGCACTCCAGATGCGGAGTTGCTGGAGCGGATGGATTCGTTGCTGGAGCGCACGGGCGCGCTCGTCCGGGGCGCGGGGCTTGAGGTGCGGGTGGAGGGGAGCGGCTGTCTCATGGCGCTCGCGCCTCTGCCGGACGATGTGGACTCCGAGCGCGCGGTGCGGGAGCGGGTGCTGGCCGCGGCCCTGGAGCTGCTCGAGGGGGCTCGTGCTTCCGAGGAGGCCGTGGAGTTGGCCATCACCGTCCATGTGGACCGGCACTCCACTTCCGAGGGCCGCACTAGTGGCGGTGGCAGCTTGATGCACCTGCCAGGCTGGGTGGCGGACTCCTCCGGGTCGGGGCTGGTCGCCACCGAGCCGGCGCTGCGAGACCTGGAGTCGGGGTTCCTCGCGGCGCCGTTGCCCGGTGGCGGAGCCATCTGGTCCCGCATCACCGGTCGGCGCTGAGGCTCAGGGCTTGATGCCGTGCCGGCGCAAGAGCCGGTAGAGGTGGACGCGGTCCACGCCCGCGGTGACGGCGGCCTGCGCGACCTTGCCCTGGTGCTTCTCCAGGAGCGCGCGCAGGTAGCGGCGCTCGAAGTCATCCACCGAGCGCCGGCGCTGGTCCGCGTACGGCAGGCTGGGGTCCACCTCCATCGGATTGCCGGAGCGAGCCTCCTCCTCGGTGAGCTCCACGGCCTCCTCGAAGACGAGGCACCGCTCCAGGTAGTTGCGCAGCTCTCGGACGTTGCCGGGCCACGCGGCGTAGCGCAGACGCGCGAGGAAGTCCGGCGTGCGCAGTGACGCCGTGCGGTCCAGGTCCGCGCCCAACGAGCCGAGGATGCCGTCCACCAGCAGGGGCAGGTCCTCAGGCCGCTGACGCAGCGGGGGCAGGGCGATGCGCAGCACGGCGAGCCGGAAGAAGAGGTCCGAGCGGAAGCGCCCCGCGTTCACCTCCGCGCGCAGGTCGCGGTGCGTGGCCGCCATCAACCGCACGTCCACTGGCTGATACGTGTTGCTGCCGACGCGGCGAATCTCGCGGTTCTCCAACACGCGCAGCAGCTTGGGCTGAAGCTCCGCGGGCAGTTCGCCAATCTCGTCGAGGAAGACGGTGCCGCCGATGGCCTCCTCGAAGACGCCCGCCCGCCGCTGGACGGCGCCGGTGAAGGCGCCCTTCTCGTGGCCGAACAGCTCACTCTCCAGGAGGTGCGCGGGAATGGCGCCGCAGTCCACGACGAGGAAGGGCCCGTCCTTGCGGCGCCCCGCATCGTGGATGGCCTGCGCGGCCTGGCTCTTTCCGGTGCCGGTCTCACCCTCCAACAGCACGGTGACGTCGCGGGACGCGGCGCGCTCCATCATCGCGAAGCACACGCGCATGGCCACCGAGGCGCCCACGAGCGAGCCGAAGCGCGTGCTCTCGGACACGGGCAGCCGGTTGTTCTCCGCGCTGAAGTCGAAGCGCAGCACCACGCGCCCCAGCCGCAACAGGGAGCCGCTGCGCAGCACGCCTTCCATCACCTGGACGCCATCCAGGATGACGCCGTTGAGGCTGTCCAGGTCGCGCACCTGCGGGCCACGAGGGCCGATGCGAACCTCACAGTGGAAGCGCGACACGGTGGGGTCATCCACCGCGAAGTCGTTGAGCGGGTGCGAGCCCACCGAGCAGGTGTCCGCCGTGGATTCCCACGTGCTGCCGGACTGGGTGCCCTCCACGACGGTGAGGCGGAAGCGGCGCACCGTGGAGGCGTCGTAGGCGCGGCGCCCCTGCTCATACGGCAACGTCACGTGAAGCGCCTCGTCCCCAGGCTCCCGGGCCTCGAGCTTCCAGAGCGAATCGGGCTTCGCGTCAGGAGTAGGAGGGGTTGAACGGGCCCGGTCGGATGCAGACATGTGCCCCAAGATACCACGACCGAACGGTGACGAACTTCGGTCATCCAGCCGCACCCGATGACGGGCTTGCTTGGAACGCCCCCGCGGAAGCCCGGCACGGTGGAGACCGTCCGGGCCCCGCGTCCCCCCGCTCCGCCCCCCAGGCCCCCCTTGCGACACGGAGCTCACGGCCGTGGTGGGTTGCTCCCGACCGTGTGGCAACCGCGACACCTTGCAGCGGGTGTGCCCATGCTCCCGCACTCGGACGCGCCGCGGGCCTGGAGGCGGGAAGCGTGGCGCCGGGCGCTACAACGTCCATGGAGTTGTGGCGGGACTGGCTACAGGTGGGGACCTGGTCGCGTGTCGATGACCGACATCGACAGGCTTGATTGGGCACCCCTGTCCCCGGCCGCTACGAAGTGAGCGCCGCCACTTCTCGCGACCTGAGAGGGCGAGGCCGCATTCCCACCCCCGGGGATGCCCAGCATCAGGAGCATCATGTTCAAGCAAGCCATCCAGGCCCTGCTCATCGCGAGCATGGGTTGGAGCAGCACCGTGGGCGCGACTCCCTCCGGGAAGCCCGAGAACACGCCAGGACTGTGGACCCCCGCGTCCATCCAGGCCTGGAAGAAGCAGCGCCGCAACTGGGGAAGGTGGGGCGCGGAGGACCAGCTCGGTACGGCCAACCTCATCACTCCCGCCAAGCGCAAGGAGGCCGTGAAGCTCGTGCGCGAGGGCGTGTCCGTCTCACTGGCGCACACGCTGGAGACCCACGAGGCCCCGGATGTGCCGTCGCCGCTGGTGCACGAGATGATTGCGCACGGCGAGGCGCCGACATCGACGTATGCCGCGGACCGGTTGGACCTGGGCTACCACGGGTGGTCTCACACGCACCTGGATGCGCTCTGCCACGTCTTCGACGAAGGCCGGACGTACAACGGCCATGCGCAGAGCAAGGTGGACTCGAAGGGCTGCTCGGTGCTGTCGGTGAATGGGATGCGGGACGGGCTGCTGACGCGCGGGGTGCTCATCGACATGGCCGCGTTCAAGGGGGTGCCCTACCTGGAGCCGGGCACTCCGATTCATGCGTCGGACCTGGAGGCCTGGGAGCGCAAGCACAAGGTGAAGGTGACGAGCGGGGACGCGGTCATCGTGCGCACGGGAAGGTGGGCTCGCCGCGCGGCCGTGGGGCCCTGGAATGTTTCGGCTCAATCCCCGGGCCTGCATGCCTCCAGCGCGGAGTGGTTCGCCGCGCGTGGGGTGGCGGTCGTCGCGACGGATGTGGGGTTGGACGTGATTCCCTCGGGGGTCGACGGGATGCTGGTGCCGGTGCATGTGATGCTCATCGCCGCGTTGGGCGTCCACGTCATCGACAACGCGGACCTGGAAGCGCTGGCGAAGGCCGCGTCCTCGCGGGGCCGCTATGACTTCCTCTTGAGCGTGGCGCCCCTGGCCGTGGAGGGAGGAACCGGCTCTCCGGTGAATCCCATCGCGACCTTTTGACGCGACGAACGCCGGGGCGGTGGAGGTGTCCTCGCGGCCAGGCGCGTGAAGCCACTGGGCTCGACGCTCAGCGTGGCGGCTCGGAACATGGCCTCGAGCAACCAGCGATGGCCGGGGTCGGAGTCGCGCGAGGCGTGCCAGCGCATCGCGATGGAGTCCTGCGGGAGCTCGAGCGGGGGCGGGCTGTGGCTCAGGCCAAAGGCCCTCGCGGTGGCCAGCGCCGCGCGACGCGGAAGAAGTCCGAGCAGCCTCGACCCGAGCAGCAGGTGGGGCACGCTGAGCGAGTGGGCCGTGTGGACCGCCACGCGGCGCCGCAGCCGGAGCTTCGCCAGCGCATCATCCACGGCGTCGCTGGAGTCCGCGCGCCGCGACACGCGGACGTGGGGGATGGAGAGGAAGTCCTCCAGCGACAGCGGCGTGTCCACGTGGACGACTTGAGGGTCGAAGAGGACGAGATACCCCGCGCTGCAGAACAAGCGCACCTTGTGGTGCGGGGCCTGCTCCTGGGGCGGCCCCACGAGCAGGTCCAGCGAGCCGTCATCCAGCATCGCGGGGCCCGTGCCTTCCTGGAGCGGCGAGAGCGACAGGGTGACACCCGGTGCTTCCTGGGCGGCGAGCGCCAGGAAGGGCGGCATCAGCGAGGACTCCAGTCCATCCGAGAGGCTCACGCGGAAGTGACGCTCCTGGGTCGCGGGGTCGAACGGGCGCCGGGTGAGCACTCCCTGGAGGCACTCGAGCGCCGTGCGGACGGGCTCCGCGAGCGCCAGCGCATGAGGCGTGGGCACGATGCCCGTGGGGGCGCGCGTGAAGAGCTCGTCGCCGAGCAGCTCACGCAGGCGCGCGAGGTGGTGGCTCATCGTGGGCTGGCCCAGACCGATGCGGCGAGCGGCCCGGGTGACGTGGCGCTCGCGCATGAGGGCATCGAAGGCCACGAGCAGGTTGAGGTCCAGGCGGGCGAGGAGGGTGTGGTCGATGGGGAGCATGGCTTCGGCGTCTCCGTGCCGGCCGGGCGCCGCGGGGAGCGGCGGTGGACGGATGGCATAACGCGAAGCCCGCGCGGACGCCCGCGAGAGCGGGAGGTGGGGGCTAGAACGCCAGATTGAGTTGCAGCGTGACGAGCTGCGTGGTGCCGGCCTTGGTGGCGATGGGGACGGCGGCGGCCTCCGCGCCCGCGGCTTCCTGCTGATGGGCGAGCTGGTAGCGCAGCTTGAAGGCGAGGTGGGGCGCGTTGACGAACCAGCCGAGCTGCGCCTCCACGATGTAGAGCAGGTCATCCGGCAGCTCGATGCTGGGGTTGAGGTAGCTCAGCCTCACGCCCGCATCGAGGATCTTCTTGTAGAAGCAGTAGTCGGCCTGAACCCACGCGCCGAAGCTCGTGTAGTTGGCGGCGGTGCCCGGCGGGTCGATCCGGCTGATGTACGCCTCGCCGAAGAAGTTGAACCTGCGCGCCTGGATGAAGAGGTCCACGCCTCCGGTGGCGAAGCGCCGCGTGCCTTCGCGGAGAATCTGGAAGATGCCGGCCTCCGGGTTGAAGTTCTCCTTCACCTGGTTGACCTCGCCACCCGCGCCCTGGAGCGTGAAGGACACGTTGAGCGGTGGGGGTTCCTTGTCTCCTGACATGATGTAGGGCAGCTCGCCGTAGCCGGGCTTGCCCATGGGGGAGATGGTGGCGCGGGCGTTGAGCTGGAACTTGCCGGCCTCGGAGGTGACGGTCCGCAGCGGCGAGCCGCTGTAGATGCCCACGTAGTACTCCAGGCGCTCCATCGTTCCGAAGAGGGTCACGCCCTTGTCGCGGCCGGTCCAGTAGTAGTTGGCGATGGTGGCGAACTCGGGGAAGAGAATCTGCTGGGGGCCCCAGGACTCGTGCCGGCTGAGGGGCGTGTACTGCTGGCCCGCGCGGACACCCACCGCGTCGATGGGCTGAATCTCCACCAGCGAGTCGAGCAGGTACAGCGGCGGGTCCGCCAACTCCAGGGATGTCCAGAAGCGAATCCACGGCCGGTAGATGTTGCCGCGCATGATGGGGCGCAGGAACGAGAAGGCGGTGCGGGACTCGGCCTTGCCGTCGAGGAAGACGGGCTCGAGCTTGTAGCCAGCCTGGAGTCCGATGGCGAGCAGGTAGTTCCCATCCTCCGACTGGAGGTGGAAGCCGTTCTTCTCGTCGAAGCCTCCGACGAGGGTGGGCTTGTCTTCGTCCTTGTCCTTGGAGTCCTCGTCGTCCGCGCGGCTCTCGGCCG
The DNA here is from genome assembly GCF_037414475.1 of Myxococcus stipitatus. The sequence continues at coordinate 88,466 of NZ_CP147913.1, read as the reverse complement.
GCGCGAGGAGCCCGCTGCTCACAGCGGCGAAGAACGCCGCGAACCGCATCCAGCGCATACCCTGTCCCTTGAACGAGCTCGGGCCCGCACGAGAGGACTCGCACGGGCCCGAGCGGCACTCTGGGCATGCGTCGACGGCGCGCCAGTCTCAGGTCGCGTGCGCTATTCGCGAGCAGACGACCGTGACGGTTTCGCGCCCACGGATGGACAGCGGGCTCGTTCCTGGGGACGAGGCGATGCGCCAGGGGACTTCGAGCACGGTGCCGTGTTCACTGGCGCGCACCCCGGGGACCGCGGCTCACGGAGAATGCGCGGGGGTGGACTTCGGCGCGTGCTTCTTCATGGGGCGCCCGGAGCCGCCGATGCCCTGCTGATGCTCGGGCGTGGGGGTGGAGGCGTAGAGGTTGTCGCCCAGCGAGTTGACCACCTGGGTGATGGCGCGCTGGGCGCGAACGCTGTTGCCGGCCTTGTCGAGCGGAGGTGAGAAGGCGGCGATGGCGTAGCGGCCGGGCACCACCGCGACGATGCCTCCACCCACGCCGCTCTTGGCGGGGACACCCGCCTGATAGAGCCACTCACCGGTGTTCTCATACAAGCCATTGGTCGCCATCAGCGCCAGCGTGCGCCGGGCCGTGTCGGCGCTGATGACCCTGGCGCCGGTGATGGGGTTGATGCCGCCGTTGGCCAGCGTGGCGCCCATGGTGGCCAGTTGCTTGGCGGTGACATTGACGGAGCACTGCCGGGTGTAGAGGTCCAGGGCCTGGTCCGCGGGAGAGCCCAGCACGTCGTACGACTCCAGGAGCGCGGTGATGGACTGGTTGCGCGTGTTGGTGTCCGTCTCGGACTTGTAGACGTCCTGGTTCACCGGAAGGTGGTCACCCGCGAAGGCGTTGAAGTTGTCGCTGAGCTTCTTCCAGCGCTCCTCCGGCGTCTTGGCCGGAATCATGCTCACCGAGGTGATGGCGCCCGCGTTGACGAGCGGGTTGCCCGCGCGGTGGTCCTTGTTCATCTCGATGGCGATGATGGAGTTGAAGGGCTGGCCGGTGGCGTCCACGCCAATCTTGTCCTCGACCTTCTTGGCGCCCACCTCTTCCATGAGCCGCGCGAGCGTGAAGGGCTTGGAGAGGGATTCGATGGGGAAGGGCGAGGTCGCGTCGCCCACGGTGTAGACCTCGCCATCGACGGTGACGACGGCGAGGCCAAACAGGTTGGAGTCCACCTTGGCGAGGTAGGGGATGTAGTCGGCGTTCTTGCCGTCCTTGGTCCCCCGGAACTGCTGGTGGGCTTTCTGGAGCGCCTGTTGAATCTCCGCGCCGGAGGGGCGGGCCTCGTCTCCTGGGGAGGGGCGGGCGGCTGTACTCGGGGCCGGGGCGGGCTTCGTGGAGGACGGAGGGTTCGCGCCGAGCGCGAGGCTGGGGCCGGCGAGCGCCAGCAGGCACGTGGAGAGCAGCCAGCTTCTGCGACGGCGAAGTGCGAGCGTCATGTCATCTCCTCCCAGAGACCCGAGCGCTTGCGAGCGGACAGTGGGTGCCCAGCCTCGGTGGTTGAGGAGTGTGGTCGCTCGGGCCGCGAGGCAACGGGCAGGCACGCGGGCAGGTGAACCCTCGTGCTCATGGGCCCAGGCAAGGTATTGCATCCCTCCCCTTCGTCCAGGCTTCGCGGGAGCGGGGCGGCGGCTACCTTGACCGGCGTCGCCACGCACGGCGCTTCGCCGGTGTTCGCCGACGAAAGGATTTAGAGCCATGCCGGAGCCGATGACCTCGTTGGAAGCAGGGGTCCAAGCCCACTTGTTGTCCGCGGTCTTCAATCCCGAGCAAGTCCGCCTGGATGTGTGGAATCGGCTGCGAGAGGAGATGTCCCGGCTGGAAGCCCGCCACGGGGAGGGCCAGGTGTCGGCCGCGCACGTGGAGCAGGTGTTGGCGCTCTTCGCGGAGGTCCATCCCATCGAGCGGCTCTTCGTGTTCCCCGGCGAGGCGCGCCTGCAGCGGTTGGCGGACATGGCGAGGCGGCACGATGTGGAGGAGCTGGCCGAGGAGGTGCGCCGCCTGGTGGCGCTCTTGAGCCTTCATCAGGACCGCGCGGCGCTGCTGGAGTCGGAGGGGGGCATCTCGCGGGCGGGCGTGGTGGAGATGGAAGGGCCGCACTACTTCACCACGCTGGTGGTGGATGACATGTCCGCCGAGGACTTCGCGAGGGTGCGCCGAGGCATCCTGGATGCGCAGCGCGGGGAGAAGCAGTTCGTCCACGAGATGTTGCAGGTCCGCTCGGTCGAGGATGCGCTGGTGGCGGTGCTGGTGAACAACGACGTGCAGGTCTGTGTCGTGCGCCAGGACCTGCCGCTGCGCTCCCGCGCGCCGGTGAAGCAGCTTCGGGCCGTGTTGGAGCCCATCATCGCGGAGGCGGAGCGGACGGGCGAGGAGGCGAGCGTGGTGCTGGCCCGCTGGGTGCGTCGTCTGCGTCCGCACCTCAACGTGTATCTCATCACCGACGAGTCGCTGGTGGGGCGGGAGATGCACACCGAGCGGCTCTTCGACCGTGTCTTCTACCGTTATGAGTCCCCGCTCGAACTGAACGTCACCGTGGTGGATGGGGTGCGGGCGCGGTACCGGACGCCGTTCTTCGATGCGTTGAAACAGTATGCGTCGAGGCCCATCGGCAACTTCCATGCGTTGCCGATTGCTCGAGGACACTCGGTCTTCAACTCGCGATGGTTGAGGGACATGGGGGAGTTCTACGGGCCCAACCTCTTCATGGCCGAGTCGTCCTCCACGGCGGGGGGATTGGACTCGTTGTTGGAGCCCACGGGGTCCATCAAGGAAGCGCAGGAGATGGCGGCGCGGACGTTTGGCGCGCGGCATACGTTCTTCGTCACCAATGGCACGTCGACGGCGAACAAGATTGTCCACCAGACGTTGTTGCAGCCTGGGGATGTGGTGCTCATCGACCGCAACTGCCACAAGTCGAACCACTATGGGCTGATGCTCTCGGGGGCGCATCCGCTGTATCTGGATGCGTATCCGGTGCGGGAGTACGCCATCTACGGTGGGGTGGCGTTGAGCACGCTCAAGGCGAAGTTGCTGGAGCTGAAGGCGGCGGGGCGGTTGGACAAGGTGAAGCTGGTGGTGTTGACCAACTGCACGTTCGACGGGCTGGTGTATCACCCGGAGCGGGTGATGGAGGAGTTGCTGGCCATCAAGCCGGACCTGGCGTTCCTCTGGGATGAGGCGTGGTTCGCGTTCGCGACGTTCATGCCGTTGGCGCGGCAGCGCACGGCGATGTCGGCGGCGAAGCGGTTGGCGGAGCGGCTGCGGAGCCGCGCGTACCGGGAGCAGTATCGGGCATGGCGTGCGCGCCGGGGGGATGGGGACCCGGTGGTGGGGGCTCGGGCGCTGGAGGACCGGCTGATGGTGGACCCGGACAAGGTGCGGCTGCGTGTGTATGCGACGCAGTCCACGCACAAATCGCTGTCGGCGTTCCGGCAGAGCTCGATGTTGCATGTCTGGGATGAGGACTTCGAGCGGCGTGCGATTGCGCCGCTGACGGAGGCGTACTTCACGCATATCACCACGTCGCCGAACCATCAGTTGGTGGCGTCGTTGGACCTGGCGCGGCGGCAGATGGACCTGGAGGGCTTCGCGATGGTGAAGGAGGCCTACCAGTTGTCGATGCGGATGCGGGAGCGGTTGCGGGAGGACCCGATGCTGCATCGGTATCTGCGGCTGCTGGATGCGGAGCAGATGGTGCCGAAGGTGTTCCGTGAGTCGGGGTTGAACCGCTACGTGGGGCCGGGGGCCGCGGGGGTGGAGGATTTGACGCGCGCGTGGAGTCAGGACGAGTTCGTGTTGGACCCCACGCGGATGACGCTCTTCACGGCGCTCACGGGGCGCAACGGCTTCGAGTTCCGGGGCAAGGTGTTGATGGAGCGGTTGGGCATCCAGGTGAATCACACGTCCATCAACACGGTGTTGTTGAACGCGACGATCGGCGTGACGTGGGGGTCGCTGTCGTTCCTGTTGGATGGGTTGCGGCAGGAGGTGGAGCGGCTGGAGTTGATGTTGTCGCAGGCGACGGGGGTGGAGCGGAAGTTGTTCGAGGCGAAGGTGCGGTCCATCACGGACGAGCTGCCGCCGCTGCCGGACTTCAGTGGGTTTCATCCCGCGTTCCAGCCGACGGGGAGCGTGGGGGAGGGGGATTTGAGGAGCGCGTTCTTCCTGGCGTATCAGGAGGAGAATTGTGAGTTCGTGCCCCTGAACGAAGCGGCGGAGGAGTTGGAGTCAGGGCGTCCGTTGGTGTCGACGCGCTTCGTGGTGCCATATCCGCCGGGGTTCCCCATCCTGGTGCCGGGGCAGGAGGTGAGCCCGGGCATCGTGGAGTTCATGACGAAGCTCGACGTGAAGGAGGTCCACGGCTACCGGCCGGAGCTGGGGCTGAGTGTCTTCACGGAGTCCGCGCTGGAGCGCGTCGCGAGCGGAGGCACGCGAAGGGTTCCGGAACCCCGAGAGGTCAGTCCACGAGAAGACACCGGTCAATGGCCGGTGCCCGCGCCGCACTGAAGCAGCACGTTTGTGGCCGGAGGTCTCATGATGTGGGGCAAGGGTCGTCAGCCCCACACAGTCGGACCCTGCTGATAGTCCGTCCCTCGCGCACCCTGAGATTGAGGGATGCCCCGGAGGCCGTGATGTTACTGATGCGGGTCGCCATCCTGTGTTTTGGGCTTCTTGGAGTGGGTTGCGCAACGTCGCGGGGGGTTCACCTCGATACAGGCGAGGGTGTCCCTCTTGTGCATTCCCCTTCCTCGAGGGTTGCCCCCATCGAGATTCGTGGGCCCGAGTTTGAGCGGGCCTTGGTCCAACTCCTCCTGGAGATGCATTTCTCGGTGAGGACGGATGCCGAGAGGACGGTAGGACTCCAGCGGGCCTCGTGGGAGTCTCCGCGAAGGGACGGAGGCTTCAGCCTCCTGGATGAGAGTGCCCGACGGAAGATGGCGATGTCGTTTGCTTGGGATGGTGTGTGGGGCGGCGTACAGGACGTGGTGAAGGACGTCGTCAATCCACTGACCCTCAAGCTGATGCTCTCGTCGGCAATGGCGGCCTACATGTTCCTGGTCGTGGCGCCAGAGCCCGTGACCAAGCTCGTGGCGATTGCCCTGACGACTTACGTCATCGCGTACATCGGGGTGGATGCGTTCGTGAATCTCGTGGAGGGGTGGAGACGCCTTTCCGTGGACTCGGAACGGGCGGTGTCCTTCGGGGAGTTGCAGGACGCGGGGCAGCGCTTTGGGGAGGTGATGGGGGCCAATGGTGCACGTGTCCTCATCCTGGCTCTGACCATGGCCTTGGGGGGTGGAGCCGCGAACATCGCGTCCAAGGGCCCCATGCTTCCGGGATTCGCTCGTGCGGCACTAGCGATGGAGACGAACGCGGGCGTCCAGATGTCCGCGGCGCTGTCGGGCGGGGTCCGCTCCGTCTCACTGGCGAATGGCGCGCTGACAGTGGGGCTCGCGCCAGGAGCTGTTGTCGCAACCGCTTGGAGTGGTGAGACGGGCTCTGACGCAGCCGCCTCGGCGGTGGGGGATGGCCATGGACTGAAGAACGTCTATAACGGAGTGAGGAGCGCGCCTGGCTATCCTTCCGAGTTCAAGGCCCTTCAGAATGGAACGACTCGGCACCGCGTGGCAAACAAGGACCTGTTGGAGAAACTTCGAGAACTCGAACCTGGCGAATGGACCAAGGTTTATCGAGATGGCTGGGTGGGGCCCGACAAGGTGTCACTCCACTACTTTGAGAGTGCGTCGGGCAAGGTCTTCAATTTCAAGGTCAAACCAGGGTGGAGTAATTCATGAGCGAATCCATGCCGCATCGCCTGGCATCACACGAGAGCCTCTGGCTGCGAGCGGAAGGTCTCATTGATTCCCAGCGACTGGTGGCCATTGCTGCCCTGGGCTTGTGTCACGCCCTGGCGCAGGGGGCCGTGACTCCTACCTATGCGTGCCACCAACTTTTTGGGCCGGCCCTCTTGTCACGCCTGGCCACATTGAAGGCCCATCCGGAACTCCGGCATGCCATCCATCTGGCGAGTGAGTTCGAGGATGTGGCGGACGTCGCGCCTGCGAAACTGGCTTCGGCGATTGCCGAGGTGCAGGGCATACTGCTGGGTTTCTTGCTGACACTTGCTCCCTCCGAAGCCGCCGTGGAGAAGTGGTTGGTGCCATTGCCTGACCATCAGGCGTGAGCAGTTCCGCGCGGAGCCACCCGTTCACACATGCCAGTCGAGGGTGCTTGCCGCCTCTCTCGCGACGGGCAGCGCCACGTAGAACGTCGTTCCGAGGCCCGGGCGACTCTCCACCCAGACCTGGCCTCCGTGGGCATCCGTGATGCCCTTGACGATGGTGAGTCCCAGGCCAGCGCCTTCCTTGCTCCGGCTTTCGGCCTGCCAGAAGGGCTCGAAGAGGTGGGGCATGTTCTCCGCCGGAATCCCCGGGCCCGTATCGCTCACCGCGCACCGAACCATGCCCCTCCAGGGCTCCGCCCTCAGCGTCACCAGCCCTCCCATCGGCGTGAACTTGAGCGCATTCCCAAGCAGGTTCGAGAACAGCTGCAACACCCGGTCCTTGTCGACGAAGACCGCCGGCACCCCAGGCGCTATTTCCAAACGGAGATGAATGGACCGCGCATCGGCCAACGCCCGATGCAACTCCAGCGCGTCCTGCAGGAGCGCCTCGGTGGGCTCCGGCCGGCGCTCGACATTGAGCTTCCCTCCCTGCATCCGCGCCACATCCATCAAATCTTGGATGAGCGCCGTGGCTCGCCCCACCGCCTTCTGGATGGACACCAGCGGCCTCGAGTCCGCGGCCCGCTCCTCGGGCGTCCGCTTCATCATCGTCCCCGTGCTCAACGCGATGACGTTGAGGGGGGACCTCAGGTCGTGCGCCACGATTCTCAGCACCTCGTCACGCAGGTGCGTGGCCTGCTCGGACTGGGAATGCAGCGTCGAATTATCGATGGCCAACGCCGCGCGCCGGGCCACCTCCTCGACCAAGGCCAGGTCCCGAGGCCCATAGCGGCGCCCGGACTCGGACATGCCCAGGGCAACAACCCCCACCGTGTGTCCCCGCGCGCTCAGCGGCACGACAATCATCGACAGGGGGGCAAGCCGCAGCATCATCTCCAGATGCCGCGCGTCCTCCGCCGAGGACTCCAATAACTTCAACGGCACCTCGTTCAGCAGGAGCGAGTGACCCGTCTGGAACACCTCCGCGAGAAGATGCCCCCGCCGGAACGGCGCATGGGGATACGCCTCGAACAGCGCCTCCAACAGCCGCGTCTTCTCCGGCGTCGACGCCAGGCACTCCCGCCGCAGCGCCTGCCCGGACTCGTCAAGCATCGTGAGGATGCAGAAGTCCGAGAGCGTCGGCACAAGCAAGCGTGACACCGTCGACAACGTCGTCGTGGGGTCGAGCGAACTCGCGAGCCTGGGCCCCGCCTCGGCAAGCAACTGCAAGTCCAACTCCAGCCGCTTCCGCTCCGAGATGTCTTGAATCTGCGAGATGAAGTGGAGCGGCTTCCCCCTCGAGTCGCGAACGAGTGACGCCGTCAACAACACGTCGACGGTGTGGCCTTGCTTGTGGATGTAGCGCTTCTCCAACTGGTACGTGTCCAGCTCCCCATCGAGGAGTCGTTTCACGAATCCCAGGTCCATCTCCAGGTCTTCGGGATGGGTGATGTCCTGGAAGGTCCTCGCGAGCAGCTCCTCTCGTGAATACCCCACCATCGCGCAGAGCGCGTCATTGACCATGAGCAGGTGCCCATCAATGGCAACGAGACTGCTCCCAATGGGCGTGTGCTCGAACGCCGTGCGAAAGAGCTCCTCCCGATTCCTCCGGGCCTCCTCGGCTCGCACCCTGGCGCTGATGTCGCGCAGGATGACCGCCTGCTGTCGCATCCCATCCACGCGAACGTCGCCGAGCGTGGCTTCCGCGGGGAAGACCTCTCCATTCTTGCGGCGTCCCGCCAACCTGCGCCGTTCCTCTCCGACACGTCCCCGGCTCCCCGCCGTCACCTCCAGCAGCACACGAGGCTCCTGGATGAACAAGCCCAGGGGCCGCCCCAAGGCCTCGTTCGCGGAGTAGCCGAAGATTCGCTCCGCGCTCGCGTTGAACAGGGTGATTCGCTTCTGCTCGTCGATGGTGAGGATGGCATCCGCCGCGTTGTTGACGATGCTGGAGAAGCGAGCCTCCGAGACCCGCAGGGATTGCTCCACCTCACGTTGACGCAGGTCCATCCGGGACAGCGCATTCGCGCTGCGGACCAGGATGCCCAGGAACGCGGCCACGGTGAGGAGCGCGAAGATGGACGTGCTGAACGGTGCCCCTTTCAAGCCCATGCGCTCGCTGAAGAGCTTCACCCCCCAGACGAGCAGCGGCGCGACGATGGCCGCTGGTAACAGCCTGCGGGCCATGAGGCCGCCCGCATCCTGCCTGCGCAGCACCCCCAGCAGTCCCAGCTGCGGATGGACCGAGAGAACTCCGAGCGCCAACAACAGAAACAAGAGCGCCGTGTGGACCGCCATGGCGGTGAAAGGGCCGAATGCACTGAGCCCGGGAGGCGGGTCGTGAGGAAACTCCTCCAGATAGACGTAGCCGATGAGCGCCTGGGCGGCGATGAGCGCGACGGCCATCGCCAGGAGCCGGGCCGGATACCACCCCGAGCGCGTCCTGACGTGGAGCAACAGGAGCGAGGCTCCCATCAAGCAGAGATTCACCGCCGTCATCGGCGATGGCCGACCTGGAGTACGGGGAGACAATTCCGCCACCGTGCGCGGGAAGAGAAGTTGGTTGATGCCCGGAGCCACCTGTCCGCCGACATATTCCGCGACCACGACCAGACCGACGAGCAGGACGAGCGATGCGATGCTCCATCCCACCCACCGCCGGAGCCGGCTCACCGGCCTTTCGCTCAACAGCCAGAGCGCCGCGGCCGTGCAAATCAAGGCCAGGGCCGTGTTCGGCATCATGATGCCGGCGCCGGGGCTGCTGACGATGCGGACGGCTCGCTCACTGGCCATGGCCCAACCCAGCAACGTGCTGGTCGCCACCAGGATGGCGAACAGGCTCACGGCGGGGACCAGCCAGTCGAGCACCCTGTCGAGCGGGTGCGAGGATCCACTGCGTCGCACGGCCGTCATGGTGGAATCGCCCACCCTGCAACCTGGTGCGGGTTGCTCGTGACGACCAGGGGCACTCCAGCGCTCACTCCCCTGACCGGTTCATCCCGTGCCGGACGCGTCGTGCGAGGTCTCCTCCCAACGTATCCATCGCAAGTCCCTGACGAAGAGCGTGTAGAGGACCGGGACGAGCAGCAACGTCAACACCGTGGCCGCGGTGAGGCCACCAATCTGCGCGTAGCACAAGGGCTGCCACAGCGGCCCGCCATGCAGCGCCAGGGGGATGAGTCCCAGCACCGTCGCGGCCACCGTCACCAGCACGGGCCTGAGGCGGTGCACCCCTGCGTCGATGAGCGACTCGCGCAGGGACTCGCCGCGCTCGTGGGCCTCTTCGATGTAGTCGAAGAGGACGATGATGTGACTGACGATGACCCCCATCAGGCTGATGATGCCCAGGAAGGCCATGAAGCTGAACGGCGCGCCCATCACGACCAGGGACACCATCGCCGCCACGGCGCCAAAGGGCAGCGTCGCGAAGACGACCAGGGGTTTGATGGCGTTCTTGAACTGGATGGTGAGCATCACGTAGATGGCGGCGATGAGCAGTCCCAGGACGACGACCATGCTGCCGAAGGTCTTCTTCTGTTCCTCGGCCTCGCCTCCAATCTCCAGCGTGTAGCCGATGGGCAGGCTGCGCTGGAGCGCGTCGAGCCCGGGCTTCGCCTCCTTCAGGATCTCCGAGGGCAGCACTCCCTGCTGCGGAAACGTGGCGATGGTGACGGTCCGGAACTGGCCTCGACGGCGAATCTTCTCCGTCTGCAACGAGTAGGTGATTTGCGAGACCTGACGGAGGGGGACCTTCTGCGGCCCGCTCTGGGAGCTGACGTACAGGTTCTCGATGTCGCCCAGCCGAGCACGCTCCTCCGCGCGCAGCCTCGCGACGATGTCGATTTGATGAATCCCCTCGCGAAGCTGTCCCACCGTCATGCCGTTCATCGCCGCGGCGGAGGAGAGCGCCACATCCAGGTTGGTGACGCCGGCGAGGTTGGCGCGGTCGGGGTCCACTTCCAGCTTCACGGAGAAGGTGTCGCTGCCCCAGTCGTCGCGGGTGCGGGCCGTGCCAGGGATGGCGCGGAAGAGCGCCTTGGCCTGCTCGGCGATGGCTCTCAGCTGGGCGACGTCCTCGCCGGACACGCGGACGGACACGGGGATGCCCACGGGCTTGCCTGTCTCCAACTCGCGCACGTCGATGCGCGCGCCCGCGATTCTGCGCGACAGCGCATCCTGGAACAGCGGCACGAGCACCCGTGTGTCCTCCTTGTCGCGGACCTGGACGACGAGCTGCGCGTAGTTGAGCTGCTGGAGCTCCGGCGCCACCGAGAACCAGAAGCGCGGGCCTCCGCCGCCGATGAACTCCGTCACGGACTCAAGCACACGCCGAGGTTTTCCGTCGTCACCCGGATGCGCCTGTCCGTAGTTCTCGGAGACCTCCTGGATGATGCGAGTGGCCTCGCGCGCGGTGTCCCGGGTCGCCGTGAGGGTGGCGTCCTCGGGGAGCCAGACGTCCACATAGGACAGGTAGGAGAGGTCCTTGGGGAAGAAGGCGGAGCGGATGCGAGTCCCCACGAGGGCCCCCACGACGAGCAGCGCCGTGGCGATGCCGGCGACGAGGAACCGGTGGTCGATGGCCCAGCCCACCACCTGCTGATAGCGCCGCGCGAAGCCTCGCGTGGAGCGTGATGCGGCTTCGTCCTCGGCGGGGGCGCGTAGGAGCGTCGACCCCAGCAGGGGGATGAACGTCATCGACACGATGCGCGAGGCGACCAGCGACAAGGTGAGGACGATAGGCAACGTGCGGATGAAGCGGCCGGTGTCGCCGGGAAGCGAGAGGAAGGGCAGGTAGGCGGCGATGTTGGTGAGGGTGGCGAAGAGGATGGCGGTGGCCAGCTTCGTCGGACCGAGCCACGCGGCGATGCGAGGCTTCCAGCCCATGGACAGCGAGTGCTTGATGGCGTCGCTGGCGACCACCGGGTCATCCACCAACAACCCCAGCGCGATGATGAGTGAGGCGATGGAGATCTGCTGGATGTCCACGCCGAATAGGTGCATCAGCCCGAACGTCATCGCCAGGGTGATGGGGATGGACAGCGCGAGCAGCAGGGCGGTGCGCCACTCCCAGAAGCCGATGAGCGCCACGAGGACGACCAGGATGATGGCCTCGTACAGCGACGACATGAACAGCGCGACGTTCTCCTTCACCTGGAGCGGCTGGTCCGACGTGCGGCGGATGACCAGGTCCTCCGGGAGGAGCCGCTCCACGTGGGCGAGTTCGTCGTTCACCACCTTGCCGAAGTGGTCGATCTGCTCGCCAGGCCGCATGTTGATGGCCAGGGTGATGGCGCGGCTGCGGACGAAGTGGCCTTGCGCGTTCCTCGCGTCCAGGTAGTTCAAGAAGCGCGGCGGGCTCTGGTAGTCGCGCCGGATGTCCACCAGGTCGCGCAGGTAGACGGGGGTGCCCGCGCTGCTCCGGGTGGCGATGATGTCATTCAGTTGCGTCTCGCTGGTGAGCTCCCCCGACGGGTCGATGGTGATGCTCTTGCCCCCAATCTCCAGGATTCCGCCGGGCGCGGTGATGTTGCGCGCGGAGATGACATTGGTGAGCCCCGACGCCTGGATGCCATAGGAGGCGAGCCGCTCCTGGGAGTACTCGAGGAAGATCTTCTCCGGGAGCACCCCCGCGCGAGTGACCTTGGAGACGACGGGCAAGCGCTGGAGGTGGCGCTGAATCGTGTCGGTGAAGTCGTCGAGCTGCCGGTGGGTGTAGCGGTCTCCCGCGTTCCGGGTCAGCCGGGCCAGCGTCTCCTTCGGGTCCCGGACGACGATGGGACGCCAGACATCCGGGTGGAGCTCGGAGATGCTCAGGTGGTCCTGCGCGAAGGTGCGCAGGTGCTCCAGCAGGGCCGCATCCCCCAGCGTGGTCGCCATGTCCACGCCGATGAACCCGGGACTCTGGATGAAGCGGGCATCGCTCGTGTCCGGGAGCGTGTCGAAGAACTGGCGAGCCTGGTCTCCCAGCCGCTGCATGGACGTCGCGTTGATGGAGGGCGGGAAGCTCACCACCACGGTGGCTCGGGAGCCCTGGGCCTTCGCGCCGGAGCGAACCTCCTCGATGGCGCGGGCGATGGCGCGCGAGCGCAGCTCCAGTTCGACGCCGTTGGCCTGGGGACTCGCCACCGTCAGCATCAGCGTGGCGGTGTCGCCGAAGTCCTTCAGGAACTGCACGGGGCCCGCGCCGTTGGGCAGGTCCCGGAGGGTGTCGAGCCGTCCCTGGATGTCGTCGAACTCCTTGGCCCGGTCCGTCACGTCCTCCTTCAACGTGACGTAGACGACGGACAGGCTGGTGCGGCTGATGGATTCGATCTTCTCGACGCTGGCGTTCTCGGAGATCTTCTGCTCGATGCGGCGCGTGACGAGCTGTTCAATCTTCTCCGCCTCCGCGCCGGGCCAGACGCAGGTTGCCACCGCGACGCGCACGGCGATGACGGGGTCCTTCGCCTTGGGCATCTTGATGTAGCCGTAGATGCCCCAGGCCAGGGTGAAGACGAGGAACACCCAGGCCACCTGGCGCTTCTCGGTGAAGTAGCGCGCGGTGTTGTGTTTGGTGCGGACCAGCACCTCGTCACGTGCGCGCTCCGCTTGCCGCGGATCGGAGGGCGGCGCGCCGGACTCTCCACCCGGCCCGCTCAAGGAATCACCTCCACCGCCTCGCCGTCCGAGAGCAGGCTGGCTCCCGTGACGACGATGCGCTCACCGGCCTTCAGCCCTCGCTTCACCGGAATGACGTTGCCCAGGTACTCGCCCAGCTCCACCTCGCGGGCCCTCGCCACGCTCTTGCCGTCCTGGGCCTCGAGGACGAAGACGGCGAAGGCATCGGGCTTGCCCGGCGCGCGCACGATGGCCGACAGCGGCACGAGCAGCTCGGGTTGGAGGGCCGCGGCTTCACCGCCGCGAAGGGACAGCGCGGCCACCATGCCGGGCTTGAGCCGCTGGTCGGCGTTGGGGATGGAGACCTCCACCGCGAAGACACGGCTCTTCGGGTCGGCGGAAGGGGCGATGCGAGAGATGCGTCCCTGGAACTGCTGGCCAGGGAACGCCTGGGTGATGACCGCCTGAGGGGCGCCCAGCCGGACGTTGGGCAGGAGCGTGTCGGGCACACCGAACACCACCCGGACGCTCTGGGTCTCCGCGACGGAGAACGCGACGGTGCCGGGCGCGGCCAGGACGCCAATCTCGATGGCTCGCTTGAGCACCACGCCCGTCAGTGGAGAGCGCAGCTGGGTGTCGTCGAGCGCGGTGCGGGCTTCTTCCACACGCGCTCGGGCCACGGCCGCCGCCGCCGCGGAGCTGTCCCGCTGCGTGCGCGCCGCGTCGAGCTGGGCGGGTGTTGCGACCTCCGCGCTGACGAGCTTCGTCGTGCGGTCGAAGTTGATCTGCGCCTGTTCCTCGGCCGCGCGGGCCTGGGCGAGCGCGGCGCGGGCCTCCGTGAGCTTCTGCGCATAGTCCGTGGTGCGCAGCCTCGCGAGCTCCATGCCCTCGCGGACAGAGTCGCCTTCCTGGATGATGCGAGGGTGGCCATCCACGTCGCGCACCTTGGCGATGGACTCCACGTAGCCGCCGACCTTGAAGGCCACGTCGACTCGCGTGGCGGGTTGAATCTCCGCGGAGAACCGGGCATCCGCGGGGGCTCCGGCCCGGCCCACGGTGGCGATGCGCACCGCGGTGGGAGGCTCGGCGGGAGGTGCACTTCGCCCGCATGCGAGTCCGACCAGGGCCCACGCCGACAAGCAGAGGGCCTTCAACGACATCCTCATGACACTGGCTCCCGCGCCCAGAACGTCGCGCTGCGTGGAGGACGGCGCGTGGAAGAAGGACGCCGTCGTGGAGGAAAGCTCACCACGGTGAAAGAAGGTCTCGGGGGTGGGGACTGCGTGGTGAGCGAGACCTGTCACGCGCTCGACAGGGGAGGGTGTTCGGATGCTCAAAGGACAACGAGCAGCGCGAGCGACGCCGTCGGGTAGACCTGCCGCAGCGTCATCTCACCGCCCGTCACCTTCAGGTGGCGGACATCCGTGAAGGTAAAGCCAGGTCCGCCCCGCGCGGTGAGGCCGACGCGCCCAGCCCCGGGCCTGAACATGACGCCTACGGCCGGCTCCAGGAACGCCGCCGTGCTCGCGCCCTGATAGGGTCCCTTGTCGGAGCGCGCGACGAACTCCTCGAAGCCCGCCGTCATCCCCACGAAGGGGCGCAGCGTTCCGTGGAACAACGTGGCCACCGTGTACCGCGCGTCCGCGCCCACCGCGTAGTTCAGCTTGGCCTCGCCCAGGTCCGCGCCCTCGAAGCGGGTCCGCACGCCCACCGAGTTGCCCCACTGTCCGGCGCGCGCCATCAACCCGAACGAGAACGGGCCGTCGAACGAGGGGGAGATATCCAGCCGGATGCCGTACATCGACGCGTCCAGCGCCGGAGGTGAAATCTCCAACAACACCGCGCCGCGCCGCTCGCGCTCCTGCGGCGGAATCCGCTCCCCCGCCGCGTCATCCGCCAGCACGGGGGCCCCCGCCAACACCGCCGCCGCCAGCACGCCCTTCATGACTCCCTTCGATTTCGCCTTCATTGTGTCCTCCAGGTTTAGTCGGTCGACTAATTTAGTTACACGACTAACTAAGACTGGGCTCGAGCGATGTCAAGGCGACCGGGCAGCCGGGTGTGGCACCCTTGCAGGTGGGAGTTGTGCGTCCTAAGGGAGACAGATGGCTCGACCACGCAGCGGCAAGACCTCAACCAACGCGCCGGAGCCGGAGGTCGCGGGCGAGTCGGATGCTCGCGCCCGGCTCATCGCCGCGAGCTACCGAGTGCTCGCCGAGCGTGGCTACGACGCGACGACGGTGAAGGAGGTCGCGCGGGTGGCGGGAGTGAACCAGGGGTTGGTTCACTACTACTTCGGAAGCAAGGACGCGTTGTTGCTCGCGGTGACGCGAGAGCACAGCCAACAGTATGTGGCGGAGTTGCGGCGGCTTCGGGAGGACACGCCGCTGGAGCAGCTGGCGGATGCGAGCTTCGCGTGGGGGGAGCGTCACCTGCGCTCGGCTCCGGAGCAGTTCCGGCTGCGCTACGAACTGTTCGCGCTGGGACTTCGCAACGCGGAACTCACGTCCGCGGTCGCCGAGCTCCAGTCGCAGGGCGACTCAGAGGTGGCGCGGGTGGTGGCGCGCTATCGCAGTGGGGATGACACGAAGCCCGAGCCCATCGATCAACACTACGCCTCCATCATCAAGGCGTGTTTCGACGGACTCGCGCTCCAGTCGTTGCTGGACCCCACGTTCGATGCGACACCTGTGTATGCGCTGTTGAAGCAGATGGTGATGAAGAGCATGGATGGGCCGGGGGCAACCAAGGCCCCGCCGCGCCGGGCTTCATCATCCAGAGGACAGGCTCGGCGAGGGGGACCTCGGCCTCGGACCCGGCGCCGTGTGCGCCCACCTCGGTGAGGGGAGATTGGCCAGGGCGATGCGAGGAACCGATGGGGCCCGCGTTATTGACGTTGAATCGTGGCGTGTATTGCCCGGGCGGCGAATCAACTGGATGCTTTCTATCTCACGTTTAGGGTGATTCATGGAGACAGAGACGTCGAGTCAATCGGGGCAGGCGCGATAGAAGCGCCGAACCGGGCGGAGGATGAGACATGCCAGGAGCCACAGGCGGTCAGAGCGTGGGGGGCGCACGCATGGGGACGGATGCCGACGGCGCGTTGCGGGCGGTGCGGTCGCTGGTGGAACTGGACGAAACAGAAGAGGCGGCACAGCTCTATGAGGAGCTGGGGGCCTCTCAGCGGGAGCGGCTGCGCAAGCAGGCGGCTCAGCGGCCCCCCAAGGAGCGGCGCGGGCTGGTGGAGGTGCTGCGCAGGGCGCGCGACTTCCTGGGCGCCGCGCGGCTGATGGATGGCAGTGGCGATGATGCCGCCGCCGCAGACCTGTATGCCCAGAGTGGTCAGTATCTGGATGCCGCGGAGGCGTGGCTGCGCGCGGGGGACTCCGTGCGCGCGGCGGCGTTCTTCGAGCGGGGCGGCGCCCTGGAGCGGGCGCTGGAGGTGTATCGCGGCCTGGGCGCCCGGGAGTCGATGGCGCAGTGTCTGGTCCGGCTCAAGCGCCCCTTCGACGCGGCGGACCTCTACCGGGAGCTGGGCCAGCCACACGCCGAAGTGGAGGTCCTGGGCAGCGTGACGCCCGAGGACCCTCGCTACATCGAGGCGGTGCTGCGCATGTGCCGCCTTCTGGACGTGGAGGGCTTCACGCACCGGGCGCTCGCGGTGCTGGTGGACTCGCTGACTAGCTCCGACGCGGCGCGCGCCGAGCCGGCGATGGTGACGGAGCGGGCCCGGCTCCTGCGCCGCATGGGGATGAACGCGGAGGCGGAGGCGGTGTTGGGCCGCCGCAACGTGCCCAGCGCGAAGCCGGTGGCCAACGGGTACCGGTTCCTCAAGGCCATCCCCATCTTCAGCGAGCTGTCGCTGGAGGACATGAAGGACCTCTATCGGCAGGCCCGGCAGGTCGTGCTCGCGCAGGGCTCGGTGGTGCTGGGCAAGGGCGAGCCCGCCGTGGGGCTCCTGGTGCTCATGGAGGGGACGGTGGATGTCTTCAGCGGCCCCGAGCCGGACGCCCGGCGCCTCAACTCACTGGGGCCGGGGGCCTATCTCGGGGAGATTTCGCTGGTGCAGGACGCTCCGGTGTCCGCGCACGTGCGGGCGCGGACGGCCGTGCGTGCACTGCGCATCAGCCGCACCGCCTTCGAGCACTACCTCGACACCCACGAGGCCGCGGCGCTCCGCATCTACCGGCTCTTCACCCAGAACCTGGCGGAGCGGGTGCGCGCCTTGAGTGCGTGACAGCGCGCGTCACTTCCAGGTGCAGCCCTTGATCTTCCCGCAGAAGGCCGCGTTGGTGGCCTTGTTGCACTCCACCGCGATGCCCATGCACATCCTCGAGGCATAGGAGTAGGCGCACCCCGGCTGGCTGCTGCAGAAGATGCTCGAGTACACCGCGCAGAAGGTCGCCTTGCCGGTGCACTTGCCGCCCGTGTCACTGGGCGCGGAGGCATCCGGGGCCGGCTCCGTCGTGTCCTTGCCCGAGGGAGGCTTCGCCGCGTCGTTGCTGGACGCGGGTGGGGCGGCCGGGGGCGTCTTGGCCTGGGTGTTCTTGTTCGGGGTTGGCGCTGGAGTTCCGGGACCTTCCGCGCTCGCGGGAGAACAGGCGAGCAGCGCGGCGGTGGCGATTCCCAGGATGAGGCTCAGCCGTTCGGCGTGGCGAAGCATGAGGTGTCCTTTCGGCGCGGAGCCCGGGGGGCGCCGCCGTGTTGGGAGCGGCGGAGTCTAGAGGAGTCGCCCCGGACATGGGGTGAGGTTGAACCCGCTGGTGAGTGTCACCCATGGGGGTGGGTCCTTTTCGCACGACACTCATCGACGGCGTGGGAGCGCGCGGCTAACATGCTGGGGCTCATGGCCAGGCAGGTTGGCGCCAGCGAAGATCCCGACCGGGGGCGGCGCATCGGAAAGTACGAAATCCTCACTCGCCTCTCGTTGGGAGGAATGGCGGAGCTGTTTCTCGCCTTCACCTCGGGACCGGGCGGATTTCGAAAGTTCGTCGCCGTCAAACAGATCCTCCCGGACATCAAGAAGGACGAGCAGTTCGTCCAGATGTTCCTGGACGAGGCGCGCATCACCGCGGCGTTCTCGCACGCGAACATCGGGCAGGTGTTCGACCTGGGCGAGGAGGACGGGGAGCTGTACCTGGCGATGGAGTTCCTGCCAGGACAGAACCTGGAGCAGGTCATCAAGGCCGCCGCGCGCAAGCAGTACGGCTTGCCGCTGGGCTTCATTGGCCGGGTGATTCGCGACACGTGCCTGGGGCTGCACTACGCCCACCACTTCACGGACCCCTCCGGGCGGCCGGTGGCGGTGGTGCATCGGGATGTCTCGCCGAAGAACGTGATGCTCACCTACGACGGTGTCGTCAAGGTGATCGACTTCGGCATCGCGAAGGCGCGTGGCCGGCTGGGCCGCACGCAGGTGGGCACGGTGAAGGGGACCAGCGGCTACATGTCCCCGGAGCAGGTGCGCGGCCACGCGATGGACGGGAGAAGCGACCTGTTCTCCGTGGGCGTGATGATGCACGAGCTGCTCACCGGGCAGCGGCTGTTCAACGGTCCGCATGAAGCCGCGGTGATGTTGCAGATCGTCGAGGCGGACGTGGTGTCGCCTCGCGCGGGCAACCCCATCATTCCGGAGGCCCTGGACGCGGTGGTGATGCGGGCGCTCTCGCGAGACGCGGGGCAGCGCTTCGCGACGTGCAGGGAGATGGCGCGCGCCATCGAGGCGGCGCTGGGCTCCGAGCTGTTCGACGAGGACGGCGTCACCGAGGTGATGGGGGCCCTGTTCGAGGAGAAGCGTCAGAAGACGCGCACGCTCCTGGAGCTGGCCAGCCGCGCCGAGGACGCGCGGGTGAGCGAGGCGGCCGGCGAGCTTCAGCAGGATGAAGGCGGCGAGCACGCCTCCACCGCCCAGTTGCCCGTGCCTCGGGCTCAGCTCACGCCGTCGGTGCCGAGCTCCGGCACGGCGCAGACCCGGGCGGACGGCAGCAGCGCGCCCAAGCCCGTGCCGCAGCGGCGGCCCGCCACCGCGACGGACCCGGAGCTCGTCACCCGGGCGGGGATGGGCAGCGGGCCCAAGCCCGTGCCGCAGCGGCGGCCCGCCACCGCGACGGACCCGGAGATTCCGACCCGCGCGGGAAGTGGCCCCAAGACCCAGCCAAGAAAGCTCCAGGCGGAGCTGCCCGCGTCAACGCAACAGCGCACGCCCCGGCCCATGCCGGCGCTGGAGGCGGGGTTCGCCCGGACGCCTCGGCCCCGGTCCGAGCCCGTCGAGGAGGCGGCCGAGGACCTGGAGTCGCTCGACGAACCCAGCGACCTGTCGACCCAGCAGTTCCGCACGCGGCCTCCGCGTCCCGGGGCCGCCTCGGCGGGGGCTCGTGGGAGCGCGCGGGGCGCGGCGCGAGGTGGCTCACGTTCCGATACGCCCGTGCAGACGCCCGCGGCGAAATCGTCGGGGTCGAAGTGGGTGGGGCGGTTGTTCCTGCTCCTGCTGCTGGGCGGCGTGGGCTGGGCGGCGACCCAGCCGCTGGTTCGCGCGCAGTTCGTCCCCGCCTTTGAGTCCGTGAAGGCCTGGGTGAAGGCGGAGCTGGACCCCCAACCCGCGAAGGACCCCGCGCTCGACGCGGCCTGGCCTCCGCAGCAGAAGCCCGGGCCTCCGCCGGGGTTCCCTGGCACCACCCCGGCGCCGGACCCACGTCCGGCCGCCCAGGCCGCGGCCGTCGAGCCCACCCCCGAGCCCGAGGTCCGCACGCCCCCTCCGGAAGCGCCCGTGGTGAAGTCCGCTTCGGGGACGCGCAAGGACAAGGAGACCTCGGTCGCGAAGGGGACCGTCGACCCGGGTAAGGGTGGGGCGCGTGGGGGACGTGGCAAGGAGTCCAAGCCGAAGACGGACACGGAACCTGTCACCACCGTGACGCAGGACCCGGATGCGCTGGCCGAGGTGGTGGACACCAGCTCCGCGCGAGGGGCCGCGAAGGCGGGGATGGGGTGGCTCAGTCTCAGCACGGTGCCTCCGGCGGCCGTGTTCGATGGCTCCACCCAGTTGGGGACCACGCCGCTGAGGAAGTTCCCCCTCCCGGTGGGGACGTACTCCTTGCGAGTGGTGGACCCCTCGAATGCCGACGCGGTGAGCCGGCGTCTGTCCGCGCCCATCAACCCCGGCAAGGAGACGACGATTCAAATCCGACTGGCGGACCTCCCTCTGTTCAAGGAGTGAGCGCCGTCCTTGACGCCCACGGACCCCCCTCACTAGGGTCCGCGGGCTTCTCCTTCGACGCACTGCGAGAAGGACACCGAAAGCCTATGTATTTCCAGGATCTGATCTTCACGCTCCAGAAGCACTGGGCCGACCAGGGCTGCATCAACACGCAGCCGTATGACCTCGAGGTCGGCGCGGGCACCATGGCCCCCTACACGTTCCTTCGCGCGCTCGGTCCGGAGCCCTGGAACGTGGCGTACGTGCAGCCCTCGCGTCGTCCCGCGGATGGTCGCTTCGGTGAGAACCCGAACCGCCTGTTCCAGCACCATCAGTTCCAGGTCATCCTCAAGCCCGCACCGAAGAACGTGCAGGAGCTGTATCTGGAGTCGCTGCGGAAGATTCGCATCGACCCGCTCGAGCACGACATCCGCTTCGTCGAGGACGACTGGGAGTCGCCAACGCTGGGGGCGTGGGGGTTGGGCTGGGAGGTGTGGTGCGACGGGATGGAGGTGACGCAGTTCACCTACTTCCAGCAGTGCGGAGGGTTCGACTGCAAGCCGGTCGCCGCGGAGCTCACCTACGGGTTGGAGCGCATCTGCATGTACCTGCAGAACGTGGAGAACGTCTTCGACATCGAGTGGGTCAAGGGCGTGAAGTACCGCGAGGTCTTCCACCCGAACGAGGTGGAGATGAGCAAGTACGCGCTCCAGGAGTCGGACGCGGCCATGCTCTTCGCGCTCTTCGACGCGTACGAGAAGGAGTGCAAGCGCCTCAACGAGCGCCAGCTGCCGCTGCCGGCGTACGACTTCGCGCTGAAGTGCTCGCACACGTTCAACCTGCTGGATGCGCGTGGCGCCATCTCCGTGACGGAGCGCGCGGCGTTCATCAAGCGCGTGCGCGACAACGCGCGGCTGTGCGCGGAGGGCTATCTCCAGATGCGTGAGCGTCTGGGTTATCCGCTGCTGAAGACGCCGTGGACGGTGGGGGAGCAGCCGCCGGTGCTCGAGGGCAAGCCCGCCAGCGACTACTGGAAGACGGTGCAGCTCAACAAGCCGGTGGAGAAGAAGGAGAAGGCGGAGGTGGCCCGTGGCGCGTGACCTGCTGCTGGAAGTCGGAGCGGAGGAGATTCCGGCCTCGTTCATTGGCCCCGCGCTGGAGGACCTGCGGCGCGTGGTGACGGAGCGGATGGCGGACGCGCGGCTCAAGCACGGCGACGTGAATGTCTACGGCACGCCCCGGCGGCTGGCGGTGCTGGTGCGCGGCGTGGCGGACGCGGGCGAGGACGTGGTGAAGGAGGTGCTGGGGCCCAGCGCCAAGGCGGCCTTCGACGCGCAGGGCAAGCCCACCAAGGCGGCCGAGAAGTTCGCCGAGGGCCTCAAGCTGACCGTGGAGCAGCTGGGCCGCGCGCAGACGGCCAAGGGCGAGTACGTCTCCGCCCGCGTGGAGGAGAAGGGGCGTCCGGCGGCGGACATCCTGAAGGACGCGCTGCACGTGGCGGTGCACTCCATCAACTTCCGAAAGTCCATGCGCTGGGGTGACGTGGAGGCGTCCTTCGCGCGTCCGGTGCAGTGGCTGCTGGCGCTCTTGGGCGGCGACGTGGTGCCCGTGGTGTTTGGCGACGTGAAGAGCGGCCGCGTCACCTACGGCCACCGCTTCCTCTCGCCGGGCGCCATCGAGCTCAAGGCCCCGGGCGACTACGAGGCCGTGCTGGAGAAGGCGAACGTGGTGGCGGATATCGCCAAGCGCCGCGCCCAGCTGGTCCAGAAGGTGACGGCGGCGGCCAAGGCGGCCGGTGGCCAGGTCCTGGAGGACGAGGGGTTGGTCGACCAGGTGACGAACCTGGTGGAGCTGCCCAGCCCGGTGGTGGGCACGTTCGAGGAGCGCCACCTGGACCTGCCCCCAGAGGTGCTGGTGCAGGAGATGAAGGGTCACCAGCGCTATTTCTCGCTGGTGGACGGGGCGGGGAAGCTCCTGCCCAAGTTCATCGCCGTGTCCAACACACCCGTGCGTGACGAGCAGCTCAGCCTGCGCGGCTACCAGCGGGTGTTGCGCGCGCGCCTGGCCGACGGCCGCTTCTTCTACGACGAGGACCGCAAGACGCCGCTGATGGACCGCGTGGAGAAGCTGGGCCGCGTGGTGTGGCAGGGGCAGCTGGGCACGTACCTGGAGAAGGTGGAGCGCTTCCGGTCGCTGGCGGTGTGGCTCGCGGGCCAGACGCAGCGGGCAGGGGAGAGCGCGACCATCGAGCGCGCGGCCACCCTGGCCAAGGCGGACCTGGTCACGGGCATGGTGGGTGAGTTCCCGGAGCTCCAGGGCGTCATGGGCCGCGAGTACGCCCGCGCGAGCGGCGAGCCGGAAGCGGTGGCCCTGGCCATCTTCGAGCACTACCTGCCGCGCGGCGCCGAGGACGCGCTGCCCACGAAGGACGCGGGCGCGCTGATTGGCATCGCGGACCGGTTGGATTCGTTGTGCGGCATCTTCGCCATCGGCAAGGCGCCCAGCGGCGCCGCGGACCCGTTCGGTCTGCGCCGGGCCTGCCTCGCCATCATCCGGCTGGTGCTCGGTCGGGGCTATCGCTTCAGCCTGTCGGTGGCGGTGGACGAGGCGCTGCGGCTGCTGGCGCCCAAGCTGGCCAACGTGAAGCGCAAGGCGGGCGAGCCCGCGCCTCGCGAGCAGGTGCTGGAGTTCTTCCGGGGCCGGCTCAAGGCGCTGTGGGGCGAGCAGCACCGCACGGACGTGGTGGAGGCGGTGCTGGCCGCGGGCTTCGACGACCTGGTGTCGGCGCACAGGCGCCTGGAGGCGCTGAGCCTCATCGTCGGGCGGGCGGACTTCCAGCCGTTGGCGGCGGCGTTCAAGCGCGTGGTCAACATCGTGGAGAAGCAGGGCCGCGACGTGGCTGGCGGGCAGACCCAGCCCCAGAAGCTGGTGGATGACGCCGAGCGGCAGCTCCACACGGCCTTCACGCAGGCCCGGAACTCCGTGGCGGGGCTGGTCCAGTCGGACGACTTCTCCGGCGCCCTGAAGGAAATCACCGGGTTGAAGCCCGCGGTGGACACCTTCTTCGACAAGGTGATGGTCATGGCCGAGGACAAGGACCTCCGGGAAAACCGCATCCGGTTGCTCGTGGAGATTGGGGCCTTGTTCAACCAGGTGGCCGACTTCTCGAAGATTCAGGCCGAAACGGCCAGCTGACGGCGGCCTCGTGGCCGCCTGCCCCCCGGGGAATGGAGCACGTCCCCGGGGGCGCCGGTTCGTCGGGTGCAGGGCGCCCGGGAATGACCGGCGCCCTTTCCGGTTGCCCAGGGGGAGGCCCCTTCCTACACTCCGCCCCCCTCTGATGCGCGCCTACCTTGTCACCTCCGCGCTGCTGCTCGCGTCGTGTTCCGTCGACACCGAGCCGCGGCCTCCGCCGTCCACTCGCCTCGTCTATCCGAGCGGCATCGCCTTCTGGCGACCCGAGGCCCTCGCGTCCACGAACGGATTTCTGTACGTGGCCGGGGCCAACTTCGACAAGTGCTACGCCTCCGGCGCGGTGTCGGCGCTGGACCTGGATGCCATTGGCTTGAGACCCTTCGGGAAGGACTTCTCCGACGCGGCCGAGGTCTCGAGCTTCCCGGCGTTGCTCACGGACCTGCACGTCGGCGCGACGTCCTACGCGCTCATCGACAGCTTCGCCGGAGAGATGGCGCTGTGGAGCCCGCCCGGCCGCGCGCCGCGGTTGTTCGTCCCGACCCGCGCGGAGAACAGCTTCCTGCAGGTGCTCGACGTGTCGGCGGACGGCAAGAACCTCACCTGCGCGCAGGGCGGCACCGCCGTGGATTGTCGGGTGAATGCGCTGTCGCTGGTGAATGTGCCGGGCGCGAACAAGGACGGGATGCCTGGGGCTCCCGCTCCGCTGGGGGTCACGGTGGAGGGCAACAACCCGGACTCGCTCGTCTGGGTGACCCACACGGAGCTGGTGGGGCCGCAGGGGACCGACAGGATTGGAGATCTCCAGGCGTATCTGGTGAACCTGCCCGCGGCGTCCCCGACGCGCGAGGAGCTGACCACCTCGCGCTTCGTGCCGCTGGGCGTGGACAACCTCGCCCCGGGCGCCGCCAACTCCGTGGCGTTCGGGGGGCGGTACATCTACGCCTCCGGGCGGAACGCCGCGACGGCGGACCGAGGCACCGTCGGCGCGAGCTTCGTGTTGCGGCTGGTCGACCGGACGAACACGGGGCGCGTCCTCGACAGCAGCCTGCGTGAGCTCTACGCCATTCGTGAGGCGCGTGGCCTCGCGGTGGTGCCGCTGATGATGCGCGACAACCCCACGCAAGTGGACCCCAACCGGGAGCGTGTCTACCTGCTGGCGCGCGGACCGGACACCCTGCTCATCCTCGACATCGACAATGCCCGCGCCGACCTGCCGGTGCTGCGGGTGGCGGCGGCGCTGTCGCTCCCCGAGGGTGCCAGCGAGCTGAAGATCATCCCGCGCGGCTCGAACCGGGGCAACCTGGTGGCGGTGACGGGCAGTGGCGACGAAGCGGTCTCCATCTACGACGAGGAGGTGGGGCAGCTCGTCGCCCAGGTGCTGGTGGGCAACCAGGACCCGGCGCAGCCCAGCCAGCCCTTCGGGTTGGCGGTGGACATCCGGGGGAACTCGGCGCGCCTGTTCACCACGACCTTCGGCGATGGCCGTGTCGCCGTGATTGATATCCCCAACCTCGACCAGCCGCAGGACGCGCGGCGGGTCGCCCTGCTCGGCGCGCAGCAACTGCGCGACAGCCGCCAGGGAACCAGCGTGTGTCAGGAGTCCTCCCCGTGAAGCGCGGCATCCTTCCTGTGTTCTTCGCATGTGCCGGCCTGGTGGCCGGGTGCTCGGACTCCAACGAGGAACGCCGAGGGTTCGCGGGCCTCTCGGGCACGTATGACGTGACCTACGTGGGGGGGCTGGTCTTCGTCACGTCGTCGGACCGGGACGAGCTCCAGGTGTTGGATGCGCGGGACCCGGACAACCGGCACTTCATCCCCGCGCCCAACCCGCTCCAGACCCTGGCCATCCCCGTGCTGGACCGGCCGGACGCGTTGGCCCGGGACACGGGTTACAAGGCGGACGGCTCGGCGTTGCCCGGCCCTTACGTCTACGCGCGCAGCGCGGGGAGCGCGGGGGTTTCGGTGGTGGCGGCGGACCCCTCGAGGTTGGTGCAGGTGCACCAGTTCACGGCGCCCAGCCTCGTGACGGCCTTCGCGGCCCGCTCGCCCGCGGAGGTCCCCGAGGGCGCGGCCCCGGGGCCCAGCGTGCTCTACTTCGCCATCCAGGACCCGGATGCGCCCTTTGGCGAGGACACGGGTGGGGCGCGGGTCGTGCGCCAGCCCATTCCAGGGCCCGAAGCGCTCGATGCGGGTGAGGTCGTCCCAGCACCGGTGACCTTGTTCTGCCTGTTGCCGGGCGAGTCCGTCCAGTCGATGGCGGTGCTCCCGAACAATCAGCTCGTGGTGGCCACGCGGCAGGCCACGGCGCTCACGGGGCGCACGCTCCTGGTGACGGACACGGAGCCGACGGCGAACGTCGATTGCAAGACGCCCACCACCGCGACGCGTGACCTGTCCGCGGGGTTCGGCAACACCCCGGTGCGCTTCGTCGTGTCCCATCCGCGGGTTACGATCCGGGCGGATGACCCGGGCACCCCGAACGTGAACGAACTCCAGGAGATGGTCGCGGGGCAGTTCGTCTTCGGGCTCAAGGATGAGCTGGCGTGTGGTGGCGCGGAGGCATGCACGGGGGTGCTCGCGGTGGACACCGCGACGGGCCAGACGGCCACGGACCTGAGTGGCGCGACCATGCTCCCCATCCGCCCGACGGCGGGCATTCCCACGGGGTTGACGTTGATTCCCAACGCCTCCGTGAACTTCAGCCTCGTGGACAAGGATGGCTTGCAGCCCCGAGGGGTGAGCAATCCGGCCATCGTGCCGTTGCTGGCCATCATGCCCTCGTCGACGGGCACCATCACCTTCTTCTCCGGCAATGACCGGCGCGAGTTCGACCTCGACACGCGCAAGCCCTTCGTGAACGTGGTGGTGCGCGACGCGACGGACACCGCCGATATCGCCGTCGAGGGCGCCGCCTCGCTCGTCAATGTCTCCCAGACGACGGTGTATCCGTGTGACCCGGCGAATCCGACGGGCCCCAAGGTCACCCGGACGGCCTTGATCGAAGGGTCGGTCCCCGGCGGGACCTTCCGGTTCATCTATCAGGGCGTCTTCCCTGGCATGTTCAACGTGACGCGAGACCTCAGCACGCCCACGCTCTTCGAAGTCCCCCAGTCGGCGGACGTCAACAAGCAGGTGCGGGTGGGGGATCTCATCGAACTGGTCAGCGCCAGCACCGTCTGCACGACGGACCTGGTCGTGTCCGCGGTGCGTCCGGCCGCCACGGCGGGGAGGGTCGTGCTGGAGACGACGACGGCGATTCCCGGTGGCTGCGCGGATCTGCCGCAGTTCTCCGTGTTGGCCTCGGGCAGCCAGCCCTTCTTGTTGACGGATGGGGCGGGCAACCTGCTGACTCGTGACGCCGAGACGGTCCAGGGCGGGTACGAGATTCCGACGTCGTACTACTTCCATCCGCCCGACTTCCTGGAGACCACGACGCTCGCGGGCTCCGCGGCCGCCTGCCAGACCTCGAGCGACGTGACGGTGCCGCTCTATCCGTCGCCGCCGCCACCCCTGGTCCTCCGGGTCGAGGGCAAGGGGGCCCTGACGCGAGGGCAGAGCCTGCTGGTGACCGTGGGGACGGGCGTGCTCAACTACTTCTTCGGAATCAGCACCACGACGCAGACGGGGCTGGTGTTCTACACGCTCCCGGGCACCGTGACGGCTTCCCTCGCGGGAGGGGCGGGGCTGGCGTACGTCGTCTATCCCTCCGCGGACGGAATCCTACAGCTGAACTTGCCGTACATCGAGTCCAACGCCCTCAACTCCAAGTACCTCAGGGCGTTCGAGTAATTGGGCGTGGCCTGGGGTGTCTGTTAGAGTCCGGGTCATCCAGTACCGTTCGAGCCAGGACCGATGATCGATCAGAACTCCCGCCCCGCCCGCAAGGTCGGCATCGCCGACCACCTGTGGGAGACGTACGAAGACATGGCCCAGCAGATGGGCTCGGACCGCGACGCGCTGATCAACCAAGCGCTCTTCATGTTCGCGCGTCTCAACGGGTTCATCGAAGCGCGGTCGCGAGAGGACGCACACGCGTCCCCCGCGGCGGCCGCGCCCGTGCGTCCCGCCGCCGTGTCCGCCGGGCCTTCCCGTGCGGCCCCGCCCCCCGTGCTCTCTCCGGCGCCGCCGCCCCCCAAGGCGGAGCCGCCTCCCCAGCTTCGCCCCAGTGCCCGGGCCTCCGCACCGGACGAGCGCTCGTCCGCCAACGGCCTGGACAATGACCCGGTGCGCCGCGAGGTGGCCGAGCGTGTCCTGGAGACCGCCGCGGAGCTCGAGCGCCTCATCAAGGGCAAGAACGAGCCGCCTCCTCCCAACGACGAGATGGTGGAGGACGAGGAGCCGCTGCCCGAGCAGGACGACGAGCCGGGGCTCGAGGACGAGCCCGCGGAGCCCGAGGAGGAGGAGCCCGCCGACGAGCTCGCCGAGGAGGAGGGCGCCGCCCTCTACCTGGTGACCGAGTCGGGAGAGCAGGAGCGCATCATCAAGGAGCGCTTCGTCATCGGGCGCGGCAAGCACTGCGACTTCGTCATCAATTCGGGCAAGGTCTCCCGTGAGCATGCGGTCATCGCGCAGGAAGGCCATGACTGGATCATCGAGGACCTGGGTTCGTCCAACGGCACCTGGTTCAACAAGCAGCGAATCAAGCGCCGCAAGATTGAAGACGGGGACGAGTATTTCATCTGCAGCGAGAAGATTCGCCTGATGGTCCGCTAGGGCCCCCTTTGTCCGGGGGCCTCCCGCTGTTCGCCAATTGACGGCCTCCGGGCGTCCCTGGTTTGATACCGGACGCCTGGACGCGAATGGGACAGGCGACGGATGACGCCTGGACACATCGCGCTTTGGACGGTCCTTGGAGTGGCCCTGGTGATCTCGGTGGTAACGGACGTGTTACGCCGGGAGATCCTTGACGTGGTCACCTACCCGCTGATGGCGGTGGGGCTGGGGGTGCGCCTTGCCACCGAAGGGGTGGGAGGGTTGGAGCAGGGGCTCATCAGCGGGCTGGTGTCGGGCGTGGGCCTGTCACTGCTGCTGATGCCGGCGGCGCTCCGGGGGCGGATGGGGTGGGGTGACGTGAAGTTGATGGGAGGGGTGGGCGCCGTGCTGGGTTTTCCGGCGTCCATGGCGGCCGCTGCGTTCATCTCCCTGGTGGGCGCGGCCCAGGCGGTCGTCTCGCTTCTGTGGCAAGGAGCGGTCTGGGACACGGTGGCGGCGGCGCTGCGGCGCTGGGCGGTGCGACTGCACCTGGCGCGCTCGGACGCGCAACCCACCGAGCAGCGGCACATTCCCTACGGGGTGGCCATCGCGCTTGGAACCTTCTGGGCGTTGTGGTGGCAGCAACAAAGCTTGGGTTAGCTCGAGACTAGGGAGAGGGGACACTCACGATGTTCACACGCTTCACGCATGCCGCCGCGCTTGGCGCTCTTGTTGCCCTGGTGGCCAGCGGCTCCGCCCTGGCCCAGGACGGCACTTCCGTCAGCCTGGGAGTCGGCGCCCAAAAGGTGCTGACGATTCCGGGCCTCAGCAAGGTGGCCCTTGGCGACCCGTCCATCGCCGAGGTGAAGACGCTCGGCTCCGGGCAGCTGCTCGTCACCGGTCAGGCCGAAGGCAAGACGACGCTGCTCATCTGGAAGTCCACGGGTCAGCGCGCCAGCTATCTCATCAACGTCCGCAAGCAGGACCCCAACGACGTCATCGCTGAAATCAAGCGGCTCCTCGGTGAAATCGAGGGTGTCTCCGTCCGCATGGTGGGCGACCGCATCTACCTGGACGGTCAGGCATACACGACGCAGGACGCGGACCGCATCGAGCAGGTGGTGGGCCTGTATCCGAACGTGAAGTCGTTCGTGAAGATTGCCCCCAACGCCAAGAAGCTCGTGGCGCAGAACCTGAACGCGGCCTTCCAGAAGGCGGGCCTGAAGAACGTGCAGGCCAACGTGGTGGGCGCGACCATCTTCCTGGAGGGCTCCGTGGAGAGCCAGCAGGACCTGCAGAAGGCGGAGCTCATCACCAAGGCCATTGGCGAGAAGGTGGAGAACCTGCTCGTCGTCGGCATCAAGCGGATGATTCTCTCCGAGGTCCAGTTCGTCGAAATCCGCCGCAACAGCCGCGACCGCTACGGCATCCGCTACCCGTTGGACATCGCCGGTTCAGCCACGGCCGCGGCGTCCATCACCCAGGAGCTCTTCCCGGGCTCCTTCGGGCAGGGCGGCGGCAACCTGGGGCTGACGGCGGGCGCGGACTTCTCCATCGGGTTCCAGGGCAACGACGGCTACGGCCGCCTGCTCGCCCAGCCCAAGCTGGTGTGCGCCAGCGGTGAGAAGGCGGAGTTCCTGGCCGGTGGCGAGGTCCCGATTCCCCTCATCACGAACAACCAGTTCTCCATCGAGTACAAGAAGTACGGCGTCATCCTGAACCTGCGCCCCACGGCGGACCGCAACGGCAACATCCAGACGGAGATCGAGGCGGAGGCCTCTGAAATCGACACCTCCGTCGCGGTGTCCATCGGTGGTTCTTCCACGGTGCCGGGCTTCCGTACTCGCAAAGTGAAGACGAACGTCACCGTGCGGCATGGTGAGACCATCGTCCTGTCCGGTGTGTTCAGCCACGACGAGCAGAAGGCCGTGTCGAAGATTCCGGGCCTGGGTCACATCCCCATCATCGGTGAGCTCTTCAAGAGCCGCGGCTTCGACTCCACCAAGCGCGAACTGGTCATCTTCGTCACGCCGCGCATCGTGAACCCGGACTCGGACAAGGTCCGGACCATCATCGAGGACGTGAAGAGCCGCTACAAGCAGGCGCGCTCCGAGGTGAACTTCAACATCTTCGACTGAGGCGCCGCTCGCGGCACCTGGTTGACGGGCCCGTCGTGGGCCCCCTGGACGGGCCGGACTCTCCTCTTCGCGAGGCGGGTTCCGGCCCGTCGGCGTTGCGGGCGGACTTTCCACTGCGGCTGACGCTTTGAGGTGGAAGGTGTGCTTGCTAGCATCCGCCCCATGTTTTTGATCACCCTCGCGGAAAAGGGCGGCGGGACCGAGCAGCGCGAGTACCACAAGCCGGAAATCACCATCGGTCGGCTGCCCGGCAATGACATCATGCTCGCGAAGGGCAATGTCTCGAAGTACCACTCCCGCATCGTCGCCAAGGATGGCAAGTGCATCATCGTGGATATGAAGTCCACGAACGGCACCTTCGTGAACGGCAAGAAGATCGCCGCGCCGCAGGTGCTCAAGCCGACCGATGAAATCTACATCGGCGACTACATCATCAACGTGGAGCCTCTGGAGGACGCGGGTCCGGCGATGACGCGCGCGGGCCAGGAGGAAGAGGCCTACGACGACCAGGGAGATGAGGGCTACCCGGAGGAGGAGCCGTACGAGGACGAGCCTCCCTACGAAGAAGAGGAGCCTCCTCCCGCGCCCGCACCGGCGCCCGCTGCGGGACGCATGCCGGCGTCCATGGCCTCCGCGCTGGCCAAGAACAAGAAGAAGGTGGACCCGAGGCAGGAGCGCTACACGCGGCTCCAGAAGGAGATCCACGACCGGCTCATCGAGTATCTCGACTTGCGCCGCATGGACATGGACCGGCTGGGCGATGACGAGCTCTGGCGCCGGACCGAGAAGGCCATCCGCGACATCATCGACCAGATGGAGGCGGATGGAGAGCTCCCGGAGGACGTGGACCGGGAGGAGCTGCTCACCGACGTCATCAACGAGGCGCTGGGCCTGGGGCCCCTCGAGGCGTTCCTCGCGTCGGATGAGATCAGCGAGATCATGGTGAACCACGCCAACCAGATCTACATCGAGCGCAAGGGCAAGCTGACGCTGTCGGAGAAGACCTTCTCCTCGAACCAGGCGGTGCTTGGCGTCATCGAGCGAATCGTGGCGCCCATTGGCCGCCGCATCGACGAGTCCAGCCCGCTGGTGGACGCGCGCCTCAAGGATGGCAGCCGCGTCAACGCCATCATCCCGCCGCTGGCGTTGAAGGGGCCCTGCATCACCATCCGCAAGTTCAAGAAGGACTCGCTGAAGATCCAGGACCTCATCAAGTACAAGACGCTGACGGCGCAGATGGCCGAGTTCCTGGAGATGTGCGTCAAGGCGCGGCGAAACATCGTCATCTCCGGCGGCACGGGCTCCGGGAAGACGACGACGCTCAACATCATCAGCGCCTTCATCCCGGACAGTGAGCGCATCGTCACGGTGGAGGACGCCGCGGAGCTTCAGCTGCCCCAGGACCACTGGGTCCAGTTGGAGAGCCGTCCGCCCAACCTGGAAGGCAAGGGCGCCATCACCATCCGCGACCTGGTGAAGAACTGTCTGCGCATGCGGCCTGACCGCATCGTCGTGGGCGAGTGCCGCTCCGGCGAGACGCTGGACATGCTCCAGGCGATGAACACGGGCCATGACGGCTCGCTCACCACGCTGCACGCGAACACGCCGCGTGACGCCATCGCCCGGCTGGAGACGATGGTGCTCATGTCCGGCATGGAGCTGCCGGTGAAGGCCATCCGCGAGCAGATCGCCAGTGCGGTGCACATGATCGTGCAGCAGACGCGCTTCTCCGACGGCACCCGGAAGATCTGCTTCGTCACCGAGGTGTCCGGCATGGAGGTCGACATCGTGACCCTCCAGGACATCTTCTATTACAAGCAGGACGGCTTCACGGAGGACCACAAGGTGCGTGGCCGCTTCGTGGCGTCCGGCTTCGTGCCGAAGTTCTACGACGAGCTTCAGCGCAAAGGCATCCCCGTCAACATGAGCATCTTCCGCGAGGACTGACGCGCCATGTCCACCCTGGTCGTCCGTCAGCCTGATGGCACGGAGAACGAATACGAAGTCGCTGGCGAGCTGAAGCTGGGCCGCCAGCAGGGCTGCGACATCCTGCTCACCGAAGGGGGCGTGTCGCGGACACACGCGCGCGTCTTCTCCGAGGCGGGAACGGTCTTCATCGAGGACCTGGGCAGCGCCAACGGCACGTTCGTGGACGGCGAGCGCATCGCGGAGCCCACCGCGCTCACGCCCCAGTCCGAGGTGGTGCTCGGCGACTACACGCTTGTGCTCAAGGCGGCCCCCGTGCGGAGCTCGGGCTCGCGACGGCCTGCCAAGAGCGCGCCGCCCGATGCCATGCCCGTGGGCGCGGAAGGGGCGGGGGCTCGCTCCACGCGGGCCCTGCCCAGCATCAAGTCGAAGGCCCCGGGCACAAGTCCCCCGGCGGGCGCGGCGCTGGCGAAGCGGCCCGCGAAGCCCGTGGGGACGCCTCCAGGCGCCAGCAGTGGGCCGGTGCTGCGCGGAATGGTGGGCCCGTGGGCGGGCAAGACGTATCCGCTCAAGGGCAAGGTGCTCGTGGGACGGCTGCCTCCCGCGGGCATCGTGCTCGAGGATGACTCGGTCAGCCGCAAGCACGCGGAGCTGGAAGCGACCGGTGCCGGCGTGGTGGTGCGGGACCTGGGAAGCGCCAACGGAACGCTGCTCAACGGCGACCCCCTGGGGCCGGAGGCGGTGGAGCTCCAGCCCGGAGACCAGCTCCAGTTCGGCGTGGTGGAGCTGTCGTTCGAGGCGCCTCAGGCCGAGGCCGCCGCGTCATCCCCGTCCCGCAGGGGCGCGGGTGCGGCTCCTCCCAGCCGCAGGCGCGACGCGGCGCAGGATGGAGGGGAAGCGGCCCGGCGCAAGAAGCTGATCATGGTGGGCAGTGGTGTCGTGGGCGTGCTGCTCCTGGCGGGCGTGGTCAAGGCGGTGCTCCCGTCCACGCCGGCCGGTGACGGGATGCCCATGGGGCAGGGCGCTGCCGCGGACCCCGCGCAGCAGGTGGTGGACCTGCTCAGCGAGTGCCGCTCCTATGCCTCCAGCGAGCTGGGCGCACCCAACTGGGTCAAGGCCGAGCAGACGTGCTCGGCGGTCCTGGACATCGACCCCATCAACACCGACGCCAACACCCTCATCCGCCGCATCAAGCTGGAGAAGGAAGCCTTCGAGAACTTCTCCGCGGGAGAGAAGTTCCTGCAGCGCCTCAAGCCCGAGGACGCGTTGGAATCCTTCCGGAAGATTCCCCGGGAGAGTGAGTACTTCCGGCGGGCCCGCTCCAAGGCGAGCGAGGCGGCCGAGCAGGTGACGAAGCGCGCGCTGGACGACTGCAAGCGCTACCTGCGCGACTCGCAGTGGAGCGCCGCGGTGCCTCGCTGCCAGACGTACATGGCGGTGTGGTGCCAGAACCAGCCCCGCGACGACCTGCAGCCGCCCCTGGGCTTCACGCTGCGGTTGGAGGGCAAGTTGCGCAAGAACGAGTGGCGTCCCAAGGACCCCTTGTTCGTGAAGTTCCTCATCTCGCGCGTGAAGCTGGACCCCAACTCGATTCCCTGGACGTGCCCGGTGGCGGACGTGCTCAACCGCGACAACCAGCCCACGGACCCGAAGGTGGTGGTGCAGGAGGCGGTGAACAAGCGCTACACCAACAAGCTGATGCAGGCGGCGATGATGGACTACTGGTTTGGCCGCGGCAGCGAGGCGCTGGCCACGCTGCAGAAGCTGCGCTCCAACTACGAGTCCGCGCAGTTCCATGCCGCGGCGGACGAGATGATGAAGACGATGTCCACGGTGGATCAGCTCTTCAAGACGGGGCAGAGCTCGCTCGCCGCGGACGACCCGGAGAAGGCCGCCGAGCCGCTGCGTGAAGCCCTGGAAGTCGACAAGTCGCTGATGTTGGAGCTGGCGGAGTCCAAGCCGTCGTTCTACCGGCGCAGCATCCTCCAGGACATGGCGGACAAGTCGTACCAGCGCGGCAAGCACTGGGCGGACCGCGAGGACAAGCGCCGCGCGTGCAAGCTGTGGAAGATGGGCTTTGGCTTCTACGCGGGCAACCCGGACCTCAACAAGGCGGCGGGGTACTGCTCCACCATGGCGCTCAACACCTTCCGAGGTGCGAGCTCCTGCGGCGACATGGCCGCCGTGCTGGACCTGGCCGTCAAGGGAGATGGCGTGGAGGAGATGGTGATAGCGAAGAAGCGGGAGCTGGGCTGCCCGTAGCGCGCGACATGGACAGGGAGGGGCGGGCGCGCTAGGCACGGGGGCATGGCCGACACCAGCCCTCCGCGCTCCGCGCCCACCCTGGTCCTCATCGACGCGTCCGGCTTCATCTTCCGCGCCTACCACGCCATCCCTCCGCTCACGACGAGCAAGGGGGTGCCCACCAACGCCGTGCTCGGCTTCACGCGCATGGTGCTCAAGGCCCTGCGGGACTTGAAGCCCTCCCACGTGGCGCTCGCCTTCGACAAGGAGAGCCGCGCGGAGCGTCAGAAGATCGACCCCAACTACAAGGCCCACCGCGAAGGTCCTCCCGAGGACCTGGTGCCCCAGTTCGCGCTCATCCGCCGCGTGACGGAGGCCCTCAACCTGCCGGTGCTGGAGATGCCGGGCTGGGAGGCCGATGATGTCATCGGCACGCTCTCCCAGAAGGCCAAGGCGGAGGGCTTCCTGGTCCAGGTCGTCACCGGGGACAAGGACTTCATCCAGATCGTGGATGAGGACGTGCGCCTGTTCGACCCGATGAAGGACGTCCACACGGGGCCCGCGGAGGTGAAGGAGCGGCTGGGCATCGAGCCCCGGCAGATGCGGGACTACCTGGCGCTCATCGGCGACGCGGTGGACAACGTGGCCAAGGTCCCGGGCATCGGCCCCAAGACGGCCACGGAGCTCATCCAACAGTTTGGCGACGTGGACACTCTGTTGTCACGGCTGGATGAGGTGAAGAAGCCCAAGATTCGCGACGCCATCGCCTCGCATCGCGAGAGCCTCTTGCGTGCCCGCCAGCTCGTGTCCTTCAACACAGACCTGCCGCTGGAGGTCCGCGTGGCGGAGCTGACGCGCAAGGAGCTGGATGCCGCGAAGGCCCGCGAGCTCTTCACGGAGCTGGAGTTCTACGCGCTGCTCAAGGAGCTCCCCCAGCAGGGGGCGTCCGAGTCGGCCGAGCCCGCGAAGGAGAAGCCCGCTCCGCTGTCCACCACCACCACGCTGGTCACCACGGACGCGGAGCTTCAGGCCCTGGCGGACGCCGTGCGTGCCGCGGGCTCCGTCAGCGTCATCCCCGCCTTCGAGGGCATGCCCTTCGCCGCGAAGCTCGTGGGCGTGGGCTTCGCGCTCCCCGACGCGAGCACCCGCTACGTGCCGCTGCGCCACGCGGTGCTTGGCGCGACCCAGGTCCGGCCCGAGTCCTTCACCGCCGTGATGAAGGCCGTGCTGGAGGACCCCGCGGTGAAGAAGGGGGGGCATGACCTCAAGGCCCTCACCCTGGTGCTCGCCAACGAGGGAATCGAGCTGGGTGGGGCCCAGGACGACGTGGAGCTGTTGAGCTACCTGCTCAACCCGTCGCGCCGTGAGCACGCGCTCGCGGACCTGGCGCGTGAGCGGCTGGCCTCGGAGCTGCCCCTGCTGCCCGCGGCGGCGGAGGGCAAGCGCGGCAAGAAGGACCGGGCGTTGGCGGACCACTCGCCGGAGGAGGTGGCATCCGGCTTCGCGGTGCGCGCGGAGGCGGCGCGACGGCTTGCCCCGGAGCTGTGGAAGGAGCTGGAGGAGGCGAAGCTGGCGCAGCTCGCGCGGGAGCTGGAGCTGCCGCTGCTGCCCATCCTCGCGCGCATGGAGCGGCGGGGCGTGGTCCTGGACACGCAGGAGCTCGCGCGCATCTCCGTGAAGGTGGACGCGGCCGTCGAGTCGCAGGTGAAGGAGGTCTACAAACACGCGGGCCGCGAGTTCAACATCGGCTCCAACCCGCAGCTGGTGCAGGTGCTCTTCACGGACTTGAAGCTGCCCATCATCAAGCGCGGCAAGACGGGCCCGTCCGCGGACCAGGAGGTGCTGGAGAAGCTGGCCGAGGAGCACCCGCTGCCCAACGCCATCATCGAGTACCGGAGCCTGTCCAAGCTCAAGAGCACCTACCTGGACACGCTGCCCACGCTGGTGGCGGCCGACAAGCGCATCCACACGACGTACCACCAGGCGGCCACCGCCACGGGGCGCCTGTCGTCCACGGACCCCAACCTCCAGAACATCCCCGTGCGCACGGAGCTGGGGCGCGAGATTCGCCGCGCCTTCGTCGCGGCCGAGGGCCACCAGCTGGTCAGCGCCGACTACAGCCAGGTGGAGCTGCGGCTGTTGGCCCACATCGCGGACGACCCGGTGCTCATCGAGGCGTTCCGGAATGACGAGGACGTGCACAGCCGCACCGCCGCCGAGGTGTTCGGCGTGGCCCCGGACCAGGTGGACCGGGAGCAGCGCCGCGTGGCGAAGATGGTGAACTTCGGCATCGCCTACGGCCTGTCACCGCACGGCCTGGCGTCGCGGCTGGGCATCCCCCAGGAGACGGCGCGCGACATCATCGAGCGCTATTTCACGCGCTACGCCGGCATCCGCCGCTACCTGGATGACACCGTCAACAACGGCCGCAAGACGGGCTACGTGGAGACGCTGTACGGCCGCCGCCGCTACATGGCGGACCTGACGTCGAAGAACCGCGCCGTGGCCCAGGCCGCCGAGCGGGCCGCCATCAACATGCCCATTCAAGGCACCGCCGCGGACCTCATCAAGAAGGCCATGCTGGTGGTGGACGCGGAGCTGCGCGCGAAGGGGCTGCGCACCGTCATGCTGCTGCAGGTGCATGACGAACTCCTGCTCGAGGCGCCCGACGCGGAGGTGGAGCAGGTGAAGGCGCTGGTGGCTCGCGGCATGGCGGGCGTGGCCACGCTCAAGGTGCCGCTCAAGGTGGATGTCGGCTCCGGACGGAGCTGGGCGGACGCGCACTGAGACGACACGCGGGAGGAGCGCCCACCCCCGTAGGCACTCCCCCCGCGTCCCCACGCGCTGTCGCTACCACCCTCACAAACAAAGCCGACCCGTCCGACCGGCGAGTCGCGTGGACCCCCATCCACGCGTCTTGCCAGCGGCTCGCGATGCGCGCTCACCACTCCCCAGCGGGAGCACGCGTCCCCACAAGGCGCGCCATGAGGTCCCCACCCCTGGCACGCTCCCTCCCGCCGGCCTCGGACCCTCCCAGTGTGGAGCGTCAAGCCGGACGGGTCGGCAAACCCGACACCTCACCCCTCAATGCATCGCGGTACGTCCGTCCCTCGCGCCAGGCGGCACGTGCCTGACGCTCGAGGGCCGCTCGAAGTACTCCACCACCAGTCCGCCGAAGGGCACCCGAGGCCCCTCCAGGCGCGAATCCCTCAGCCGCTGCAACAGCGCCACCGCCGAGTCCACCGCCTCATCCACCGCCCGGTTGATGCGCTCCTTCTCCCAGTCCCCACCCCCCAGCACCTCCGCGGCGTCCACCAGACAGCGCCGCAGCGCGGAGAACTCCTCATGCAGGGCCCGCGCGCCCCGCTCGGGCGACAAGCGCAGCACGGCCTTCGTGCGGCTCCAGGGGCTGCTCTCCTCGCCCTCCAGCGACAGGCCCAGCTCCCGGATGAAGGGCTCCACCAGGCCGTCGAGCTGACTCAGGGGCGCCTGCATCGCTTCCGCGTCGTGCGCCGTCAGCCGCATCCGGCGCCACAGCGCCGCGATCCGGTCCGGTTGCTGGCGGAAGAAGCGCGCCAGCCCCGCTGCCCTACGTCCCCGCTCGGTCATGTCTGGTGGCTTGCCCATCGCACCTGGAGCCATAGCAAGGCGGCTGCCAGCGGCCCGCGTCGCGCAGGTTCAGGAATTTCAGGCGATTGGAGCGTCTGCCGGCACTGAAGCGGGGACCGGCAGGTAAAAACTTCGGGGTCTGTCTTGTAGAGGTGTCCAGAGGTCCCGTTCCGTCAGGAGCCAGACACCTCAGTGCAGGGTGGGCTTGGGGGCGCGCGCCTTCGCTCCGTCGCCCTCCATCTTTGCTGGCTCTCCGTCGTGTTCGGGCCCCATGGCGAATTCGCCGGAGGACGACTCGGCGTGGGGAGCCGCCTCGGGTTGCTCCGGCTCGGAGGGCGCGCCTTGCCAGTACACCTCCACCTCCTGGGAGGGGGCGGGGGCTCCAGGCGTAGCCGACGCGGATTCGGCGGCCTGCTGTTGGGCCACCAGCATCAGCCGGAGCGCGGCCTCGTCCGCGGCCTCCTGCGCAGCCATCTCCGCCAGCCGCACTTCCTTCTGCCTCCGCCGGCGCACATACGCGGCCACACACAACACGGAGGCCGTCAGCCACAAGAGGGCGGAGCTGGTGGTGAGCGGCAGCCAGCCGTAGCGGGCCGCGAGTCCTTCGCGCCACCCGGCTTCCTCCACGTCCAGCGAGGTGTGGAAGGCCTTTCCGAACGACGTCTCGAAGGGCTCTCCAGCGCGGACGCCGTCGACCAGCTGCCCCATGGCCTGGGGGCCATACCGGGCGGAGAGGTGGGCGACGAAGGCGGCGCTCTGGGCGTAGGCAATCTCCACGTCGGCGGGCAGGTCCGGCCAGGCGCTGGACAGGTCCTCGAAGTGGAAGACGCGCTCCTGGGTGACGGCGCGGAAGAGGGCCGAGTAGTGGGTGAGCGAGAAGCGCTCGCCCGTCACGTTCTGCGCGACGCCCTCCTGGAACCAGCGCGGCCAGCCCCGGGCCAACTGGCCCAGCGCCACGTGCGCCAGCTCATGTCTCAGCGTCTGCTGTCCGTCGGGCGCATGCAGGCTGAGCGCGTCCAGCAGGATGATTTGATGGGCGGGGTAGGCGAGCGCCACGGCCCAGCCCGGAGGCCGGCCTCCGGGAAGCGCCAGGGCCTCGAACTCCTCGCGCCCCACGCCCAGCCGCACCTCCGTCACCCCGGGCCAGTCCCGGCCCAGGATGAGGCCGAAGCTGTCGCGCACGGACTCGATTTGCGCCGCCAGCTCCTTGGCCGCCACCGTCGCCGCGGCCGTGTGGAGGATCTTGAAGCGCCGCGTCGTCACCTCGCCCGTGACGAGGGGCGGACGGGCGTGTGGGACGAGCACCACGTCGTCCATCAGCGCTTCGTGCCCATGGGGATGGGGGCCGGAGCCTTCACTCAGGTGCTGGGCCCACGCCCTTGGCATGGCCAGCAGCAACAGAAGCAGGACGAGCAGGTGGCGCATGCGGGGGCCTCGCTATCCCCCAGACATAACAGCCTCGGTCCACGCCGCATCAACGCCGGCAATCTGGACCCGTTTTCTGCGCGATGCGTCACCCGCCAGCAAGGTGACCTGGCGCCGGGGAACCCCCAGCTTCTTGGCGAGGAACTCCAGGAGCGCGGCGTTGGCCTCTCCGTCCACCGGAGGGGCCGCGAGCTGGATTTTCAACAGACCGTCGTGCTCACCCACGACGCGGGTGCGAGAGGCCCGGGGTTGGATGAGCAGGGCCAGCTCCACCCCGTCCGGCAGGGCCTTCAGCCAGGGGACGGCCATGGCTACTCGCTGACGTTGGCCTTCTTCTGGGACAGGTACGCGACGTTGTCCTCGACGCGCGCGTAGTCGCGGTCCGCGAAGGTGGGGCTCTTGAAGGTCTCCAGCAGCTTCTGGTGCGCGTCCAGCACCGAGCGCACCTGGGACTCGAATTGTGTGCGCTGGCGCTTGAGCTCGTTGATGTCCTCGACGACCTGCACCAGCCGCTGGTGCGCGCCGTGGACGATCTTCTCCGCCTGGTGCTCGGCGTCCGCGATGATGATTTCCGCTTCCTTCTTCGCGGCGGACTGGAGGTCCTCGCTGATGCGCTGGGCGGTGACCATCGTCTCCTGGAGGGTGCGCTCGCGCTCCTGGTGCTGCTCGAGCTTGAGCTGCGTGCGCTTCAGCTCCTCCTTGAGCGCGATGTTCTCCTTCACCACTTCCTCGAACTCGCCGGCGATCAACTCGAGGTAGGCTTCGACTTCGCGGCGCGAGAAGCCTCGCAGCGCCGTGTCGAACCGCTTCTGCCGGATGTCGAGCGGGGTGATCTTCATGCCCGCGAGTCTAGCGCAGGGGGACGACTTCTCCAGGAAACGGCCCGGACGCGCCTGCCTGGCTGGCCGCTGGCGGGGTGTCAGCGGGAGGTGGGAGGGGCATCCCACTGCGCGGCGACGGCGCGGGCGGCGTTCTGCACGGGCGAGGAGAGCCGCGAGTCGATGGTCGCGTCCTGGACGGTGCGGCGCGCGGAGGCGGTCCGCTGGAAGACGAGGCCGTTGAGCGCCTGGATTTTCAGGGCGTCCGGCATGCGGGGGTGGCGCACCACGTTGCCCAGCAGCTCCTCGGCGCGAGGATGCTGGAAGAGGGCCACCGCGCGCAGCACGGCCTGCTGGAGGCGGGGGTTGGGGTCCCACAGGTACGTGGCGAGCGAGTCCAGCGCGCGGGGGTCCCCCAGCAGCGCCAGGTCCTCCACGGCGATGGCGCGAATCTCCTCGGGCGCGGGGCGCGCGGCCCAGAGCAGGGCGCGCAGCAGGGCGGTGTCGTCCGGGGACGCGGCTGGGGTGGGGGCGCTGGCCGCGGGGGGCGCCGGTGCGGGGCGCGGCGACTCGGCGGCGGGCCGGGCCGGGGAGGCGGGTGTCCGGGCCGGGGCGGCGGTGACGAGCAGCAATCCGACGACGACCAGGGGGCTCATGCCGCCGTTCTACCCCGAAAGCCGGCGGTGGAGCGCGTCCGGGCGGGTTGGGTGGAGATTTTCTTGACGCGATCTCCCAACGTGGGACCTTGGCCGTGCTACAGGCGTGTTGCTGACGGGAGCAAGGGCTGATGAACGCGGCGGTTTCGAGCTGGCGGACACTGGAGAACGTCGAGGTGGAGTGCACCCACTGCGGCATCCGGATGACCCTTCAGATGGGGAACCGGGTTCGCTACTACCGGTGCTCGGGATGTCACCGGTGGGTCTCCAGCACCTACACCGAGGTCCTCCGCGCGGACGCGAAGGTGCGCACCCACCCGGTGAAGGACTCCGGGGCGCAGGATGAGCACTTCATCGAGGTGAAGGACCGGCTGGAGCGCTGGCTGTCCGCCATCGAGGACCAGGACCCGTACCACCTGCTCGGTGTGTCTCCGCTGGACTCCGCGGAGAAGGTGCGAGCGCGCTACCACGCGCTGGCCCTGGAGCGGCACCCGGACCGGGGTGGCTCCGTGGAGAAGATGCGCGAGCTGAACGTGGCCTACGAGCGCATCCTCCGGCACCAGCAGCGCAAGCGTCAGGAGGCGCTGGCCGCGGGGACTTCCGTCGCGTCCGCCTCCGCCCTGCCCGCGCGCAGCAGGTAGGCCCAGAACAGGCCCCCCAGGCTGAGGCCCAGCGCCGCCTTCGCCCAGGTGGGGAACAGGTCTCCTGGGGACACGTAGCCCTCCACCATGCCGATGCAGGCGAGGAAGGGCGCGCACCCCAGCACCAGCTTCACCGCTTCGCGCCCTCGCTGGGCCAAGGCCTGTCCTCGGGGGAGCTCTCCCGGGTCGACCAGGGCCTGGCCCACCATCAGCCCCGCGCCACCCGCGATGACGATGATGGACAGCTCCACCGGGCCATGCGCGGCGATGAAGTCCAGCAGTCCTCCCACCATGCCCTCGCGCGCGCACAGCGCGGTGATGGCGCCAATCTGCACGCCGTTGTTCACCAGCACGAACACCGTCCCCAGCCCGTAGAAGAGGCCCAGGGCGAAGGTGAGGATGGTGACGGTGAGGTTGTTGGTGGCGATGCCGGACGACACCGTGTCGGGCGGGGCGACGGAGAGGATGTCGTCCGTCCACATGCGTCCCTGCGCCACGTACTGGCGGACCCCCGAAGGCACGAGCAGCTCCGCGCCCCGTGGCTCCCACAGCACCACCAGCGCGCCGAGCAACAGGCCCAGGATGAACAGCGCGCCGCTGGCGCCCACGTAGCGCAGCTCCCGGCGCAGCGTCCTCGGGAAGTCGCGGCGGAAGAAGGCTCGGAGGGAGGCCCACCGCTCGCGTGGGGGCTGGTAGATGGCGCCATACGCCCGCGCGCAGAGCTGGTTGAGGAAGCGGTGTGCGTCGGTGCCGGCATAGAACGTCTGCGCGTGGGCCAGGTCGGACGCGGCGCGCCGGTACAGCGTGTCCAGCGTCCGCAGCTCCTGAAGGGACAACGTGCCGTTTCGCTGGCGCGCGAGCAGCGCCTCCAGCGCGTCCCAGTCCGCCCGGTGCTGTGCGACGAATGCGGGGAGTGGGGCGGCCATCTCAGCGCTCCGCCCGCACGCAGGCCCGCAGGTAGGACTCGGTCGCTTCCGAAGAGGCGAGCACCCGGGCCTTCTCCTCGTCCGCGAGCCGGCCCAGCTTCTCCACCAGCCGCGTGCCCATCCGGCGACGGGCCTCGGGCTGCAAGCCGGGCGCGCGAGTCAGGAAGGCCAACACCAACTCCACCTCATCCGGCGAAAGTGCCCGTCCGGCCGCCGCGGCACCCGCACCCGAGCCCGCATCACCGGGGGCCGCCGCCGTGTACTTGTCCAGGTCGATGCGCTCGTCTCGCACGAGCACCGTCCCGGCCAGCAGGTCTCCCAGCCGACGGTGCTGCGGTGTCATCAGCATGCTGATGCAGCCGGCGGCGTAGAGGCCGGGCAGGAAGTCCACCGCGCGGCACAGGTTGCGCACCGCGCTCTCGAAGAGTCCCACGGGGGAGCCATCCATGCGCACCACCCGGATGCTCAGGGCTCGCTTGCCCAAGGTCTGCCCGTGGAAGAAGACCTCCGCCAGCGTCCAATACAACCACTGCGTCGCGAACACGCCCACCACCAGCAAGGTCTGCCCCAGGCCCGACAACCCCTGGAATACCCCCAGCACGTCCGACACCAGCAGCGTGAAGACGAAGTACGCCACCACCCAGAAGAAGAAGAGCAGGGTGGCGTCCACCAACCACGCAAGGCAGCGGTAGCCGATGCCAGCCACGGGCAGGGACAAGGCCACGCGCTCCGGCGTGGCCACGGCGAGATGGGGAGTCGAGGCGGTGCTCATGTCCAGTGCCCAGCATACACGTCAGCGGTTTCCGGCCCCGGGCTGCCTTCGGCCTGAGTAGTCACGTTGTTCTTGATTTGAATGGGTGTTGCGAGGCGGACAGTCGCGTCCCCGCAGAGGGCGCGCGGATATTGACTGCCGGACGGAAAAACCCTGTCTCAGGCGCGACAGCGATGACGAACCAACGGACGCGGTGCCTGAATCCAATCCGATTCGCGCACACTTGACACTCGCGTCCCGGGCGCCTTCGCCACCGCGCTTTCCCGGTGTTAGGGTATTCGCGACGTGGAACCTGGAGTGGGGCTCCAGCGGAGGTGGGGCCCGGCAGGACGTCGAGAGTCGTGAGTAGTTGAAAGGAGTCAGGGAGTCAGGTCTTACATCGATGGGCCGACCCCGGAGTGGTTCAGCGGACGTGAATGCACGACCATGAAGCGTCTTCCCGCTGACCTGAGTCTTCCGGAGGCCGGGAGCAGTCAACATAGAAGTCAAAAGTGATTCGCCATGGCGGCTGGGGGGCCTTCGCATGGCAAACAATCAAGCTGCGATTCGTGTATCCATTCTCGAGGGACCGTGGGCGGCGTGGGAGAACCTCGCCGACGGCCTTCGCGGCGAGGGAGTGGCCGTGACCTCGGTGACGAGGGACGTGCGGCTCTTCCTCGATGGGCTGGGAACAGATCCACCGCAAGTGGCGGTGATGGACGTGGAGGGAGACAGCGAGGCGGCCGTGGGCTGCTCGGTGACGGAAGGCATCAACCTCCTGCGTGAGGCACGCAAGCGGCGGCTGGAGGTCCGCATGCTGTTGTTATCAGCCGTGAGCGCTCCGGAGGTCATCTCCCAGTGCTTCGACGAAGGGGCGTCCGGTTACCTCTTCCGAAAGGGATTGGGGACGTCCGCCGTGTCGTCGGCCATCAACTCGCTGGTGCGAGGTGAACGGCTCTTCCCGGTGCAGTTGCTGCGCAATGACTTCGAGCATCCACCCGTGACGTCACCCACCGCGAGCGTGCTCCTGGCACTGACTCAGCGGGAGCGCGAAGTGCTGGCGTATGTGGCGGGCGGCGCGGACAACTTGAAGATCGCCGCGCACCTGCAAATC
Organism: Myxococcus stipitatus; assembly: GCF_037414475.1. The sequence continues at coordinate 44,272 of NZ_CP147913.1, read as the reverse complement.
GCCGAGCGCACGGTGAAGTCACATGTCACGCAGCTCTACCGGAAGCTCGGAGCGGAGAATCGCACCCAGCTCGCGCTGCGTGCATGTCACCTCGGGGTCCGTCCGCCGCCGGACCTCTGACGCCACCCCTCGCCACGGACCCCAGCGGTTTCGCCGGGGTCCGTCGCGAGGCGGCGCCTGGCCACTAGTTCTTCAGCGCTGCTTCTTCCATCTTCTTGCGCAGGCTCAGCGGACGCATGTCCGTCCAGACCTGCTTGATGTACTCGAGGCACTCGGCCTTGAGGCCCTGCTTGCCCGCGTCCTTCCAGCCGAGCGCGTTCTCACGGTCCGCCGGCCAGATGGAGTACTGCTCCTCGTGGTTGACGACGACCTTGTAGATCGTCGTGTCCTCTCGCTCGTCCGCCATGTGAGTGACTCCTTCAGGTGACTGCATTCTATTTACTTCTCGGGAAAAGTGGTCAACACCGCAAAAAGTAGGCGGAGTACCACCCTCCGGACTGCTCCCTGGGGTCCTTCTCCTCGAGACGGACAGTGAAGGGACCCCAGGCATTTCAACGGTCCTCCGAATCTAGCCACCGGCGCAGCCAATCCGCGACGGCGGGTGGCCGCAGCACGGTGCTCGCATCTCCGGAAGTCTCCCACTGCTCGAGGCCACCCTCGGCCAGCTCGCTCCAGCCGCCCTCCAGTTCGTCCGGGTCGCGCTCGGAGTCGCCCGCCGCGCGCACCAGGTGCACCAACCCCTCCTCGTTGGGCTCGGGCAGGTAGCGCCGCGCCGCGCGCAGGTGGCTGGCGAAGACCTTGAAGCGCGTGCGCAGCTCCGCCAGCGAGAGGTCCTCGGGCAAGAGCCCCGTGCGTGCGCCTTCTTCGTGCAGGTGTACGAGCAAGGGCTCCACGTCCTTGTTCGTGGTGAGCGAGGCCGGGAGAGTCAGGGGCTCGACTCCCGCCTGGGCCGCGAGCTCCTGGACGAAGAGCGCGCCCTGGGCTCCTCCCGTCGTGGCCGCCGCGCCAACAGGCTCCGCGGGAGGCGGCTCGACGAGGAGCAGCCGCACCGCGTGGCCTTCCCGCTGGAGCTGCTGCGCCATCTCCCAGGCGACCTGTGCGCCGAACCCTGGACCGGCCAGATGATACGGCCCTTGCGGTGTGGCCGCGCGCAGGGCCTCGACGTAGAGCGTGGCCATGGCCTCCACCGACTCCAGCGGAGCGCGGCCTTCCTCGAAGCCGCGCGCCTGGATGCCGACGACGCTCCAGCCCTCGGGGGCGTGGTTCGCCAGCGCTTCGTAGGGCGCCACCCGTCCATCCATGCCGTGGATGACGTGCAGCACGCGGCTCGGGTCGCTCCCAGGGCGCAGCGTGACGAGCGGCGACCACGCGGGCGCGGCGGGACGCGACGTGGGCCGGGCGCGAGCGTCCGGGGCCTTCGCCGCGGCGGCCTGGGCGCGCTGGAGCAGCGCCGCGAGTGACTCCACGGTGGGAGCCTCGAAGAGGGCGCGCAGCGGCAGCTCCACGCCCACCGCCGCTCGCACGCGCGAGACGACCTGCGTGGCGAGCAGGGAGTGTCCACCCAGCGAGAAGAAGTTGTCGGTGATGCTCACGCGGGGCGTCCGCAGCACCTCCGCGAAGGCCTGGGCGAGCAGCTCCTCCAGCGGTGTCCGAGGCTCGGCGAACGGCGTGGTGCCGCGCAGGCTCTCCTCGTCCGGAACAGGCAGCGCGCCGCGCGCCACCTTGCCGGTGGGCATCAGCGGCAGCGCCTCCACCCGCACGAAGATGGAGGGCACCATGTACTCGGGCACCCGCTCGCGCAGGCCCAGGCGGGCCTCCTCCGTGTTCCAAGGCGCGTCGGGCGGGAGCACCACGTAGCCCACGAGCCTGCGGTCTCCGGGGACATCCTCCCGGACGATGGCCACCGCGTCTCGCACGTGAGGCAGGGCACGCAGGGCCACTTCGACCTCGCCCAGCTCGATGCGGAAGCCGCGCAGCTTCACCTGGCTGTCCAGCCGGCCGAGGAACTCGAGGTGGCCATCCGCCAGCCACCGCGCCTTGTCACCCGTGCGGTACAGACGCGCGCCGGGCGCGCCGCCGAGCAGATGCGGCACGAACCGGTCCGCCGTCAGGTCCGGACGGCCGTGGTAGCCGTGGGCCACGTTGGCGCCTCCCACGTAGACCTCGCCCGCGACACCGACGGGGCAGGGCACGCCGTGAGGGTCCAACACGTAGAGCTCCACGTTGGTGAGCGGCGCGCCCACGGGAGGCAGCGCGGGCCACTTCTTCCGGTCCGCCGGCGCGCGCCACGCCGTCACGACGTGGGCTTCGGACGGGCCGTACTGGTTCTCCAGCGTGCACTCGGGCAGGCGGTTGAAGAACGCGAGCAGCGCCGGGGTGACCTGGAGCTGCTCACCCGCCGTGACGACTTCGCCCAGCGGCGGCAGCTCCTGCTCCGTGAGGGCCGCGTCGCACATGGCCTGCAGCGCGACGAAGGGCAGGAACAGCCGCTCCACGCGGTGCTCGCGCATGTAGCGCAACATCGCGGGTGGGTCCTGGCGCAGCGAGCCGTTGATGAGCAACACCTTGCCGCCCAGGCACCACGTTCCGAAGAGCTCCTGGAACGACACGTCGAAGTTGAGCGAGGCGAACTGGAGCGTCGTCGCGTCCGGCTTCACCGCGCGCTTCATCAACCACCACAGCATGTTGCCCACCGCGCGGTGGGACATGACGATGCCCTTGGGCCGGCCCGTGCTGCCCGACGTGTAGACGAAGTAGCAGTTCGTCTCCGGAGACATGTCCACATCGGGCGAGCGCGTGGGCTGCGACGCGATGGCCGCCTCGTGCTCCAGGTGGATGACCCGGGCCGTGAGTCCCGTGGGCAGGGTGGAGACCAGGGCGGAGTGCGCGAGGACGACAGGCGCGCGGGTGTCGTCAAGCATGAGGGCCAGACGGTCCGCGGGATAGCTGGGGTCCAGCGGGAGGAAGGCCGCACCCGCCTTGAGCGTGGCCAGCACCGCGACGGGCATGTCCAGGCTCGCGCGCTCCAGGCACAAGCCCACCGTGCCGTTGACGGGCACGCCGAGCGCGATGAGGTGATGCGCGAGCTGATTGGCGCGGGCATCGAGCTGGGCATACGTGAGGGACTGCTTGCCGTCCGTCACCGCCACGCGGTCCGGAGTCCGCGCGGCCTGGGCCTCCACCCAGCGATGCATCAGACCCGGCACGTACGTCGAGTCCACCGCGGCGTTGAAGGACTGCACTACTTGTTGGCGCTCCGCGTCCGACAGCAGGGGCATCCGGCCCAACATCTGGTCGGGCTGGGCCACCGCGCCCTCGAGCACGCGCTGGAGCGCGCCCACCATCCGCTCCGCCGTCTCGCGGGTGAAGATGTCGGAGCTGTACTCCAGGTAGCCCGTGAGGCCCTGGGACGACTCGAACACGGAGAGCGTCAGGTCGAACTTGGACGTGCCGCTGGTGACCTCCACGGGGGCCATGCGCAGGTCACCCGTGTCGTAGGTCTCCTTGTAGACGTTCTGGAGGACGAACAGCACCTGGAACAGCGGCGTGCGGTTCAGGCTTCGCTCGGGCTGGAGCTCCTCCACCAGCTTCTCGAAGGGCACGTCCTGGTGCGCGTAGGCGTCCAGCGTCGTCTCGCGCACGCGGCCCAGGAGCTGCCGGAAGGTGAAGTGCTCGGAGAGCTGGGTGCGCAGCACGAGCGTGTTGGCGAAGAAGCCGATGAGCTTCTCCAGGTCCGAGTGGCGGCGGCCGGCGATGGGGGAGCCGATGCTGATGTCGTCCTGGCCGGAGTAGCGCGCCAGCATCGTCTGGAACGCGGCGAGCAGGACCATGAAGGTCGTGGCGCCCTCGCGGCGCGCCAGGGTCTGCACAGCGTCCTGGAGCTCGCGCGGCATGGTGAAGCCCACCATGTCTCCGCGGAAGGTGCTGACGGGTGGACGGGGGAAGTCCGTCGGCAGCTCCAGCGCGGGGGGCGCGCCTTGCAGGTGCTTGCGCCACCACTCCACCTGCTGGTCGAGCACCTCGCCCTTGAGCCAGCTGCGCTGCCAGGCGGCGTAGTCCGGGTACTGGATGGGCAGCTCCGGCAACGTCAGCGGCAGCCCTCGCGTGAGAGAGGTGTACGCCGACGCGAGCTCGTTGATGAGCAGGCCCATGGACCAACCGTCCGAGACGATGTGGTGCATGGACATCAGCAGGATGTGGTCCTCGGCGCCGACCTTCAGCAGGCGCATGCGCAGCAGCGAGCGGTCCGTCAGGTTGAACGGACGCTGGGTCTCCTCGGTGGCGGCGCGGAGGGACTCGGCCTCGCGGGCCGTGGGCTCCAGCGTGCTCAGATCCACCACCTCCAGCCGCGTGTGCTCATGCGGATGGATGACCTGGATGGGCTGGCCGCCGTTGCTCAGGATGGAGGTGCGCAGCGATTCGTGCCGGCGGAGCAGCTCGTTGAGCGCGCGCTCCATGGCCCCCACGTCCAGCGCCCCTTCCAGCCGGACGGTGGCGGGGATGTTGTAGAACGCGCTGTTCGGCTCCAACTGGTCGAGGAACCACAGGCGCTGCTGCGCGAAGGACACCGGATGGCTTCCCGTGCGCGCCACGGGGACGAGCGGCGGGATGTCCAGGCCTTGACCCCGCTGCACCGCCAGGTCCACGCGCAGCGCCAGGGCCTCCAGCGTCGGTGTATCGAACAGGTCGCGCAGTGGCAGCTCCACGCCGAACACGGCGCGCATGCGGCTGATGGCCTGGGTCGCCATCAGCGAGTGTCCGCCCAGCTCGAAGAAGTTGTCGTGGATGCCCACGCGCTCCACTTCGAGCACCGCGCACCAGATGGCGCCCAGCTGTGCCTCGGTCGGCGTGCGAGGCCCCACGAAGTCGGGCCTCCCGCTGACCACGCTCATGTCGGGCGCGGGCAGTGCCTTGCGGTCCACCTTGCCGTTCGGCGTGAGGGGCAGCGCGCCCAGCACCATCACCGCGGTGGGGACCATGTACTCGGGCAGGACGTCCTTCATCGCCGCGCGCAGCATCGCGCCGTCGACGGGCGCGCCTTCGCGCACCACGGCGTAGGCCACCAGCCGCTTGCCGCCCGGACCATCCTCGCGGGCCACCACGACGGCCTCGCGCACCGCCGGGTGGCGAGCCAGCGCGGACTCGACTTCACCCAGCTCGATGCGGAAGCCACGCACCTTCACCTGTGCGTCCGCGCGGCCGACGAACTCGAGCGTCCCGTCCTCGCGCCAGCGCACGACGTCGCCGGTGCGGTACAGGCGCGCGCCGGGCACTCCGGAGTACCCGTCCGGAATGAAGCGCTCGGCGGTGAGGTCCATCCTGCCGGCGTAGCCTCGCGCCACGCCGACACCGCCCAGGTGCAGCTCACCCTTGACGCCCACGGGCACGGGTTCGCCACGCGTGTCGAGCACGTAGACCCGCACGTTGGCCAGCGGCCGGCCGATGGTGGGCGTGCGCCCGTCCTCGGCGGAGACTCGCGCGAGCGTGGCCACCACCGTGGCCTCCGTCGGGCCGTAGGTGTTGAGGAACGTGCGGCCAGGCGCCCACCGGGCGACGACATCCGAGGGCAGCGCCTCGCCACCGGAGATGACCGTCTTGAGGGCGGGCAGGTTCTCGGCGGGCGTGGCCGCGAGCGCGGCGGGCGTGAGGCTGATGACCGTGAGCGCTTCGTCGCGCAGCAACGTGTGCAGTGGCGCCCCGGGCATCACCTTCTCCAGCGGCGCGAGCACCAGCGAGGCACCCGACGTCAGCGTGGTGAAGATCTCCTCCACGGACAGGTCGAACGCGAGGTTCGCGAACTGGAGCACGCGCTCGCCAGGCCCGATTCCATAGGCCGGTGCTTCGTGGGTGACCAGGTTCACGACGCTCCGATGCTCCACCGCCGTGCCCTTGGGCTGGCCCGTGCTGCCAGACGTGTAGAGGACGTAGGCGAGGTTGCCCGGGAGGACCCCCGTGACAGGAGGCTGGGTGCTCTCGGCCAACAGGGCCTCGTGGCCGGTATCGAGGCACAGGGCGCGGGCGCGCTGCGTCTCGGGGAACCGGTCCACCAGCGGCGACTGCGTCAAGAGCAGCGTGGCTCCGCTGTCCTCGAGCAGGAAGGCCAGCCGCTCGCGCGGGAGCAGCGGATCCACCGGCACCCAGGCGCCTCCGGCCTTGAGGATGCCGAGCAGGCCCACCACGAGGTCCAGCGAGCGCTCGACGCTCAGGGCCACGCGCACCTCGGGACCGACGCCGCGACGGCGCAGCACGTGGGCGAGCTGGTTGGCCCGTTGGTCGAGCTGGGCATACGTGAGCGAGGCTCCCTCGAAGGACACCGCCAGGGACTCGGGCGCGCGACGGACCTGGGCCTCGAAGAGCGAGTGCAGGCACGTGTCGGGGAACTCCGCGCGCGTGTCGTTCCAGGCCACCAGTTGACGCTGGCGCTCATCGGTGGAGAGCAGCGTCAAGGTGGAGATGCGGCGCTCCGGCGCGGCGAGCAACGCTTCCACCAACACCAGGAAGTGGTCCTTCAGCCGAGTGATGGTGGACGCGTCGTAGAGGTCCGCCATGTAGTCGAGCTCACCCTTGAAGCCCGCGCCGGTCCGGCCGAGCGAGAGCGTCATGTCGAACTTGGCGACATGGGTCTCGTCGGGCCCCGGGCGCAGCGTCAGGCCGGGCAATGACATCTTCGTGTCCGGGGTGTTCTGGAGGATGAACATCACCCGGAACAGCGGGGACTGCTGGAGGTCGCGCAGCGGCTGGAGCTGTTCGAACGGCAGGTGCTGATGGGCGTAGGCCCCCAGCGACGTCTCACGCACGCGGCCCAGGAGCTCGCGCACCGTCGGGTCGCCGCCCAGGCGCGTGCGGAGGACCAGCGTGTTGAGGAAGAAGCCGACCAGGCCCTCCAGCTCCTCGCGGTTGCGTCCCGCGACGGGCGAGCCGACCGAGATGTCGTCCTGCCCGGAGTAGCGCGACAGCAGCAGCTGGAACGCGGCCAGGAAGAACATGAACGGGGTGATGCCTTCTCGGTGGCAGAAGGCCTCGATGGCCTCGGCCTGCGCGAGCGGCACCTCGACGGGGAGCACTCCGCCTCGCGGACGGGTGAGGTGGGTCCTCGGCCGGTCCGTGGGCAGCTCCAGGTCTTGCGGCGCGCCATCGAGCTGCCGCTGCCACCAGGCGAGCTGGCGATCCAACTCCGCGCCTTCCAACCAACGGCGCTGCCAGGCGGCGAAGTCCGCGTACTGCAACGTGAGCGCGGGGAGGCTCGGAGTCCGGCCGGCGTGCAGGTCGCCGTAGACCTGCGCCATCTCGCGGACGACGACGCTGATGGACCAACCATCCGAGACGATGTGGTGGACGTTCAGCAGGAGCAGGTGCTCGCGGTCCTCCAGCGCCAGCAGCGTGACGCGCAAGAGCGGCCCCGTGCTCAGGTCGAAGGCGTGGAGCGCATGCTCTTGTGCGTGGCGGCGGGCCTCCTGGCTCCGCTCCTCGGTCCCGAGGTGGCGCAGGTCGATGAGCGGGAGGTCGAACGAGGAGGGAGCTTGGATGACCTGCACGGGGCCTTCGGGCTCCGCGCGGAAGGTGGTGCGCAGGGCCTCGTGGCGGTGGACCACGGCTTCCAGCGTCCGCCGCAGCACCTCCACGTCGAGCTCACCCGAGAGCACCAGCGCGGAGGGGATGTTGAACGCGGGGCTGCCGGCCTCGAGCTGATCCAGGAACCACACCCGCTCCTGCGAGAACGACAGCGGCAGCTTGCCGTCTCGTGACGTGCGCTCGATAGGAGGCGCGGACACCGTCTCGCCGGTGCGCAGGGCGGAGTCGATTCGCTGGGCCAGCGCGGCGACGGTCGGCGCTTCGAACAGCTCACGCACGGGCAGCTCCACCGCGAAGGTGGACCGGATGCGCGAGGTGACCTGGGTGGCCAGGAGCGAGTGGCCTCCCAGCTCGAAGAAGTTCTCCGTGACGCTGACGCGGGCGAGCTTCAAAACGGTGGCGAACAGCGCCGCCAGCTTCTCTTCCACGGGCGTGCGCGGCGCGACGAAGGACGTGTCCGTGCGCAGGCTCTCCGCGTCGGGGGCGGGCAGGAGCTTGCGGGCCAGCTTTCCGCTGGGCGTCAGCGGCAGCGCGTCCATGGTGACGAACGACTGGGGCACCATGTACTCGGGCAGGCGCTTGAGCAGGAAGCTCCGGAGCACCTCGGGCGCCGTCGCGGAGGCGTCGGCCTCCTCGCGGGATACGGGCACGACGTACGCGACCAGCCGCTTGTCACCCGGGTTGTCCTCGCGAACGGCGGCCGCGGCATCGCGCACGCCCGGAGCGGTGCGCAGGACGGATTCGACCTCGCCCAGCTCGACGCGGAAGCCACGCACCTTCACCTGGAAGTCGATGCGGCCGAGGAACTCCAGCTGGCCATCCGCCGTCCAGCGAGCGGAGTCGCCGGTGCGGTAGAGCCGGTCTCCCGGCAGACCACTGATGTGATTCGGCACGAAGGCCGCGGCGGTGATGTCCGGCCGCCGCAGGTATCCGTGCGCGAGGTGGCTTCCGCCGACGAACACCTCACCGGCGACACCGATGGGCACGGGCTGGCCCAGCGCATCGAGCACATAGAGCTGCGTGTGGCTGAGCGGGCTGCCGACGGGAGGCAGCCGAGGCCACGTGGCCGGCGCGCCGCGCATCCGGTACTCGGAGACGACGTGGGCCTCGGAGGGGCCGTACTGGTTCTCCAGCGTGCAACCCGGCAGCTTCTCGAAGAAGGCCGCCAGCATCGCGTTGACCTGGAGCTGCTCGCCGGCGGTGATGACCTGGCAGAGCTTGCGCGGCAACGTGGCGCCATGGGCCACGGAGTCGGCCATGGCCTGGAGCGCGACGAAGGGCAGGAACAGCCGCTCCACTCCGTGCCGGTCCATGAAGTCGAGCAGCGCGGGGATGTCGCGCCGCAGCGTGTCCGTGGGCAGCACCACCTTCGCTCCGACCCACCACGACGCGAAGAGCTCCTGGATGGAGACGTCGAAGTTGAGCGAGGCGAACTGGAGCGTGGTGGCCTGTGCGCGAGGCGACCGGGAGATCTGCCAGTCCAGCATGGGCCCCAGCGCCCGGTGGGGCATGACGATGCCCTTGGGGATGCCCGTGCTGCCCGAGGTGTAGATGACGTAGGCGTTGGCCTCCGGAGGCACGTGGCACGCCACGGCCGTACCGGGCTGGCTGGCGATGAGGGCCGCGTCGGTGTCGACGGCGATGCGCCGCGCGGGGCTGCTCGCGGGCAGACGCGCGCCGAGGTGGGATTGGGTGAGGACGACCGGCGCCTGCGTGTCCTCGAGCATGAACGCGAGGCGGTCCGCCGGATAGGCCGGGTCCAGCGCGACGTAGTACGCGCCGGTCTTGAGCGTCGCCAGGACGGCGATGGTCATGTCCAGGCTCTTGTCCACGCAGATGCCCACGGCGCTGCCCGGCGACACACCCATGTGGACCAGGTGGTGCGCGAGCTGGTTGGCGCGCCGGTCCAGCTCCGCGTACGTCAGCGAGCGCTCACCGTCGGTGACGGCGATGGCGTCGGGCGTGCGCTGGACCTGCGCCTCCACGGGGCCGTGCATCGTCGTGGCCGTGTGTGGCTCTCTCGATGTGTCATTCCACTCGACGAGGAGCTGGTGCTTCTCCTCGGAGGAGAGGAGCGGGAGCTTCCAGGGCGATTGGTCCGGGTTCGCGACGGCGGACTCGAGGAGCCGCACCCAGTGCGCCCCCATGCGCCGCGCCGTGCCCACGTCGAACAGGTCCGTGTTGAACTCGAGCAGACCCTGGATGTCGTCGCCCGCGTCGCCCATCAGCAGGGACAGGTCGTACTTGGCCGTCCCGCTGTCGACGTCCACCGCGCGCGGTCCGCTCGCGCCACGGGCCTCCGTGGATGCCACGCGACGCTGCGTGTTCTGCAGCGCGAGCATGACCTGGAACAGCGGCGACCGGCTCAGGTCGCGCTGCACCTTCAGCTCCTCCACCAGCTTCTCGAAGGGCACGTCCTGGTGGGCGTAGGCCCCGAGCGTGTTCTCCTTCACCTGCGCGAGCAGGGTACGGAACGTCAGGCCCGGCGTGAGCTGTGCGCGCAGCGCGAGTGTGTTGACGAAGAAGCCGACGATCTTCTCCAGCTCCGCCTGGCGGCGGTTCGCGATGGGAGAGCCGATGACGATGTCGTCCTGGCCGGAGTAGCGGGCCAGCAGGACATGCAGCGCGGACAGCAGGACCATGAAGGGCGTGACGCCCTCTTGCTTGCACAGCGCATGGAGCGAAGCGGTCAGCTCCTTGCCGAGCGCCATCGGGAAGCTCGCGCCGTGTGACGTCTGCACCGGCGGCCGAGGCCGGTCAGTGGGCAACTCCAGCGCATGGGGCATGCCGTCGAGATGCCGCCGCCACCAGGCCACCTGCGCGGCGAGGGTCTCATCCTTCAGCCAGCCGCGCTGCCAGGCGGCGTAGTCCGCGTACTGGAGCGTCAGGGGCGTCAGGGGCGAAGGCAGCCCTTGGCTGAACGCCGCGTAGAGCGCGCCCACCTCCCGGCCGAGGATGTCGCTGGACCATCCATCCGAGACGATGTGGTGCACCGTCACGAGCAGGACATGCTGCTCGGGAGCCAGGCGAAGCAGGGTCGCCCGCATCAGCGGGACCTGCGTCAGGTCGAACGGCCTCTGGGCCTCCGCGGTGGCGAGCCGCTGGGCCTCCGCCGCACGCTCCGTCTGGGGCAGCGTGCTCAGGTCCACCATCGGGACGGACAGCGTCACGCGGGGATGGATGCGCTGGATGGGCTCGCCATCCTCGCGGGTGTGAAAGGTGGTCCTCAGTGCTTCGTGACGATGGACGAGCTCTTGGAGCGCACGCGTGAGCGAATCCAGGTCCACGGCCATGTCCAACTGGAGCGCCGAGGGGATGTTGTAGAAGGCGCTGTCCGGCTGGAAGCGGTCCAGGAACCAGAGGCGCTGCTGCGCGAAGGACAGCGGCAGCGCCTCGCTTTCGCGGGAGACGGGGAGCAGCGGCGGGAGCTGGGCGCTCTCGCCCGCGAGGATGGCCGCGTCGATGCGGCGCGCGAGCGATTCGACGGTCGGCTTCGCGAACAGCTCCTGCAACGCGAGCTCCACGCCGAAGCTCGCACGCACGCGGGAGACGAGCTGCGTGGCGAGCAGCGAGTGGCCACCGAGCTCGAAGAAGTCGTCGGTGAGGCCGACGCGCTCGACGTGGAGCAACTCGGCCCAGAGCGCGGCGAGCTGGTGCTCGGTGTGGGTGCGAGGCGCGACGTACTCGCGGGAGGTGGACGCGTCGGGCGACGGGAGGGCCTCGCGGTCGACCTTGCCGTTCGGGGTGAGCGGGAGTGTGGCGAGCACGGTGATGGCGGAAGGCACCATGTGCTCGGGGAGACGCAGCTTGAGCGACTCACGCAGCGCGGAGACGTCGGGCGTGTCCCCGACGACGTAAGCGACGAGGCGCTTGTTTCCGGACGGCTCGGTGCGCACGGTGGCGACGGCCTCCCGGACGAGGGGCGAGAGGAGCAGGGCCGCTTCGACTTCACCGAGCTCGATGCGGAAGCCGCGCAGCTTCACCTGCGAGTCGATGCGGCCGAGGAACTCGAGCGTGCCGTCCGGCAGCCAGCGGGCCTTGTCGCCCGTGAGGTAGAGGCGCGCGCCGGGCGTGCTGGAGAACGGGTTGGGGACGAAGCGCTCCGCGGAGAGGTCCGCGCGGTGGAGGTAGCCACGCGCCAGACCCACGCTGTCGACGCAGAGCTGGCCCGGGACACCCACGGGGAGCGGACGGAGCGCGGCGTCGAGGACGAAGAGGCGCGTGTTGTCCCAGGGCTTGCCGATGGACGGCGTCTGGCCCGGGCGCAGGGGCTCGGAGATGGAGGCGCAGACGGTGACTTCGGTGGGGCCGTAGGCGTTGAGGAGGCGGAGGCGTGAACCCCAACGCTGGATGAGCTCGGGCGGGCAGGCCTCGCCCGCGGAGATGAGCGTGGTGAGCGAGGGGAGATCCTCCGGCTGCATCTGCGCGAGGACGGAGGGCGTGAGGGTGACGGCGGAGATGGACTCGTCGCGGAGGAGGTCGCGCAGAGGCGAGCCCGGGAGGAGGCGGTCGCGAGGAGCGAGGACGAGGGTGGAGCCCGCGAGGAGCGCGCCGAAGATTTCGGCGACGGAGGCATCGAAGGCGAAGGAGGCGAACTGGAGGACGCGAGAGGAGGGAGTGAAGCCGTGAGCGCGTCCAGCGGTGAGCGCGGTGTTGGCGAAGCCGCGGTGCTGGAGGAGCGTGCCCTTGGGCGTGCCGGTGGAGCCGGAGGTGTAGATGACGTAGGCGAGGTTGTCGGCGCAGGCGCCGGAGCTCGGAGCGGTGTCCGGCTGTGCGGAGATGAGGCTCGCGTCGGAGTCGAGCCGCACCACGCTCGGAGCCTTCAGGCCCGACGTCTCCGCGAGCGCCGCCGTGGTGACGAGGACGGGGGCCGCGCAGTCGCGGAGCATGAAGGAGAGGCGCTCGGCGGGGTAGGAAGGATCGAGCGGGACCCAGGCGCCGCCGGCCTTGATGATGGCGAGGACGGAGATGACGAGGTCGGGAGAGCGCTCGATGCAGAGGGCGACGCGGACCTCGGGCCTGACGCCGAGCGCGCGCAGGTGGTGCGCGAGGCGGTTGGCGCGGGCGTCGAGCTGGGCGAAGGAGAGGGACTGGCCTTCGAAGCGAAGCGCGGTGGCGTGAGGCGTGCGCGCGGCCTGGGCTTCAAAGAGGGCGTGGACCGTGGACTCGCGCGGGAAGTCGCGCTCGCTCTGGTTCCACTCCACGAGCACCCGCTGCTGCTCCTCGCTGGACATCAGCGACAACGTGGAGACCGGGGCCTCGGGATTCGCCACGGCCCGTTCGAGCAGGGCTCCGAGGTGGGCCCACATCCGGTCCACGGTCTCCGCCAAGAAGAGGTCCGTGCGGTACTCGACGCTGCCGGCCAGTCCGTCCGCCGACTCCATGATGGAGAAGGTGAGGTCGAGCCGCGCCGCGCCGGTACTGGACGGCTGGACGCGGAACGTGAGGTCCGGCAGCTTCAGCTCGGTCTCCGGCTGGTTCTGGAGCACCAGCGCCACCTGGAAGAGCGGCGCGTGCGCGAGGCTGCGCTCGGGGTTGATGGCCTTGACCAGCTCTTCGAAGGGCAGGTCCTGATGCGCATAGGCTCCCAGCGTGTCCTTCCTCACGCGAGCGAGGAGCTCACGGAAGGAGGGGTTGCCGCCCAGCCGCGCACGCAGGGCGAGCTGGTTGACGAAGAAGCCGATGAGGCCTTCGGTCTCGCCGTGATTCCGGTTGGCGATACCGGTGCCGACGACGAAGTCCTCCTGACCCGAGTAGCGGGAGAGCACGGCCTGCAGGCCCGCCATGAGGGCCATGAAGAGCGTGGCTCCTTCCTTGCGGCACAGCGCCTGGAGGGAGTCGGCCAGCTCGCGCGACATCACGTGCGAGACGTTCGCGCCTTGGACTCCTCGCACCGCGGGACGCGGGAAGTCCGTGGGCAGCTCCAGCAAGGGCGGCGCACCGGACAGGTGCTCCTTCCACCAGGAGACCTGCGCCTCGAGCGCCTCTCCCTGGAGCCAGCCGCGCTGCCACGTGGCGTAGTCGGCGTACTGGATGGACAGCTCGGGCAGCGGTGAAGGCTGGCCGTCGCGGAAGGCGGCATAGAGGGCCGCCGTCTCGCGCACGAGCACATCCATGGACCAGCCGTCCGAGACGATGTGGTGCATCGTCAGCAGCAGCACATGCCGCCGCTCACCCAGGCGCAGCAGGGTGACTCGCAGCAACGGGCCATTCGCGAGGTGGAACGGACGGCGTGCCTCCTCGTCGGCGCGGCGCTGGACCTCCGCCTCCCGCTCGGAGTCGCCCAACGTGCTCAGGTCCACGATAGGCACCGTCACGGACACGGGCGCATGGACGACCTGCTCGTTGCCCGCGCGGAACGTGGTGCGCAGCACCTCATGGCGCCGCACCACCTCCGTGAAGGCTCGCGCCAGGGCGCTCTCGTCCACCGGGCCGTCGAGCCGCAGCGCGATGGGCATGTTGAAGGACGGGCTGCCTGGCTCCAACTGGTCGAGGAACCACAGGCGCTGCTGCGCGAAGGACTGGACGAACGTCCACGGCGCTCCACCCTCGCGAGGCAGGAGCGAGAGCGTGGGCTTGCGCGGCCCGGTGACCGCGCTCAGCGCGGCGTCGATGCGCGAGGCGAGGGCGCGGACGGACGGCGCTTCGAACAGCTCGCGAAGCGGCAACTCCACCTGGAACGCCGAGCGCACGCGCGAGACGAGCTGCGTGGCGAGGAGCGAATGGCCACCCATCTCGAAGAAGTTGGCGCTGACGCTGACCCGCTGCGTCCCCAACACCTGCGCGAAGAGGCTCGCGAGGAGCTCCTCGGTGGGCGTGCGCGCTTCGGACGAGGACTCATCCTCGGCGAGCCACGCCTGCTCGGGCACGGGCAGGGCCTTGCGGTCCACCTTGCCGTTGGCCGTGAGGGGCAGGGCCTCCAGTACCTTCCACGCGGTGGGGACCATGGCCTCGGGCAGACGGCGCGCGACGAAGGATCGCAGCGCGGAGAGCTCCAGCGACGCGGAGGCGACGACGTAGCCCACCAGCCGCTTGTCTCCGGGCAGGTCCTCGCGGACGAGCACCACGGCTTCACGCACCTCGGGATGCGCGAGCAGGGCGGACTCAATCTCCGCCAGCTCGATGCGCAGGCCGCGCACCTTCACCTGGGCATCCGCCCGGCCGAGGAACTCCAGCACGCCGTCATGGCGCCAGCGGACCTGGTCACCCGTGCGGTACAGCCGGGCTCCAGGCACCGAGGAGTACGCGTCGGGCACGAAGCGCTCCGCCGTCATCCCGGGCTGACCGGCGTAGCCTCGCGCCACGCCTTCGCCACCGATGAACAGCTCGCCCGTGACACCCACGGGGACCACCTGTCCGTGCGCATCCAGCACGTACACCTGCGTGTCGCCGATGGGGCGGCCGATGGGCGCGGTGGCCCCCTCGATGGCTCCATCCACCGTCCACGACGTGGCGTCCACGGTGGTCTCGGTCGGGCCGTAGCAGTTGACCAGCCGCGTGGCCGGCCACACTTCACGGATGCGGCGAGCCAGATTCGCGGGCAGCGCCTCACCACCGGACACCAGCACGCGCGGCCCCGTGGGCTGGCCGGACCGCGCTGCTTCCACGAACAGGCTGAGCTGCGAGGGCACGAGCTGAAGCACCGTCACCCGCTGCTGCTCCACCGTCGCGCGCAGGACCTCCATGTCCAGGTCCGCCGCCGAGGGCGGGAGCACGAGCGTCGCGCCACTGACGAGCGTGGAGATGAGCTCCGGCACCACGGCGTCGAAGCCCGGCGCCGTCTTCTGGAGCACGCGGTCCGCGGCCCCCAGTCCCAGGTTCGTGGTGAACCAGGCCGTGTGCCGCGACAGCGCGCGGTGCGGCACCACGACCCCCTTGGGCCGGCCCGTCGAGCCCGACGTGAACAGCACGTAGGCGGCGTTCTCCGCGGAGGGCGCCGGCACGCGGAAGGTGCTGCTCGCCACCGTACCGGAGGCCGCCACGTCCTCGAGGATTCGGACGCCTGGCGTCCCTTCCGGCAACGAGGCACGCAGGTCCCGCTGCGCGAGCACGACCGAAGGTGAGGTGTCGTCCAGCATCATCGCCAGTCGCTCGGACGGCGAGGAAGGATCGAGCGGGACCCAGACGCCTCCCGCCGCGAGGATGCCGAGGACTCCTGCGACCAGCTCGGGCGAGCGCCGCGCGAGCAGCGCCACGCGCACCTCGGGGCCCACGCCGTGCTGGCGCAGCACCTCCGCGAGCGCGAGGGCTCGCCGCTCCAGCTCCCGGTACGTGAGCTTTCCGTCCGTCCACTCCAGGGCCACGGCCTCGGGCGACAGGGCCGCGCGCGACTGGAACCACGAGAACACGGACGTGTCGCGCGAGTGGTCCGAGCGGGTGTCGTTCCACTCGACCACCAGGCGCTGGCGCTCCTCGGGCGTGAGCAGCGGCAGCTCGGCGAGCGTGAGGTCCGGCGTGGACACGGCCGCCTCGAGCAGGCGCGTGAAGTGGCCCGTCATCGCCTGGATGGTCTCCAGGTCGAACAGGTCCGTGTTGTATTCGAAGGCACCCACCAGCCCCTCGGGCGACTCTTGGAGGGAGAGGGACAGGGAGTACTTCGCGATGCCCGGGTCCACATCCTCGGGAGCGAGGGTGAGCTCTGGCAGCGTCAGCGAAGGCACGGGCGTGTTCTGCAGCGCGAACATCACCTGGAACAGCGGCGAGTGGCTCAGGCTGCGCGCGGGCTGGAGCTCCTCGACCAGGTGTTCGAACGGGACGTCCTGATGCGAGAGCGCGCCGAGTGACGCCTCGCGCGCCTGTTCGACGAGGGCGCGGAACGTCATGGCCCCGGACATGCGGCCACGCAGGACCAGCGTGTTGATGAACACGCCGATGAGGCCCTCGGTCTCAGGGCGGTTGCGGCCCGCGACCGGCGTGCCCACGAGCAGGTCATCCTGGCCGGTGGCGCGGTACAGGAGCGCCTGGAACGCGGCGAGGAGCACCATGAACGGCGTGGCGTTCATGCGCTGCCCGAACGCGGTCACCGCGGCGGAGAGCGCCACCGACAGTCGCACGGGATGGTTGGTGCCCGCTTGAGTCTGCATCGCGGGAACCGGACGGTCCGTGGGCAGCGCCAACACGTGGTTCGCGCCCGCGAGCTGCGTCTTCCAGTACGTGAGCTGCCGCTCCAGCTCGCCCGCCTCCAGCCACTGACGCTGCCAGGCCGCATGGTCCGCGTACTGCACACGCAGCTCGGGCAGCGACGCGGGACGTCCTGTTCTCGCGGCCGCGTACAGCTCCGCGGCCTCGCGCACCAGCACGCCCGTGGACCAACCGTCCGAGACGATGTGGTGCATCGTGAGCAGGAGCACGTGCAGCCGCTCCTCCAGACGCAGCAGCGTCACGCGCAGCAGGGGACCCCGGGCGAGGTCGAAGGGACGCTGGGCCTCCTCGAGTGACAGCCGGCGGGCCTCGTCCTCACGCTGCTTCGGCGCAAGAGCTGAGAGGTCCACTCGCGCCACCTTCAGCTCCAGCGTGGGCGCGATGGCCTGCCTCGGGCTTCCGTCCGCGTTGGCGGGGAAGGTGGTGCGCAGCGACTCGTGCCGCTGGGTGAGCGCGAGGAACGCGTGCTCCATGGCGGAGACATCGACCGCGCCCTCCAGCCGGATGGCCGCGGGGAGGTTGTAGAGCGGAGTCCCCGGCTCCAGTTGATCCAGGAACCAGAGGCGCCGCTGCGCGAAGGACAGCGGGAGCTCTCCCGTCCGAGACACCGGCACCAGCTCCGGCGCGCTCGCCTTCGGGGGGCCTGCCCGCATGAGCGCTTCAATCCGCGCGGCGAGCTTCTCCACGGTCGGCGCCTCGAACAGCTCACGCAGGGGCACGTCCACGCCGAACGCCGCCTGGAGACGCGACGTCGACTGCGTGGCGAGGAGCGAGTGGCCTCCGAGCTCGAAGAAGTCGTCGGTCGCTCCGACGCGCTCGACATGGAGGAGCTCGGACCAGAGCTCGGCGAGCCGGGTCTCGAGGGACGTGCGAGGCGCGACGTAGTCGCGCGTGGGGGTGGAGAGGGATGCGTCCGGTGACGGGAGCGCGTTGCGGTCGAGCTTGCCGTTGGGCGTGAGCGGGAGCGCACCGAGGCGAGCAATGGCGGAAGGCACCATGTGCTCGGGCAGACGGCGCTTGAGGAACTCACGGAGTGGCGCGGGGTCGAAGTCGGTCTCGTCGGAGACCACATAGGCGACGAGGCGCTTGTCTCCAGACGTCTCTGTGCGGATGTTGGCCGCGGCCTCTTGGACCGAGGGGAAGGCGAGGAGCGCCGTTTCGACTTCACCGAGCTCGATGCGGAAGCCGCGCAACTTCACCTGCGAGTCGATGCGGCCGAGGAACTCGAGTGTGCCGTCAGTCAGCCAGCGGGCCTTGTCTCCCGAGAGATAGAGGCGCGCACCGGGTGTGCTGGAGAACGGGTTGGGGACGAAGCGCTCCGCGGAGAGGTCCGCGCGGTGGAGGTAGCCGCGCGCGAGGCCGACGGACGCGATGCACAGCTGACCCGGGACACCCACGGGGAGCGGACGGAGCGCGTCGTCGAGCACGAAGACCTGGACGTTGTCCCAGGGCTTGCCGATGGACGGCGCCTGGCCCGGGCGCAGGGGCTCGGAGATGGAGGCGCAGACGGTGACTTCGGTGGGGCCGTAGGCGTTGAGGAATCGCACGCGCGACCCCCAACGCTGGATGAGCTCGGGAGAGCAGGCCTCGCCCGCAGAGATGAGCGTGTTGAGCGACGGGAAGTCGTCGGGATTGAGCTGGGCGATGACCGACGGCGTGAGGGTGACGGCGGAGATGGACTCGTCGCGGAGGAGGTCGCGCAGAGGCGAGCCCGGCAAGAGGCGGTCGCGAGGAGCGAGGACGAGGGTGGAGCCCGCGAGGAGCGCGCCGAAGATTTCGGCGACGGAGGCGTCGAAGGCGAAGGAGGCGAACTGGAGGACGCGAGAGGAGGGAGTGAAGCCGTGAGCGCGTCCAGCGGTGAGCGCGGTGTTGGCGAAGCCGCGGTGCTGGAGGAGCGTGCCCTTGGGCGTGCCAGTGGAGCCGGAGGTGTAGATGACGTAGGCGAGGTTGTCGGCGCAGGTGCCGGAGTTCGGAGCGGTGTCCGGCTGCGCGGCGATGAGGCTCGCGTCGACATCCAACAGCACGAGCTGCATGGCTCCAGCGGGGAGTTCGTCGGCGATGGCCTCCGTGGTGACGAGGACGGGGGCCGCGCAGTCGCGGAGCATGAAGGAGAGGCGCTCAGCGGGGTAGGAAGGATCGAGCGGGACCCAGGCGCCACCGGCCTTGATGATGGCGAGGATGGAGACGACGAGGTCGAGCGAGCGCTCGACGCTGAGCGCGACGGGGACCTCGGCCCTGACGCCGAGCGAGCGCAGATGGTGCGCGAGGCGGTTGGCGCGGGCGTCGAGCTGGGCGAAGGAGAGGGACTGGCCTTCGAAGCGAAGCGCGGTGGCGTGAGGCGTACGCGCGGCCTGGGCTTCGAAGAGGGCGTGGACAGTGGCTTCGCGCGGGAAGTCGCGCTCGCTCTGGTTCCACTCCACGAGCACCCGCTGCTGCTCATCCCGCTGCATCAGGGGCAGCGCCGAGACGGGAGCCTCGGGCCGGGCCGCCGCTGCTTCGAGCACCGAGCCCAGGTGGCCGATGAGGCGGTCGATGGTCTCCGCCGAGAAGAGGTCGGTGCGGTACTCAGCCGAGCAGCTCAAGCCCTCCGACGTTTCGGTGACGGAGAGCGTGATGTCGAGGCGGGCCGTGCCGGTGGGCGCGTCCAAGAGACGGAACGTGAGGCCCGGGACCTTGAGCTCATTGTCCGGCTGGTTCTGGAGGACCAGCTTGATCTGGAACAGCGGCGCGAAGCCGAGTCCTCGGCCTGGATTGATGTCCTTGACCAGCTCTTCGAACGGCAGGTCCTGGTGCGCATAGGCGCCCAGCGTGTCCTGCTTCACACGCGTCAGCAGATCGCGGAAGGACGGGTTGCCTCCCAGCCGCGCACGCAACGCGAGCTGGTTGATGAAGAAGCCGATGAGGCCCTCCGTCTCCGCGCGGTTGCGGTTGGCGATGTCCGTTCCCAGGACGAAGTCCTCCTGGCCCGAGTAGCGGGAGAGGACGACCTGGAAGCCGGCGATCAACGCCATGAAGAGGGTGGTCCCCTCCCGACGGCACAGCGCGTGGAGTGAATCGGCGAGTGCTCGGGGCAGCACTCGCGAGGCGTGTGCGCCCTGGAAGCCTTGGGCGGAGGGACGCGGGAAGTCCGTGGGCAGGTCCAGCTGCGGCGCGGCTCCGGACAGGTACTCACGCCACCAGGCGAGCTGCGTCTCGAGGACCTCTCCCTGGAGCCAGCCGCGCTGCCATGCGGCGTAGTCCGCGTACTGGAGGGGAAGCTCGGGCAGCGGCGAGGGCTGACCCGCGGCGAAGGCCTCGTAGAGCGCCGTCGACTCGCGCACGAACAGCGCCATGGACCAACCGTCCGCCACGATGTGATGCATCGTCAGCAGCAACACGTGATGCGTGGGCGCGACGCGCAACAGCGTGGTGCGCAGCATCGGCCCATGGACGAAGTCGAAGGGGCGCTGGGCCTCCTCGCGGATGCGGCGCTGCAGCTCCGCGTCGAGCTCCGCTCCCGAGTAGACGGTGAGGTCCTCCACCGGCATCGGCACGGGCGCCGCCGGGTGGATGTGCTGGACAGGGCCCTCGTGGAAGCTCGTGCGCAACACTTCGTGCCGCCGCACCAACTCCGTGAAGGACTGCTGGAGCGCCTCCACCTTCAGGATGCCGTCGAGCTTGAGCGCCAGCGGCATGTTGAACGTGGCGCTGCCGGGCTGGAGCTTGTCGAGGAACCAGAGGCGCTGCTGGGCGAAGGAGAGCGGGAGCGGCCGCGTCCTGTCGGCCCGGACGAAGGGCGGCGGGCTGACGGCGAGTGACGAATCGAGCTGGCTGATGCGCTCGGCGAGGCGCGCGATGGACGGGGCCTCGAAGAGGACGCGGAGCGGGAGCTCGAGGTTGAACGAGGCGCGGATGCGAGATGCAAGCTGCGTGGCCAGGAGCGAGTGGCCGCCGAGTTCGAAGAAGCTGTCGTGGATGCCGACGCGGTCGACCTTGAGGACGTCGGAGAAGAGTGAGGCGAGGAGGGTCTCAGCCGGCGTGCGAGGCGCGGCGAACTCGCGCGAGGAGACGCGGAGGTCGGGAGCGGGGAGCGCCTTCCTGTCGACCTTGCCGTTCGGCGAGAGCGGCAGGGCTGGCAGCGTCACGAAGGCGGACGGCACCATGAACTCAGGCAGGCGAGCGGACAGCGAGGCACGCAGGGCCTGGGTGTCGACCTCGGCGGTCGAGACGAGGTAGCCGACGAGGCGGGGCGAAGCGGCGTCCTCGCGCAGGACGACGACGGAGTCGGAGACGCCGGGGAAGGCGAGGAGGGCGGCTTCGATTTCACCGAGCTCGATGCGGAAGCCACGCAGCTTCACCTGGAAGTCGGCGCGGCCGATGTACTCGATGGAGCCATCAGGCAACCAGCGAGCGACGTCGCCCGTGCGGTAGAGGCGAGCGCCGGGCGTGGTGGAGAAGGGGTCCGGGATGAAGCGCTCGGCGGTGAGCGAGGGGCGGTTGAGGTAGCCGAGGCCGACCTGGACGCCACCGATGAAGAGTTCGCCCGGGACACCAACGGGCGTGGGGCGCCCTGAGTCGTCGAGGACGTGGAGTTGGGTGTTGGAGACAGGCTTGCCGATGGGGACGAAGTGGCGGGTGTCTCCGCGAGCGCAATGCCAGTAGGAGACGTCGACGGCGGCCTCGGTGGGGCCGTAGAGGTTGTGGACCTCGGCGGAGGCGGGCAGGCGCGAGTGAGCGCGGCGGACGAGCTCGGCGGGGAGGGCCTCACCGCTGCAGATGACGCGGCGAATGGACGAGAGGGACTCCAGGCCCGGTTCCTCGAGGAACACGCGGAGCATGGAGGGGACGAAGTGAAGCGTGGAGACGTTCTCCTCGGAGATGAGGCGGACGAGGTAGGCGGGGTCCTGGTGCCCACCGGGCTTGGCGAGGACGAGGCGCGCGCCCGTCATGAGAGGCCAGAAGAACTCCCAGACGGAGACGTCGAAGGAGAAGGGCGTCTTCTGGAGGACGGTGTCCGAGGACGACAGTGCGTACTGCTGCTGCATCCAGAGCAGGCGGTTGACGATGCCGCGATGGGCGTTGATGGCGCCCTTGGGACGTCCGGTGGAGCCCGAGGTGAAGATGACGTAGGCGGGAGCATCCGCCCCAGCGGCCAGAGGCAGCGCGGCCGTGGAGTGCGAGGCCACCGCGTCCCACTGCGTGTCGAGACAGAGAACCTGCGCCGAGGAGGGCGGCAGGCTCGGAAGCAGGCGCAGGTGGGTGAGGAGGACGGGGGCCTGGGTGTCCTCGAGCATTCCGGCGAGGCGCTCACGAGGATAGGCGGGGTCGAGGGGGACGTAGGCCGCGCTGGACTTGAGGACCGCGAGCAGGGCAACGACGAGGTCGAGTGAGCGCTCGAGCGAGATGCCGACGAGTGAGCCCGGGCGCGCGCCGAGTGAGCGCAGGTGGCGCGCGAGTTGATTGGAGCGGGCGTCGAGCTGTGAGTAGGTGAGGAAGGCGTCCTCGAAACGCAGGGCCTCTGCGTCCGGCGTGCGGCGAGCCTGTGCCTCGATGAGGGAGTGCAGGCACACGTCACGCGGGAAGGTGTCCTCGCGGCCCTGGAAGTCGGAGAGGAGCTGGCGCTTCTCCTCCTGGGCGAGCAAGGGCATCTCGGACAGACGCATGTCCGGGTTCGCGGCCACGGCGGCGAGCAGGGTGCTGAAGTGCCCGCGCATCCGCTCGATGGTCTCGACGTCGAACAGGTCGATGTTGAAGTCGAGCGTCGCGACGAATTGGCCGTGGGACTCGCTCATGCCGAGAGCGAGGTCGAACTTGGAGGCGAGGAGTTCGGAGGAGAGGACGTCGAGGGAGAGACCCGGGAGTTCGAGCGTGCCCTCTGGGTTGTTCTGGAAGACGAAGAAGACTTGGAAGAGAGGCGAGCGACTCAGGTCGCGCTGAGGCTGGAGCTCGTCGACGAGCTTCTCGAAGGGGAGGTCCTGATGCTCGTAGGCGGCGAGGGTGGTGCGCCGCACGTCCGCGAGCAACTGGCGGAAGGTGTGGTGAGGGTTGATGCGCGAGCGGAGGACGAGGGTGTTGACGAAGAAGCCGATGAGGCCTTCGGTCTCCGCGCGGTTGCGGTTGGCGATGGGAGAGCCGACCGAGATGTCGTCCTGGCGCGAGTAACGGGAGAGGAGCAGCTGCCAGGAGGCGAGGAGAAGCATGAAGGGAGTGGCGCCCGTGTCCTGGGCGAGCCCCTTCAGGGCGCTGGAGATTTCAGGAGAGAGATTGAAAGAGAGCTGCTGTCCGCGCGAGGTCTGGACTGCGGGACGAGGCCTGTCGGTGGGCAGCTCGATGGACGGAGGCGCCCCCGCGAGCTGGTCGCGCCACCAGCCGATCTCGGAGGCGAGGACCTCGCCGGAGAGCCACTGGCGCTGCCAGACGGAGAAGTCGGCGTACTGGATGGGAAGCGCTGCGAGCGGAGCCGACTCACCACCGGAGAACTGCCGATAGAAGGCCGCGAGCTCGCGGGCCATGACGGAGATGGACCAGCCGTCCGAGGCGATGTGGTGGACGGTGACGAGGAGGTGGTGCTGTGTCTCCGAGAGCCGGAGGAGCGTCGTGCGGACGACAGGGCCGCGAGCGAGATCAAACGGCCGCAGCGCTTCAGCGGCGGCGAGGCAGTGTGCCTCCGCGTCGCGCTCCTGCTCGGGGAAAGAGGAGATGTCGACGAGAGGCAGGTCCAGGCGCACGTGCTCTTGGATGATCTGGACGGGCTGACCATCGAGGAGCGCGAAGTGAGTGCGAAGGACTTCGTGGCGCTGAATCAGGGCGCGGAGGGACTGGAGCAGCGCGTCTGAGTTGAGAGAGCCAGAGAGCTTGAGGACCCAGGGGACGTTGTAGGTGGAGTTGCCGGGCTGGAGTTGGTCGAGGAACCAGAGGCGCTGCTGGGCGAAGGAGAGCGGGAGCGGCTGAGTCCTGTCGACGGGGACGAGAGCCGGGACGCGAGAGGAGGGAGCGGCAAGGCTCTCGAGACGCGCTGAGAGGAGAGCGACGGTGGGAGAGGAGAAGAGCTCACCGAGGGGGAGCTCGACGTCGAAGGAGGCGCGGATGCGAGAGACGACCTGAGTGGCGAGGAGGGAGTGACCGCCGAGCTCGAAGAAGTCGGAGTGGATGCTGACGCGGGGGAGACCGAGGACGTCGGAGAAGATGGAAGCGAGTCGGGCCTGAGCAGGAGAGGAGGGCTCGACGAAGTCGGAGTCGGAGGAAGCCGCGGCGGCGAAGTCGGGAGGAGGCAGAGCCTTCCTATCGAGCTTGCCGTTGGGAGAGAGGGGGAAGGCCGGGAGAGAAACAAGCGCGGCCGGCACCATGTACTCGGGCAGGCGCAGGAGGAGGAAGGAGCGAAGAGCGGAGGAGTCGACGCTCTGGCCTTCGGAAGAGGTGAAGTAGGCGACGAGACGCTTGTCGCCGGGGACGTCCTCGCGAGCGAGGACAGCGGCCTCGTGGATGCCGGGGAAGAGGCGGAGGGCGGCCTCGACTTCACCGAGCTCGATGCGGAAGCCGCGGACCTTCACCTGGAAGTCGGAGCGGCCGAGGAACTCGAGAGAGCCGTCAGGGAGCCAGCGGACGAGGTCGCCGGTGCGGTAGAGGCGAGCGCCGGGAGCCGAGCTGAACGGATGAGGAATGAAGCGCTCAGCGGTGAGGTCGGGGCGGTTGAGGTAGCCCCAAGCAAGGCCATCGCCGCCGACGAAGAGCTCACCGGGGAGGCCTGGCGGGAGGGGGAGGAGAGAGGAGTCGAGGACGAAGGCGGAGGAGTTGGAGAGGGGGAAGCCGATGGGGACGGAGCGAGAGAAGGAGTCGCCGTGGCGGAGGGGGAAGGTGGAGGAGAAGGTGGTGTTCTCGGTGGGCCCGTAGCCGTTGACGAGGGTGTGGCCTTGGGGGAGGCGAGAGAGGTGGTCGCGGACGCGAGAAGGAGGAAGAGCGTCACCGCCGGCGAGGAGCTGGGAGACGGAGGAGAGAGCGGAGGGCTGGAGAGAAGCCATCTGCTCGAAGAGGGCGGCGGTCAGCCAGAGAGAAGAGATGCGCTCCTGGACGAGGACGGAGGCGAGCTCCTCGAGGGAGAGAGAGTGAGGAGGAGCGAGGACGAGCTTGGAGCCGTGGAGGAGAGCGCCCCAGATTTCGAGGGTGGAGGCGTCGAAGGCGACGGGGGCTGCATGGAGCCAGACGTCGGAAGGCGAGAAGCGGATGAAGGAAGAAGAGACGAGGCGGGTGACGCCGCGGTGAGGAATGCAGACACCCTTGGGCTCACCCGTGGAGCCGGAGGTGAACATGACGTAGGCGAGGTCATCACCCGAGCCCAAGGAGTGAAGAGGAGAAGAGGGCTGGCGGGAGATGAAGCGAGCCTGCTCGTCGAGGAGGAGGAGGACGGAGGAAGAGGCGGGGAGGTCGTCAGCGACGTCGGAGTGGGAGAGGAGGACGCCAGCGGAGGACTCGCGGAGGACGAAGGAGAGGCGCTCGGAGGGCCAGGCCTTGTCGAGGGGGACGTAAGCGGCGCCAGCCTTGAGGATGGCGAGGAGGGAGACGATGAGGTCGAGGGAGCGGTCGAGACGGAGAGCGACGCGAGAGCCCGGGAGGACGCCGAGAGAGCGGAGGTGGTGTGCGAGCTGGTTGGAGAGGGAGTCCAGCGCGGCATAGGAGAGAGAGTCACCACCGGAGACAACGGCGACGGCGTCGGGGGAGCGAGCCGCTTGCTGAGAGAAGAGCGCGTGGATGGAAGCGTCACGCGGGTAGTCGGAGGCGGTGTCGTTCCAGGAGGAGAGGACCTGGTGCTTCTCGGAAGGAGTGAGAAGCGAGAACGAGGAGAGGGGCAGCTCCGGCTGGGAGACAATGGACTCGAGAAGCCCGGAGAAGTGGGCGAGGAGCCGCTGCATGGAGGCGGCGTCGAAGAGGTCCGTGTTGTAGTTGAGCAGGCCGACGAAGCCCTGGCTTGCCTCTTCAAGCAGGAGGCTGAAGTCGTACTTGGAAGACTCGATGCTGGAGGGGAGCGGGCTCAGGGTGAGGCCCGGGAGAGAGAGTTCACCTTCCGGCGCGTTCTGAAGCGTGAGAGTGACCTGGAAGAAGGGGGAGCGGCTCAGGTCACGCTGCGGCTGGAGCTCCTCGACGAGCTTCTCGAAGGGGACGTCCTGGTGCTCGTAGGCGGCGAGGGTGCTGAGGCGCACTTCTTCCAGCAGTTCGCGGAATGAGCGGCCACCCTGAATGAGGGAGCGGAAGACGAGGGTGTTGACGAAGAAGCCGATGAGGCCTTCGGTCTCGGAGCGGTTGCGGTTGGCGATGGGAGAGCCGACCGAGATGTCATCCTGCCCCGAGTACCGAGAGAGCAGGAGCTGGAAGGCAGAGAGGAGGACCATGAAGGGAGTGGCCCCCTCGCGCTGGGCGAGGGCCTTCACGGAATGGGACAGCTCACGAGGCAATGCGACGGGCAGAACCGCGCCGCGATAGGTCTGAACGGCGGGACGAGGCCTGTCGGTGAGAAGCTCGAGCGAGGGGGAAGCCCCGTCGAGATGCTGGCGCCACCAGGAGATCTCCTTGTCGAGGACGTCGCCAGCAAGCCACTGGCGCTGCCAGACGGAGAAGTCGGCGTACTGGACGGGAAGCGGCGCGAGCTGAGCCGGCTCACCACCGACGAACTGCCGATAGAAGGCGGCGAGCTCGCGAACGATGACGGCGATGGACCAGCCGTCGGAGACGATGTGATGCACGGTGGCGAGCAGGAGGTGCTCGTCCTGGCCGAGGCGCACGAGTGTCGCGTGGACGAGAGGTCCGCGAGACAGATCAAACGAGTGCACAGCTTCTTCGCGAATGAGGCGCTGTGCTTCCGCGTCACGCTCCTGCTCGGGGAGAGAGGAGATGTCGACGAGAGGCAGGTCCAGGCGCACGTGCTCTTGGATGCTCTGAACCGGCTGGTCGTCGATGGTCGTGAAGTGAGTGCGAAGGACTTCGTGGCGCTGAATCAGGGCGCGGAAGGACTGGAGCAGCGCGTCTGAGTTGAGAGAGCCCGAGAGCTTGAGTGCCCAGGCGATGTTGTACGTGGAGTTGCCGGGCTGGAGCTGGTCAAGGAACCAGAGGCGCTGCTGGGCGAAGGAGAGCGGGAGAGGCTGAGTCCTGTCGACGGGGACAAGCTGGGGGACGCGAGAGGAGGGAGCGGCAAGGCTCTCGAGACGCGCTGAGAGGAGAGCGACGGTGGGAGAGGAGAAGAGCTCACCGAGGGGGAGCTCGACGTCGAAGGAGGCGCGGATGCGAGAGACGACCTGAGTGGCGAGAAGGGAGTGGCCGCCAAGCTCGAAGAAGTCGGAGTGGATGCTGACGCGGGGGAGACCGAGGACGTCGGAGAAGATGGAAGCGAGTCGGGCCTGAGCAGGAGAGGAGGGCTCGACGAAGTCGGAGTCGGAGGAGGCCGCGGCAGCGAAGTCGGGAGGAGGCAGAGCCTTCCTATCGAGCTTGCCGTTGGGAGAGAGGGGGAAGGCCGGGAGAGAAACAAGCGCGGCCGGCACCATGTACTCGGGCAGGCGCAGGAGGAGGAAGGAGCGAAGAGCGGAGGAGTCGACGCTCTGGCCTTCGGAAGAGGTGAAGTAGGCGACGAGACGCTTGTCGCCGGGGACGTCCTCGCGAGCGAGGACAGCGGCCTCGTGGATGCCGGGGAAGAGGCGGAGGGCGGCCTCGACTTCACCGAGTTCGATGCGGAAGCCGCGGACCTTCACCTGGAAGTCGGAGCGGCCGAGGAACTCGAGAGAGCCGTCAGGGAGCCAGCGGACGAGGTCGCCGGTGCGGTAGAGGCGAGCGCCGGGAGCCGAGCTGAACGGATGAGGAATGAAGCGCTCAGCGGTGAGGTCGGGGCGGTTGAGGTAGCCCCAAGCAAGGCCATCGCCGCCGACGAAGAGCTCACCGGGGAGGCCTGGCGGGAGGGGGAGGAGAGAGGAGTCGAGGACGAAGGCGGAGGAGTTGGAGAGGGGGAAGCCGATGGGGACGGAGCGAGAGAAGGAGTCGCCGTGGCGGAGGGGGAAGGTGGAGGAGAAGGTGGTGTTCTCGGTGGGCCCGTAGCCGTTGACGAGGGTGTGGCCTTGGGGGAGGCGAGAGAGGTGGTCGCGGACGCGAGAAGGAGGAAGAGCGTCACCGCCGGCGAGGAGCTGGGAGACGGAGGAGAGAGCGGAGGGCTGGAGAGAAGCCATCTGCTCGAAGAGGGCGGCGGTCAGCCAGAGAGAAGAGATGCGCTCCTGGACGAGGACGGAGGCGAGCTCCTCGAGGGAGAGAGAGTGAGGAGGAGCGAGGACGAGCTTGGAGCCGTGGAGGAGAGCGCCCCAGATTTCGAGAGTGGAGGCGTCGAAGGCGACGGGGGCTGCATGGAGCCAGACGTCGGAAGGCGAGAAGCGGATGAAGGAAGAAGAGACGAGGCGGGTGACGCCGCGGTGAGGAATGCAGACACCCTTGGGCTCACCCGTGGAGCCAGAGGTGAACATGACGTAGGCGAGGTCATCACCGGAGCCCGAGCCAGAGCCCAAGGAGAGCAGAGGAGAAGAGGGCTGGCGGGAGATGAAGCGGGCCTGCTCGTCGAGGAGAAGGAGGACGGAGGAAGAGGCGGGGAGGTCGTCAGCGACGTCGGAGTGGGAGAGGAGGACGCCAGCGGAGGACTCGCGGAGGACGAAGGAGAGGCGCTCGGAGGGCCAGGCCTTGTCGAGGGGGACGTAAGCGGCGCCAGCCTTGAGGATGGCGAGGAGGGAGACGATGAGGTCGAGGGAGCGGTCGAGGCGGAGAGCGACGCGAGAGCCCGGGAGGACGCCGAGAGAGCGGAGGTGGTGTGCGAGCTGGTTGGAGAGGGAGTCCAGCGCGGCATAGGAGAGAGAGTCACCACCGGAGACAACGGCGACGGCGTCAGGGGAGCGAGCCGCTTGCTGAGAGAAGAGCGCGTGGATGGAAGCGTCACGCGGGTAGTCGGAGGCGGTGTCGTTCCAGGAGGAGAGGACCTGGTGCTTCTCGGAAGGAGTGAGGAGCGAGAACGAGGAGAGGGGCAGCTCCGGCTGGGAGACAACGGACTCGAGAAGCCCGGAGAAGTGGGCGAGGAGCCGCTGCATGGAGGCGGCGTCGAAGAGGTCCGTGTTGTAGTTGAGCGTTCCAGAGACGTGGTCGCCCTCCTCGAGCACGAGGCTGAAGTCGTACTTGGAAGACTCGATGCTGGAGGGGAGCCCACTCAAGGTGAGTCCCGGGAGAGAGAGCTCACCTTCAGGCGTGTTCTGAAGCGTGAGAGTGACCTGGAAGAGCGGAGAGCGGCTCAGGTCACGCTGAGGCTGGAGCTCCTCGACGAGCTTTTCGAAGGGGACGTCTTGGTGCTCGTAGGCGGCGAGGGTGCTGAGGCGCACCTGGGAGAGCAGCTCGCGGAACGAGTGGACGCCGTGGAAGCGGGAGCGGAAGACGAGGGTGTTGATGAAGAAGCCGATGAGGCCTTCGGTCTCGGAGCGGTTGCGGTTGGCGATGGGAGAGCCGACCGAGATGTCATCCTGTCCTGAGTAGCGAGAGAGCAGGAGCTGGAAGGCAGAGAGAAAGACCATGAAGGGAGTGGCCCCCTCGCGCTGGGCGAGGGCCTTCACGGCCTGCGTGACTCCACGGGACAAGGAGAAAGGAAGGACTGAGCCGCGGTATGTCTGGACGGCAGGACGAGGCCTGTCGGTGAGAAGCTCGAGCGAGGGGGAAGCACCGTCGAGATGCTGGCGCCACCAGGCAATCTCCTTGTCGAGGACGTCGCCGGAGAGCCACTGGCGCTGCCAGGAGGAGAAGTCGGCGTACTGGATGGGAAGCGGCGCGAGCTGAGCCGGCTCACCACCGACGAACTGCCGATAGAAGGCGGCGAGCTCGCGAACGATGACTGAGATGGACCAGCCATCGGAGACGATGTGATGCACGGTGGCGAGCAGGAGATGCTCGTCGTGACCGAGGCGCACGAGAGTCGCGTGGACGAGAGGTCCACGAGACAAGTCGAACGAATGCAGGGCCTCCTCACGGATCAGCCGTTGCGTCTCCGAGTCTCTCTTCTGCTCAGGGAGAGAAGAGAGGTCGACGAGAGGCAGGTCCAGGCGCGCGTGCTCTTGGATGATCTGGACAGGCTGATCGTCAACCAGAGCGAAGTGAGTGCGAAGGACTTCGTGGCGCTGAGTCAGGGCGCGGAAGGACTGGAGCAGCGCGTCTGAGTTGAGAGAGCCAGAGAGCTTGAGGACCCAGGGGATGTTGTAGGTGGAGTTGCCGGGCTGGAGCTGGTCGAGGAACCAGAGGCGCTGCTGAGCGAAGGAGAGCGGGAGCGGCTGAGTCCTGTCGACGGGGACAAGCTGGGGGACGCGAGAGGAGGGAGCGGCAAGGCTCTCGAGACGCGCTGAGAGGAGAGCGACGGTGGGAGAGGAGAAGAGCTCACCGAGGGGGAGCTCGACGTCGAAGGAGGCGCGGATGCGAGAGACGACTTGAGTGGCGAGAAGGGAGTGACCGCCGAGCTCGAAGAAGTCGGAGTGGATGCTGACGCGGGGGAGACCGAGGACGTCGGAGAAGATGGAAGCGAGTCGGGCCTGAGCAGGAGAGGAGGGCTCGACGAAGTCGGCGTCGGCGGAGGCCGCGGCGGCGAAGTCAGGAGGAGGCAGAGCCTTCCTATCGAGCTTGCCGTTGGGGGAGAGGGGGAAGGCCGGGAGAGAAACAAGCGCGGCCGGCACCATGTACTCGGGCAGGCGCAGGAGGAGGAAGGAGCGAAGAGCGGAGGAGTCGACGCTCTGGCCTTCGGAAGAGGTGAAGTAGGCGACGAGACGCTTGTCGCCGGGGACGTCCTCGCGAGCGAGGACAGCGGCCTCGTGGATGCCGGGGAAGAGGCGGAGGGCGGCCTCGACTTCACCGAGTTCGATGCGGAAGCCGCGGACCTTCACCTGGAAGTCGGAGCGGCCGAGGAACTCGAGAGAGCCGTCAGGGAGCCAGCGGACGAGGTCGCCGGTGCGGTAGAGGCGAGCGCCGGGAGCCGAGCTGAACGGATGAGGAATGAAGCGCTCAGCGGTGAGGTCGGGGCGGTTGAGGTAGCCCCAAGCAAGGCCATCGCCGCCGACGAAGAGCTCACCGGGGAGGCCTGGCGGGAGGGGGAGGAGAGAGGAGTCGAGGACGAAGGCGGAGGAGTTGGAGAGGGGGAAGCCGATGGGGACGGAGCGAGAGAAGGAGTCGCCGTGGCGGAGGGGGAAGGTTGCGGAGAAGGTGGTGTTCTCGGTGGGCCCGTAGCCGTTGACGAGGGTGTGGCCTTGGGGGAGGCGAGAGAGGTGGTCGCGGACGCGAGAAGGAGGAAGAGCGTCACCGCCGGCGAGGAGCTGGGAGACGGAGGAGAGAGCGGAGGGCTGGAGAGAAGCCATCTGCTCGAAGAGGGCGGCGGTCAGCCAGAGAGAAGAGATGCGCTCCTGGACGAGGACGGAGGCGAGCTCCTCGAGGGAGAGAGAGTGAGGAGGAGCGAGGACGAGCTTGGAGCCGTGGAGGAGAGCGCCCCAGATTTCGAGGGTGGAGGCGTCGAAGGCGACGGGGGCTGCATGGAGCCAGACGTCGGAAGGCGAGAAGCGGATGAAGGAAGAAGAGACGAGGCGGGTGACGCCGCGGTGAGGAATGCAGACACCCTTGGGCTCACCCGTGGAGCCGGAGGTGAACATGACGTAGGCGAGGTCATCACCGGAGCCCGAGCCCGAAGAAGGCAGAGGAGAAGAGGGCTGGCGGGAGATGAAGCGAGCCTGCTCGTCGAGGAGGAGGAGGACGGAGGAAGAGGCGGGGAGGTCGTCAGCGACGTCGGAGTGGGAGAGGAGGACGCCAGCGGAGGACTCGCGGAGGACGAAGGAGAGGCGCTCGGAGGGCCAGGCCTTGTCGAGGGGGACGTAAGCGGCGCCAGCCTTGAGGATGGCGAGGAGGGAGACGATGAGGTCGAGGGAGCGGTCGAGACGGAGAGCGACGCGAGAGCCCGGGAGGACGCCGAGAGAGCGGAGGTGGTGTGCGAGCTGGTTGGAGAGGGAGTCCAGCGCGGCATAGGAGAGAGAGTCACCACCGGAGACAACGGCGACGGCGTCGGGGGAGCGAGCCGCTTGCTGAGAGAAGAGCGCGTGGATGGAAGCATCACGCGGGTAGTCAGAGGCGGTGTCGTTCCAGGAGGAGAGGACCTGGTGCTTCTCGGAAGGAGTGAGAAGCGAGAACGAGGAGAGGGGCAGCTCCGGCTGGGAGACAACGGACTCGAGAAGCCCGGAGAAGTGGGCGAGGAGCCGCTGCATGGAGGCGGCGTCGAAGAGGTCCGTGTTGTAGTTGAGCGTTCCAGAGACGTGGTCGCCCTCCTCGAGCACGAGGCTGAAGTCGTACTTGGAAGACTCGATGCTGGAGGGGAGCCCACTCAAGGTGAGTCCCGGGAGAGAGAGCTCACCTTCAGGCGTGTTCTGAAGCGTGAGAGTGACCTGGAAGAGCGGAGAGCGGCTCAGGTCACGCTGAGGCTGGAGCTCCTCGACGAGCTTCTCGAAGGGGACGTCCTGGTGCTCGTAGGCGGCGAGGGTGCTGAGGCGCACCTGGGAGAGCAGCTCGCGGAACGAGCGGATGCCGTGGAAGCGGGAGCGGAAGACGAGGGTGTTGATGAAGAAGCCGATGAGGCCTTCGGTCTCGGAGCGGTTGCGGTTGGCGATGGGAGAGCCGACCGAGATGTCATCCTGTCCTGAGTAGCGAGAGAGCAGGAGCTGGAAGGCAGAGAGGAAGACCATGAAGGGAGTGGCCCCCTCGCGCTGGGCGAGAGCCTTCACGGCCTGCGTGACTTCACGAGACAAGGAGAAAGGAAGGACTGAGCCGCGGTAGGTCTGGACGGCGGGACGAGGCCTGTCGGTGAGCAGCTCGAGCGAGGGGGAAGCCCCGTCGAGGTGCTGGCGCCACCAGGCAATCTCCTTGTCGAGGACGTCGCCGGAGAGCCACTGGCGCTGCCAGGAGGAGAAGTCGGCGTACTGGATGGGAAGCGGCGCGAGCTGAGCCGGCTCACCACCCACAAACTGGCGATAGAAGGCCGCGAGCTCGCGAACGATGACGGCGATGGACCAGCCGTCGGAGACGATGTGATGCACGGTGGCGAGCAGGAGATGCTCGTCGTGACCGAGGCGCACGAGAGTCGCGTGGACGAGAGGTCCGCGAGACAGATCAAACGAGTGCACGGCTTCTTCGCGAATCAGGCGCTGTGCTTCCGCGTCACGCTCCTGCTCGGGGAGAGAAGAGAGGTCGACGAGAGGCAGATCCAGGAGGAGGTTGTCCTGGATGATCTGGATGGGCTGTCCGTCGAGAACGCCGAAGTGGGTGCGAAGGACTTCGTGGCGCTGAATCAGAGCGCGGAGAGATTGGAGCAGCGCGTCTGAGTTGAGTGAGCCAGAGAGCTTGAGTGCCCACGGGATGTTGTAGGCGGCGCTACCGGGCTGGAGCTGGTCAAGGAACCAGAGGCGCTGCTGGGCGAAGGAGAGCGGGAGGTCGGAGGCGCGGGGGAGGCGCGCCAAGGGCGGGAGCCGGAGGCCCGACGGGGAGAGGCGAGAGGCGTCGATGCGCTCGGCGAGGCGAGCGATGGATGGGGCCTCGAAGAGGGCACGGATGGGGAGCTCGACGCTGAAGGCCGAGCGGACGCGAGAAACGAGCTGGGTGGCGAGGAGGGAGTGGCCACCGAGCTCGAAGAAGTTGTCGTGGATGCCGACGCGGTCGACCTTGAGGACGTCGGAGAAGAGCGCGGTGAGGAGCGTCTCCGATTGAGTGCGTGCCGCCGCGAATTCGCGAGACGAGGGGAGGAAGTCGGGAGCGGGGAGCGCCTTCCTGTCGACCTTGCCGTTGGGAGACAGCGGCAGGGCCGGGAGCACCACGAAGGCCGAGGGCACCATGAACTCAGGCAGGTGCGAGGCGAGTGATGAGCGCAGCGCCTGGAGGTCGACCTCGGCGGAGGTGACGAGGTAGCCGACGAGGCGGGGCGAAGCGGCGTCCTCGCGCAGGACGACGACGGAGTCGGAGACCCCGGGATAGGCGAGGAGTGCCGCCTCGATTTCACCGAGCTCGATGCGGAAGCCACGCAGCTTCACCTGGAAGTCGGCGCGGCCGATGTACTCGATGGAGCCATCGGGCAACCAGCGAGCGACGTCGCCCGTGCGGTAGAGGCGAGCGCCGGGCGTGGTGGAGAAGGCGTCCGGGATGAAGCGCTCGGCGGTGAGCGAGGGGCGGTTGAGGTAGCCGAGGCCGACCTGGACGCCACCGATGAAGAGCTCACCTGGGACACCAACGGGAGTGGGGCGCCCGGAGTCGTCGAGGACGTGGAGCTGGGTGTTGGAGACAGGCTTGCCGATGGGGACGAAGTGGCGGGTGTCTCCGCGAGCGCAATGCCAGTAGGAGACGTCGACGGCGGCCTCGGTGGGGCCGTAGAGGTTGTGGACCTCGGCGGAGGCGGGCAGGCGCGAGTGAGCGCGGCGGACGAGCTCTGCGGGGAGGGCCTCACCGCTGCAGATGACGCGGCGAATGGACGAGAGGGACTCCAGGCCCGGCTCCTCAAGGAAGACGCGGAGCATGGAGGGGACGAAGTGAAGCGTGGAGACGTTCTCCTCGGAGATGAGGCGAGCGAGGTAGGAGGGGTCCTGGTGCCCGCCGGGCTTGGCGAGGACGAGGCGCGCGCCCGTCATGAGGGGCCAGAAGAACTCCCAGACGGAGACGTCGAAGGAGAAGGGCGTCTTCTGGAGGACGGTGTCGGAGGATGACAGTGCGTACTGCTGCTGCATCCAGAGCAGACGGTTGACGATGGCGCGATGGGCGTTGATGGCGCCCTTGGGACGTCCCGTGGAGCCGGAGGTGAAGATGACGTAGGCGGGAGCATCCGCCCCAGCGGCCAGAGGCAGCGCGGCCGTGGAGTGCGAGGCGACCGCGTCCCACTGCGTGTCGAGGCAGAGGACATGCGCCGAGGAGGGCGGCAGGCTCGGAAGCAGGCGCTGGTGAGTGAGGAGGACGGGGGCCTGGGTATCCTCGAGCATTCCAGCGAGGCGCTCACGAGGATAGGCGGGGTCGAGGGGGACGTAGGCCGCGCCGGACTTGAGGACCGCGAGCAGGGCAACGACGAGGTCGAGAGAACGCTCGAGCGAGATGCCGACGAGTGAGCCCGGGCGCGCGCCGAGTGAGCGCAGGTGGCGCGCGAGCTGATTGGAGCGTGCGTCGAGTTGCGCGTAGGTGAGTGAGTCATCCTCGAAGCGAAGCGCTTCCGCGTCCGGCGTGCGGCGAGCCTGTGCCTCGATGAGGGAGTGCAGGCACACGTCACGCGGGAAGTCGTCCTCGCGCCCCTGGAAGTCGGAGAGGAGTTGGCGCTGCTCATCTTGGGTGAGGATGGGCA
This sequence comes from Myxococcus stipitatus, assembly GCF_037414475.1. Next base: position 9,192 of record NZ_CP147913.1, on the reverse strand, counting down.
GCCTGGACAGGTGCATGTCCGGGTTCAAGGCCACGGCGGCGAGCAGGGTGCTGAAGTGCCCACGCATCCGCTGGATGGTCTCGACGTCGAACAGGTCGGTGTTGAAGTCGAGGGTGGCTTGGAACTGGCCATGAGACTCGCTCACGCCGAGCGAGAGGTCGAACTTGGCGGAACCGAGCTCGGAAGAGCGGACGTCGAGGGAAAGGCCTGGGATCTCGAGGGTGCTCTCGGGGGTGTTCTGGAAGACGAAGAAGGCTTGGAAGAGCGGAGAGCGGCTCAGGTCGCGCTGAGGCTGGAGCTCCTCGACGAGCTTCTCGAAGGGGACGTCCTGATGCTCGTAGGCCGCGAGCGCGCTGACGCGGACCTGTGCCAGCAGCTCACGGAACGAGCGGACGCCGTGGATGCGGGAGCGGAAGACGAGGGTGTTGACGAAGAAGCCGATGAGGCCTTCGGTCTCGGCGTGGTTGCGGTTGGCGATGGGAGAGCCGACCGAGATGTCATCCTGACCCGAGTAGCGGGAGAGCAGGAGTTGGAAGGACGCGAGGAGGACCATGAAGGGAGTGGCCCCCTCGCGCTGGGCGAGGGCCTTCACGGCCTGCGTCACTTCACGAGACAAGGAGAAGGGCAGGACCGCGCCGCGGTAGGTCTGGACGGCGGGACGAGGCCGGTCGGTGAGCAGTTCGAGGGAGGGCGGGGCCCCGTCGAGGTGCTGACGCCACCAGTCAATCTCCCTGTCGAGGACGTCGCCGCCAAGCCACTGACGCTGCCAGGCGGAGAAGTCGGCGTACTGGATGGGAAGCGCGGGGAGTTGCGCGGACTCACCACCGCCGTACTGTTGGTAGAAGGCCGCGAGCTCGCGAACGATGATCGGGATGGACCATCCGTCCGCCGCGATGTGATGGACGGTGAGGAGCAGCAGGTGCTGTGACTCGTCCAGCTTGACGAGTGACGCACGGAGCATCGAGTCCTGTTCCAGGTTGAACGGGCGCCGTGCTTCGGCCGAGGCAAGCCGTTGAGCCTCGGCGTCCCTGTCCAGCGCGGGAAGGGATGAGAGGTCGATGATGGGCAGCTCCAGGAGGAAGTGCTCCTGGATGTGCTGAACGGGTTGTCCCTCGTGGACCGCGAACCGGGTCCGCAGTGCCTCGTGGCGTTGCCCCAGCGCGCGGAGAGACTCGCGGAGCGCAAGAATGTTCAGCGCCCCCGTGAACTTGATGGCCCAGGGGATGTTGTACGCCGAGCTCCCCGGCTGGAGTTGATCCAGGAACCAGAGACGCTGCTGGGCGAAGGAGAGTGGGAGTGGCCTCGACCTGTCTGCTCGGGCAATGGAGGACGTGCCGACGGCGATGGACGTCGCGCGGGACGGGTCGAGCTGCGCGATGCGCTCGGCGAGGAGCGCGACGGTGGAGGCTTCGAAGAGGACTCGGAGCGGGAGCTCGACGTGGAAGGTGGCTCGCACGCGAGAGACGAGCTGCGTGGCGAGGAGGGAGTGTCCACCGAGCGCGAAGAAGCTGTCCGTCGCGCCCACGCGCTCCACACCCAGCACCTGCGCGAACAACCCCGCGAGAAGCTCCTCGGCCGGCGAGCGCGGCGCGACGTAGCGAGGTCCCGAGTCCGTCTGCACGGGCGCGGGGAGTGCCTTGCGGTCGACCTTGCCGTTGGGCGTGAGCGGGAGCGAGGCGAGCGGGACGAAGAGCGACGGCACCATGTGCTCGGGCAGGTGCCGTTGGACGAAGTCTCGGAGCGCGGAGGACTCGAGAGAGAGGCCGGGCTGCGGAACGAGCCAGGCGACGAGGCGTCCGTCACCCGAGGCGTCGAGGTGGACGCCGCACACGGCCTGCAGGACGGACGGGTGGCGTGAAAGGACGGCTTCGACTTCACCGAGCTCGATGCGGAAGCCACGCAGCTTCACCTGGAAGTCGGCGCGGCCGAGGAAGTCGAGCGAGCCGTCGGCGCGCCAGCGCGCCAGGTCACCCGTGCGGTAGATGCGGGCGCCAGGGACGCCGGAGAAGGCGTCCGGGAGGAAGCGCTCGGCGGTCAGGTCGGAGCGGCCGAGGTAGCCACGGACGACGCCATCTCCGGAGATGAAGAGTTCGCCTGGTGCACCCATGAGCGCGGGCTGTCCAGAGGCGTCGAGGACGAAGAGGCGGTTGTTGGCGAGAGGCGTACCGATGGAAAGGGTGGCCGCACCCTCGTCCGCGTCGGATGCCGTGTGCGAGGACGACCAGACGGTGGTCTCCGTCGGGCCGTACATGTTGAGGAGCGCGGACTGCGGAAGCGCCGAGCGCAGCTGCGACGCGAGCGGTCCCGGGAGCGCTTCACCACCGACGAGGAGGAAGCGCAGCGCGGAGAGTGCGGAGAGCGACTCCGGGTCGAGCACCCTGGAGCGGGCGAACGACGGCGTGCACTGGAGATGCGAGATGGGATGCCGGCGGAGCACTTCCGGGAGCGTCAGCGCGGTGCCGAGTCGGGAGGCGGCGCGCTCGTCGTGGAGGACGACGTGAAGGCCACGGCAGAGCGTCCAGAGCAGCTCGAGGACGGAGATGTCGAACGAGATCGAGGTGACGGCGAGCCAGGTGCCAGAAGACGAGCCGAGGCGGTCATCCATGGCCGCGAAGAAGTTGGCGGCGGTGCGGTGAGGCACCATGACGCCCTTGGGCCTGCCGGTGGAGCCGGAGGTGTAGATGACGTAGGCGAGGTTCTCGGACGTCGCGTCACCCGGAGTCACGGCCTCGATGTCGCCTGTCTCCTCGATGAGAAGGGCTCGCGCGTCGGAAGACGGAAGAGAGTCGACGAGGGAACGGGACGTGAGCAGGAAGGGCGCGCGCGAGTCCTGGAGCATCCAGGAGAGGCGCTCCGTGGGGTAGTCGGGGTCGAGAGGAAGGTAGGCGCCGCCCGCGTGAAGAATCGCGAGCATGGCGGCGATCATGTCAGTGGAGCGGTGGAGGAAGAGACCGACAGGCGCATCCGGACGCAGGCCCAGGGACTGGAGCCGGTGGGAGATGCGAAGGACGCGCTCGTGGAGCTGCCGGTAGGTGAGTGATTCCTCACCGAAGGAGATCGCGACGGCGTCGGGAGCATGCGCAGCCCGCGCGGCGAACTGGAGGTGGAGGCAGGACGGGTCGAACGGGCGGGAGGACGCGTTGAACGAGCGGACGACCTGCTCACGCTCCTCACCCGTCAGCAGGGAGAGTGCACCCAGACGCGCATCCGGGCTCGCGATGATGGCCTGGAGCGCGACGCCCCAGTGACGCAAGAGGCGCGCGGGCGTGGTCGACTCGAAGCGAGCGGCGTCGAAGAGCAGGCGCAGCTCCATCGACTCACCGGGGATGACGTACGCCTCCAGCGGAGTGTCCGCCTGCTCGCGCGCGCTGAAGTCGCGGATGCCCAGGTCCGCGCTGGCCGAGTTCACGGCGGCATCGACGGGGAAGTTCTCGACGATGAAGAGGGACTCGAAGAGGGGCGTGCCGCGCGGCACATCGCTCCATCCATGCAGACGCACGAGGGGCGTGTGTTCGAACTGGCGCAGCTCGAGCTGCTGCGCGTGGAGCTGCTGGAGCCACGAGAGGACCGTGGTGTCGTCGTCGACGAAGAGACGGACGGGCAGCGTGTTGATGAAGAGGCCGACAGCATGCTCGACGCCGGGGATTTCGGCGGAGCGGCCGGATGTGGTGGCGCCGAAGAGGATGTCCCTCTCACCCGTGTGGCGTGAGAGCACCAACGTCCACGCGGCCTGGACCAACGCGTTGAGCGTGAGGTGGTGCTGGCGGGCGAAGGCCTGGAGTGCCGACGTCGTCTCCGCGGGTATCCAGAGGTTCAGGTTCTGGCGCCGCAGCGCCGCGTCCGTGCTCCGCGGAAGCGCACCGGGCAGTGGCGTGGGTGCGGTGAAGCCGCGCAGCGCCTTGCGCCAATAGGCCTCCGCGGACTCCAGCGACTGACGCTGGAGCCAGCCGATGTAGTCGCGGAAGGAGGTCGACTCGCTCTTGGACGAGAGCCTGCCGGAGCGCACCTGCTCGTAGGTCGAGAAGAGCTCCTGGAAGAGGAGTCCCAGGCTCCATCCATCCACGATGAGGTGGTGAAGCGTCCACAGGACGCGCCACGTGTTCTCCTCCGTGCGGATGACCGTCAGACGCAGGAGTGGCGGCGTGCGCAGGTCGAAGCCGCGGGCGCGATCCTGGGCGACGAGGGCATCGAAGCGGCGCTGCCGAGTGGCTTCATCCACTCCTCGCCAGTCCTGCTCCTCCCATGGAAGCGTGGCCTCCGGGTGGACCCACTGGAGGGGCTCGTCAGCGCCCTCGGCGATGAAGGACGTGCGCAGCAAGGGCTGACGCTCGATGACCGCTTCCCAGGTGCGGCGGAAGGCGGACATGTCCACGGCGCCGCCGAAGGTCCACGACAACTGCGTGACGTAGACGCCCGAACCCGGAGCCGCGAGCGTGTGGAAGAGCATGCCCTGCTGCATGGGCGACAGTGGATAGAGGTCATCCGCCACCATCCCCGCGGGCAACACCTGGTCCAGCACGGGCTGAGTCAGCCGGGCCAGAGGGAAGTCCGTGGGCGTGAAGCGGCGGGCGTCGGACGAGTCACGCGCGTCGATGAGCTGCCGCAGCGTGTCCATGCAGCGCTCGGCCAGGGATTGGACGGTCTCCGCCCGGTGCGCGGCCTGGCTGTACGTCCACGTCAGCGTCAGCCGGCCCTCGAAGACGTAGCCGTTGATCTCCAGCAGGTGTGAGAGCGGGGCGGCCGGAGCACGCAGGGCGCCCAGGGGCTCCCGCGTCGCGGTGAACGGGTTCAGCACGGAGCCGTCACCGGAGGACTGGTGGAACTGGCCCAGGTAGTTGAAGAGCACCTGGGCGCGAGGAAGCGCGCGGACGTGTGCATCCTCCGTGAGGTGGCGCAGCAGTCCGAAGCCGAGGCCCTTCCGCGGAAGCCGCCGCAGCGAATCCCTCACCGAGCGCAAGCGGTCGCCCAGGCTGGTGGCGCCCGAGACATCCAGCGTCACGGGATACAGCGTGGTGAACCAGCCCACGGTGCGGGACAGGTCCACGTCCTCGGAGAAGGGCTCGCGGCCGTGGCCTTCCAACTCGACGCGTACGCGTGGCTGGCCCGTCCAGTTCGTGAGGCTCTCGGCCAACGCCGCGAGCAGCACATCGTTGATGCTTGCGCGCCAGGCCGTGGGCGTCTCCTGCAACAGCAGGCGTGTCTGTGCCTCGTCGAGGGAGACTTCCACCGTGCGCGCTGACGCCACCGAGACCGCACCGCCGGCGCCGTCCGTAGGGAGAGCGGAGACCTCGCGCCGGCCCTCTTCCAACCAGTAGGTCCGCTCGCGGGAGATGTCCTCGGAGCGAGCGAACTCGGTCAGCTTTGAAGCCCACGTCTTGAACGACGTGGACTTGGGAGGGAGTGCCACGGGACGGCCCTGGCGCGACTGTACGTACGCCGTGCCCAGGTCCTCCAGCAGCGTGCGCCAGGAGACGCCGTCCACACCGAGGTGATGGATGGAGAGCAGCAGGCGCGAGCCGCGCTCGGCGCCGAGGTTGAAGAGGGCGGCACGCAACAGCAGCCCTTCCTCCAGCGAGTGACTCGCATGGAGACGCGAGCCCGCGGACTCCAGGGCCGAGGCCAGCTCCGCGTCGGACACGGAGGCGAGGTCCACCTGCTGCAGGCGGACGGGGGCCTCCAGGCGGGCGAACTCCTGGTGCCAGGAGCCGTCAGGCCGACGCATGAATCGCAGCCGCAGCGTGTCGTGATGCGCGACGACGGCGCGCAGCGCGGTCTCCAGGCAGGGGACATCCACCGGCTCGCTCGACGCGAGCATGAAGGCTTGGGCGAAGTGGTGAGCCTCTGGGCGCTCGGCCTCGAAGAAGTCGAGCTGGATGGGCGTCAGGAGCGATGTACCGAACTCCTCGGCCTGAGCGGCTTGTGGCCCCTCGTGCTGCTTCGCCACGCGCGCCAGGGCTTCCAACGTCTGGTGTTGGAAGAGCTGGTTGGCGGACAGGTGCAGGCCCGCCTGACGTGCGCGCGAGACGACCTGGATGGCGAGGATGGAGTCGCCGCCCAGTTCGAAGAAGTTGTCGTGGATGCCGACGCGCGGCACGCCCAGGAGTTGGGCCCAGATGGTGGCCAGCGTCTGCTGCGGCGCGGTCCGTGGCTCGAGGAAGTCCGCCGCGTCGCGAGCCTTCAGCTCCGGCGCGGGCAGGGCCCGCCGGTCGACCTTGCCGTTCGGCGAGAGCGGCAGGGCTGGCAGCGTCACGAAGGCGGACGGCACCATGAACTCAGGCAGGTGCGAGGCGAGTGATGAGCGCAGCGCCTGGAGGTCGACCTCGGCGGAGGTGACGAGGTAGCCGACGAGGCGAGGCGAGGACGCGTCCTCCCGGAGCACGACGACCGTGTCGGAGACACCAGGGAAGGCGAGGAGTGCCGCCTCGATTTCACCGAGCTCGATGCGGAAGCCACGCAGCTTCACCTGGAAGTCGGCGCGGCCGATGTACTCGATGGAGCCATCGGGCAACCAGCGAGCGACGTCGCCCGTGCGGTAGAGGCGCGCGCCGGGCGTGCTGGAGAACGCATCGGGGATGAAGCGCTCGGCGGTGAGCGAGGGGCGGTTGAGGTAGCCGAGGCCGACCTGGACGCCACCGATGAAGAGCTCACCTGGGACACCAACGGGAGTGGGGCGCCCGGAGTCGTCGAGGACGTGGAGCTGGGTGTTGGAGACAGGCTTGCCGATGGGGACGAAGTGGCGGGTGTCTCCGCGAGCGCAATGCCAGAACGAGACGTCCACCGCGGCCTCGGTGGGGCCGTAGAGGTTGTGGACCTCGGCGGAGGCGGGCAGGCGCGAGTGAGCGCGGCGGACGAGCTCAGCGGGGAGGGCCTCACCGCTGCAGATGACGCGGCGAATGGACGAGAGGGACTCCAGGCCCGGCTCCTCGAGGAAGACGCGGAGCATGGAGGGGACGAAGTGAAGCGTGGAGACGTTCTCCTCGGAGATGAGGCGAGCGAGGTAGGAGGGGTCCTGGTGCCCGCCGGGCTTGGCGAGGACGAGGCGCGCGCCCGTCATGAGGGGCCAGAAGAACTCCCAGACGGAGACGTCGAAGGAGAAGGGCGTCTTCTGGAGGACGGTGTCGGAGGACGACAGTGCGTACTGCTGCTGCATCCAGAGCAGACGGTTGACGATGGCGCGATGGGCGTTGATGGCGCCCTTGGGACGTCCGGTGGAGCCCGAGGTGAAGATGACGTAGGCGGGAGCATCGGCGCCAGCGGCCAGAGGCAGCGCGGCCGTGGAGTGCGAGGCGACCGCGTCCCACTGCGTGTCGAGGCAGAGGACATGCGCCGAGGAGGGCGGCAGGCTCGGAAGCAGGCGCTGGTGGGTGAGGAGGACGGGGGCCTGGGTATCCTCGAGCATTCCAGCGAGGCGCTCACGAGGATAGGCGGGGTCGAGGGGGACGTAGGCCGCGCCGGACTTGAGGACCGCGAGCAGGGCAACGACGAGGTCGAGTGAGCGCTCGAGCGAGACACCCACGAGAGAGCCCGGGCGAGCACCCAGGGAACGCAGGTGCCAGGCGAGCTGGTTGGAGCGGGCGTCGAGCTGCGCATACGTGAGGGCGGAGTCCTCGAAGCGGACGGCCTCCGCGTCGGGTGTACGACGCGCCTGGGCCTCGATGAGGGAGTGCAGGCACACGTCTCGCGGGAAGGTGTCTTCGCGGCCCTGGAAATCAGAGTGGAGCTGGAGCTGCTCCTCCTGGGTGAGGATGGGCAGCTCGGACAGGCGCGTGTCCGGGTTCGCGGCCACGGCGGCGAGCAGCGTGTAGAAGTGCCCGCGCATCCGCTGGATGGTCGCGACGTCGAACAGGTCGGTGTTGTACTCGAGCCAACCGAAGATTTCGTCCGGCCGGTCCTCGCGCAGCTCCAGCAGCAGGTCGAACTTGGCGGAGCCTGGGTCCACGAGGAGGTACGTCGACTGCAACCCCGGCATGGAGAGGTCCTGCCGAGGCGTGTTCTGGAAGCTGAACATCACCTGGAAGAGCGGGTGACGGCTCAAGTCGCGCGGAGGGCGCAGCTCTTCGACGAGTTTCTCGAAGGGCAGCTCCTGGTGCGCATACGCGGCCATGCACACGTCCTTCGCGCGGCGCAGCAGCTCGCGGAAGGTGGGGTTGCCGCCCAGGTTATTGCGCAGCACCAGCGTGTTGACGAAGAAGCCGATGAGCTGCTCGAGCTCCGGCACGTTGCGGCCGGCGATGGGCGAGCCGACGGTGATGTCCGTCTGCCGCGAGTGCCGGTGCATCAACGTCTGGAACGTCGACAGCAGCGTCATGAAGAGGGTCGCGCCCTCCTGCTGGCTGACCTGCTTGAGGGCACGCGTCAGGGACACCGGGAGGGTGACGAACTGGCGGGAGCCTCGGTACGTCTGCTCGGGAGGACGGGGCCTGTCGGTGGGCAGCTCCAGCGGGGCGGGCAGGGTGCGCAGGTGCTGCTTCCAGAACTCCAGCTCCGTGCGCAGCCGCTCGCCCTGCATGCGCTCGCGCTGCCAGACGGCGAAGTCGGAGTACTGGATGGCGGGCACCGGCAGGTCAGGTGACTGGTTGGCCACCTCCGCGGCGTAGAAGGCCATCAGCTCGCGGACGAACACACCCAGGGACCAGCGGTCTGTCACCAGGTGATGCATGGTGACGAGGGCCACGTGGTTGTCGGAGCTCAGCCGGAGCACCTTGCCGCGCAGCAGCGGCCCGCGCGCCAGGTCGAACAGGCGCTGGGATTCCTCGGTGGTGCGCCGCTCCACCTCCGCGTCCTGCTCCTCCTTCGACAGGTGGGAGACGTCCTCCACCGGGACGGCGATGTGCAGCTCGGGCAGCACCACCTGGATGGGGACGCCGTCCGCGCGCGCGGCGAACACCGTGCGCAGCGACTCGTGGCGCCGCACCACCTGGTTCACACACCGCTCCAGCAAGGCGATATCCAACGCGCCGGTGAACTGGACGGTGATGTGGACGTTGTACGCGAAGGCTCGACCGCCCTCGATCTGGTCCACGATCCACAACCGCTGCTGCGGGAAGGACGCGGGCGCGGGCCCCGTGTCGGTGCGGCGCGGAATGGTCCGCTCCACCGCCTTGGTCGACGCCTCCTGGAGCTGTCCCTTCTTCTCCTTGAGGAGGAGCTCATACAGCGCACGCTGCTTGGGGGAGAGCTTGTCGAGATTCT